>CANHQK010000007.1 GCA_947462765.1 Bdellovibrionales bacterium
CTTCGTGGTCGGCGTGGATGGTGAGATACAGGCGCATGAGCTCCTTGAAACCTTCCTGATCGAAACTGAGCAGGTGTGCGAAGTTCCCGGCCCAATCCAAAGAGGCATCCGCGGAAACCGTTTTTCCACCCCGGTATTTGCGACGGTAGACGTAGGCCGCAATGGCCGGCAGGCGGGCAATCAGGTTCATGGAGTCTTCATAGGTGTGGCTCCAGTAGTCCTTTTTATTCACGCCTTCGGCATATTTTTTAGAGAAAATGGATTCGGTCTGAAGAGCCATCACGCCGGTCACAAACTGGGTCATCGGGTGCGCGTTCAGAGGCAAAGCGTCGATGGTCTTGAACACGTGTTCAGGGATGTTCTTCGCCCGCTCCGCCCAATCCTGGCTCAGGGCTTTCACGTCCTCTGAAGTGGGCAATTCCCCGGTCATCATGAGGTAGAAAAGCCCCTCAGGAAGCGGCTCGGTTCCACCGGGCGCCTTGGGAAGTTTGGCTTGGAGATCGGGGATGGAAAAGCCCCTGAAACGGATGCCCTCTTGGGCATCGAGAAGGGAAGTCTCATAGACCATCCCGGTGATCCCCCGCATGCCCTGATAGGCCTGTGCGAGTTGAACTTCGCCGATTTTTTTCTGGCCGTGTTCTTTCAGGATTTCTTTGATTTCATTGGCGGCAGCATCCGCTTTGGATTTGAAGAGGGACTTCAGCTTTTCCATATCCTTCAAATCTAGGAGATTCCTGGGAAATTCACATCAAAAAAAAGGAAATATAAGAGTCATTTCATGACTCCGAAAGGATAGCGGAAGCCATCGAATTCCACTCCCGAACCCGAGTTCCCCTCCTTGGGGTTGAAGGGGAAGCGGAACCGTAGACCGTACTCGGTCACGGGGAGCGGGCTTTGGATTCCGCTCCGCTCCATTCCATATTCAAGTCCGAAGCAGGCGGCAATCTGGAACTCGGGGATGACCCGCCAGATCAAACCCGCCTCTGCCAGGAAAGAGGAGAAGCCGGGATTCAAGTGGAGGCTAGAGATTCCCTGTTGGGGCTTGCTGACCCAAGTCCATGGCGAATAGCCCGCACCCACGTAAAGGCGCCAGATCTCCAGTCGTGCGCCCACGTGGAGGCTGCCCATGGCCAGAGCATCGCTGGTTCCTGCCACGGTCGAGGTACTGATCCGGGTCTGCAGTCCGGCTTGGAGTCGACCGAAGGCATTGGGCCGGGTGACAGGCGCATAAACCGAAAGGCTCCCCACGAAACCGCCCGAAGTGTTGGCTGCCCCAGGTTGATTGAAAAAAGCGCCTGCTCCGGAGAATCCACCAAGAGAGGTCCCCGCTTCATAGTAGGCGGAGGTCGCCTGGGCCGGGCGCGGGTTCCAAGAGAGGCAAATCCAGAGGGCCATCATGATCGTGCGCACCATGCCTTCATTCTACCCGGATCCGTCGACCCTGCTCAGCGTAATTTTTGCCCCTCACACCTGAGGGGCATGAAGGTTGCTTCGTGTCCGGCCGTGCAATTCATCAATCGTCACGAAGCGGGTGTTCTCTTGGCGCGTCAGATTCCTGGCGCTAAATTCGAAAAACAAAAAACGCGGGTGCTCGCGCTCCCACGGGGTGGGGTTCCTGTTGCAGCACCCATTGCCAGGAAACTCAGAGTTCCTTTGGAGCTGTGTTTGGTCCGGAAAATCGGCTCGCCCAGGAATCCGGAGTTCGCAGTCGGGGCGCTCGTGGAGGACGGGACCCTGTTCCTCAATCCGGGATGGGAGGTGGCGATCAGCGCTCCGGAGCTCAGAGATGAGCGTGATCGTGAGAACGCCAGAATTGAAGAGCAAAAAAAGCTTTACCGTTCCGGGGGAGGTTTACCCGATTGTCTCGGTTACACAGTGGTTCTGGTGGATGACGGTATGGCTACGGGCGCGACCATGTGCGCGGCTGTTCGCGCGTTGAAACAACTCGGGGCTCTCGAGGTCGTGGTTGCTGTACCGGTTTGTTCAGATGCGGCGGGCGATGCCGTCCGATCGGAAGGCGCCGGACTGATTGCATTGGTCGAATCGGATCACTTGATGTCGGTCGGACAGTGGTACCGCGACTTCTCGCAAGTCGAGGATGAGGAGGTGGTGTCCCTGCTCGAGTCCGAACCGCCACCGCCACCCTCGAGCCATCCCGGGAACGGATTGAGGAAGATGGTTCACACCCTGGCCGACCTTCTGCAACCCATGGAGCGGGATGAGGACCTTGCGCCGCTGGTCCATCATTTTCGCGACCGGAAGATCGTCATGCTCGGAGAGAGCACTCATGGAACTTCGGAGTTCTACCGGATTCGTGATCGCTTGACGCGGATCCTGATCGGCCTGGAGGGGTTCTCATTCGTGGCATTCGAGGGCGACTGGCCCGAACTCGCCCGACTCCACCGCTATGTCCGACAAGGAAAGGGCCGGAGTGCCCGGGCCGTCATGCAAGGATTCAAGCGTTGGCCGAATTGGATGTGGGCCAACCGCGAGATGGCTGATTTCGTAGAGGGGCTCCGCAATTCGGACGCCTTGAGGTCTGCGGGAGTCCACGGACTCGACCTCTATTCACTCTTCGAGTCGATGGATCGTGTTTTGGATTATGTGAAATCGGTGAACCCCTTCCTCGCGAATGCATTGAAAAGACGCTACGCCTGCTTCGATCCGTATGAGCGCGATGAGATCGCTTACGCCCGTTCGCTCAGGAGGATACCGGAAGGCTGTGCGGCAGAGGCGGTGGCGAATCTCGAAGATGTGCTCAAAATGCGACTTCAAGACATTGAACGGGACGAGGACTGGTTCGATGCGACCCAGAATGCAAGGATTGTCGTCAATGCGGAGAACTATTACCGGGCGTTGTTGAACGGGGATGCGGCTTCTTGGAACGTGCGGGACTCCCATATGGTCGACACCCTCGATCTTCTGATCGAAAAGAGCGAGCAGGACGGGCGGGGAGGAAAGGGGGTGGTCTGGGCGCACAACACTCACGTAGGGGATTATCGTGCGACAGACATGGAGGACGAGGGCTATGTCAATCTCGGCGGACTTGCACGCAGACTGTATGGAGATTCCGCGGTGGGGCTCATTGGCATCGGAACCTGGTCCGGGAAGACCCTTGCCGCCTCGACCTGGGGAGGACGGGAACAGGCGGTCTCCCTGCCTCCCGCCCCTCATGGCACCCTCGAAGCTTGCTTTCACGAGGCGTTGAAGATTCGGAGAATGAGACAAGGGTTCGTCATTCCCGGACCCGCGGAGCGCGAAGCGCTTGCAGAGGTGATCGGTCACCGTGCAGTCGGTGTGGTGGCGCCGCCTCATCAGGAGGGACGATCGACCTATGTGCCCACTTCTTTTTCCCGACGCTACGACGCGTTCATTTTCATCGACGAAACCACCGCGCTGAATTCCTTGCATGCCCCTGTCGGGACCGGATTGTTTCCCGGAACCTGGCCCGCGGGAACCTGAGGGGCGCCGGATCCCGCAGAATGCCGGGATTGTCCCGGACTGGCGGCTCAAGTCGATTACCCTCGCCGGAGAGCCCGGCATGGAAACTGCTCTAAGGAGATCACCGGCGCCGAAAGGCGAAGGTAGAAAGGAAGCGACACCCGATTCGAACTCCAGTGGGTGGAAGTCCCATCGCAGAGGTTGTCCAGTGACTGCGAAGCAGTGTCCGGTTCGGACGGAGGTGACTCCGGGACGGGTCGGCCATCAAAAAGGTCCCGCCGGGTTCCGATGCGGAATCCGCAATGCAAACAGGGGATCAGCGCAAGTCCAGGTTGCAGCGTAAGCGAACTTCAAATGAAACCCATCAAGGTCACCCGGTCCCGCAAGGCCGATGTGATCAGAAGTGCCGAACGGAGCCTGAAACTCCGTGAAGGCCATACTCCGGATGAGAGGACTGGATGATTGCAGTCCGGAGACTTCAAGATGGCGGATGAAGGCGACATGGCTTGAAGGAGTGAGAACCAAGGTGCGGAACGACTTGAGGACGGTTTGGGGGGCTTCCCTCCATTCCTATGCTTCAAGCCGGACAGCGAGGTCGAAAAGCGTCGAGGGCCGGCCCAGCAAAAGCCGGTCGGAGCGAGGACCTCAGGAGCAGTCGGAAAGACAGGGTCGCACTCCCTGATATCAGGAGTGTAGACGGAGCGCGCCAACCGTGATGGACCCGGGGTATGCCGGAAGCCGGCTTAAGCCGGGGAAAGTCACGGGAATGCGGTTCCATCGAAATGACCAGCTCCCGGTGCCGTAACGGGGAAAACCCGATGTGCGGTCGAAAAACAGGCGGGGGGTGGAAACGGCGACGAAAGTCGCACGCGCCACCCCCTTCCCTCCTAGGCTGATTCAGGGTAGATTGACCCCACTTATGACTCAGCCTTCCACGACCGTTCTGAAAGAGCGTTCCCGTCTTGCCGAACTTGGCGGGGGACAAGCCCGGATCGAGAAACAGCACCAATCCGGAAAACTCACCGCCCGGGAACGGATCGATCTCTTACTCGATCCCGGAAGTTTCGTGGAGCTCGACAAATTCGTCACCCACCGCTGCACAGACTTCGGGATGCAGGACCAGAAGTTTCTCGGGGACGGTGTCGTCACCGGCTACGGAACCATCGCAGGCCGCAAGGTTTGTGTATTCTCCCAAGACTTCACTGTTTTCGGAGGTTCTCTTTCGGGTGCCCATGCTGCGAAGATCTGCAAGGTCATGGATCTCGCTCTCAAGACCGGAGTGCCCCTGATCGGTCTCAATGATTCCGGCGGAGCCCGGATCCAAGAAGGGGTGGAGTCCCTCGGTGGATATGCCGAGATCTTCTGGCGTAACGTCCAGGCCAGCGGGGTGATTCCGCAAATCAGCCTCATTCTCGGACCCTGTGCCGGCGGCGCCGTTTACTCTCCCGCGATGACCGATTTCATCGCCATGGTCGAGGGCTCATCCTACATGTTTGTGACGGGTCCCGATGTCATCAAGACCGTCACCCACGAGGAAGTCACCAAAGAAGACCTCGGTGGTGCCGAGACCCATGCCTCCACGAGTGGCGTGTGTCAGTTGGTTTATCCGGATGAGCGGGCCATGTTCGAGGGTGCGCGCCGTCTACTCGGCTTCCTGCCATCGAACAATCTTGATCCAGCTCCGCGCAAAAAGTCGAATGACGCGAACGACCGGATCTGTGCGCGTATCCGTGAGGTCCTTCCCGATGTCTCGACCAAACCCTACGACATGAGGAATATCATCGAAGACGTCGTCGATTATGGCGAATTCCTCGAAGTGCATGCGACCTATGCTGCCAATATCGTCGTCGGATTCGCCCGTCTCGGCGGTCAGTCGGTCGGGATTGTCGGCAATCAGCCTGCCCATCTTGCCGGATGTCTCGATATCGCCGCATCATCGAAAGCGGCCCGATTCGTTCGCTTCTGTGATGCCTTCAATATTCCGCTCGTGACTTTCGTCGATGTCCCCGGGTTTCTTCCCGGTACTGCCCAGGAGTACGGCGGGATCATCCGTCACGGCGCCAAGCTCCTTTATGCTTTTGCCGAGGCGACTGTTCCGAAGCTCACGGTGATCACCCGCAAGGCCTATGGCGGGGCTTATGATGTGATGGCATCGAAGCACATTCGCGCCGATCTGAATCTGGCCTTTCCCGATGCCGAGATCGCAGTGATGGGCCCTGAAGGGGCGATCAATATCCTCTACCGCAAGGAAATCCAGGAGGCGGAGTCCAAGGGGACTCTCGAGTCCACTCGCGCAGGGCTGGTGGCTCACTATAAAGAGACCTTCGCCAATCCTTACAAGGCAGCCGAGCTCGGCTACCTTGACGAGGTGATCGAGCCCGAGCTGACCCGAACCCGGTTGATCCAGGGCCTGTCATTGTTGGCCGGGAAGCGCGAAGCGGGTCCGAAGCGCAAACACGGCAACATTCCGCTCTGAACGGGAGGCATCGATGAAATTCCAGGTAAAACCCAGGGACCCAGTTCTTATTGCCAATCGGGGAGAGATCGCCATCCGGATCGCCCGGACTGCGCGCATGCTCGGATTTCCGACCGTGGCGGTGTATTCCGAAGCTGACCGGTATTCCGAGCACGTGAAGGCCTGCGACCGTGCGGAGTTCATCGGAGCTCCCGAGCCGAAGTCGAGTTACCTCGTGGCAGATAAAATCATCGCAGCCGCAAAGAAGCACGGAGCGAAGTACATCCATCCAGGTTACGGATTTCTCTCCGAACGTCCCCACTTTGTTGAAGCAGTGGAAGCGGCAGGGCTCGTTTTTGTCGGACCTTCGGCCGAATGCATGCGCGTGATGGGTGACAAGATCGAAGCCCGGAGAACCGTGGATCGTCTCGGCGTGCCTCGAGTGCCCGGCAGCCCCGGTGCGGTGAAGAATGCCGAGGAGGCCCTCGCCTTCGCCGAGAAGGTGAAGTTCCCCGTATTGCTGAAGGCTGCAGCCGGTGGTGGGGGCAAGGGCATGCGTCGGGTCGACAGCGCTCCTGAGCTGATGGCGGCTTTCGAGTCCGCCTCGCGCGAGGCATTGAGCGCATTCGGCGATGGCTCGATGTATGTCGAAAAATACATCCTTGAGCCACACCATGTGGAGATCCAGGTGTTCGGCGACGGCAAGGGCGGAGGCATCCACCTCGGGGAACGCGAGTGTTCCATTCAACGTCGGCATCAAAAAGTGTGGGAGGAGTCCCCGGCTCCGATTCTCGAGACCCATCCCGAAACCCGCGCCAAGATGTTCGAGTGTGCGGTCAGGATCACCCGTGAAATCCGCTATGCGGGAGCTGGAACTTTTGAATTCATCGTCGATGGGGAAGGCGAGTTCTACTTTTTGGAGATGAACACCCGCCTTCAGGTGGAGCATCCCGTGACCGAGTGGGTGACCGGTCTCGATTTGGTGGGGATGCAATTGTTGCTCGCCTCCGGGGAGCTCGAGCTCCCGAAGCAGGACTCCATCACCCGGAACGGTTCCGCCATCGAAGTCCGCATTTATGCCGAGGATCCGGAGACCTTTCTTCCGGCACCCGGGAAAATGGGCCGGATTGTCCAGCCGAACGGTCCCTTTCTCCGGTGGGACTCCGCTTTTGAGACCCAAGGAGAAGTGGCGATGTTCTACGATCCGATGATCGCCAAGCTTTCGGTTTGGGGACGCAATCGCGATGAAGCGGTCGCTCGCATGCGGGTGGCCCTCGATGAATTGTCGATCGAGGCTCCGAAGAGCTCCTCGGGCGAACTCAAGGGTTCTCTCAGAACCAATGTCACCTTTCTTCAACGATTGGTCCGGTGTGCCGATGTGATCGCAGGTCGGACCACCACCGACTTGATTCCGCGGAATCCGAATTTGACCCGGCCTCAGGAAGATGGAGAGACCGACCTGGACACCGCTCTTGCGCTCGCGCTCTTGCGTCTGACCGAAGGGAGCGATTCGGTTGAGCCGGCTTCGGGTGAGGGTTCAGGAGCCTGGAATATGCGCTCCAAATGGGAGGCGCTCAGATGATCAAGGGACGCGTCGGTAATTTGAGCTTGGAGTTTTTGGGCAGTCCGACCGGACGATCCGGGGAGGCGGAACTCCGCCTTGAGAACGGAACCGTAGAGCGAGTCTCCTGGTTGCGTGATGATCAGGGGATCTGGATCGAGACTGCACGGGGATGTTACGGTTTTGATGTCCGGAAAACCCCGCAGGAGGACGGCCCGCCCAGGTACGAGGTCCTCAATCGACGGAGGGCCCGGGTGGTCTCCGGCTTGGCTTTTTTGCGAACCGGAGAAACCGTGGATGCGGCGGGCGGCCAGAAAAAGAAAAAAGGCGCTCGCCTCAAGTCCCAGATGCCGGGCAAGATCGTTCGGGTGCTGGTGAAAGCCGGTGAGCCGGTGAAGAAGGGACAGCCCCTCCTTGTCATGGAAGCCATGAAAATGGAGAACGAGATCAAATCGCCCCAGGATGGTGCTGTTCGTGAAGTCCGCGTGACAGAAGGTCAGGCGGTCGAGACCGGCGCCGAATTGCTCAGTTTCGTTTGACGTTCGATAGAAGTATTTCGCGGTTCTCGATGACTTGGAAACCCGGTACAGGATCGAAGATTTTTGAGACCATGAATCGGGCTAGGGCCTCGGCAGGTGTACCCCTGAGGCGGTGAAGCGGACCCCGAAGGAGGGGCGTGAGGAGCGGTAAGGTCAATTGTCCCAGTCGCTCAGCCGGGCGAAAATCCTTCCGTGCTCCCAACAGTAACCCAGGTCGGAACACGGTGACTGATGGAATCCCGATCTCTTTGAGCGCCGCCTCTGTCTCCCCTTTTGTCCGGAGATAGAAGTTGATCGATCCTGGATCTGCACCCGAACTCGAGATCAGGATCAAACGAGGCACTCCCCGTTTTTTTGCCCAGTTCGCGAGATCGAGTATGGCGTCGCGATCAATGTCTTGAAACGCCTCGCGGCTTCCCGCTTTTTTGATTGTGGTGCCCAAGCAACACAGGACGGCATCGCAGGAAAATTCGGGAAGGTGATCGAAACGGGGAAACTCGGGCCGCCAGGGATGCAGATGGAGCCTCGGATGTTCGATCGATGGACGCCCCCGCAGGGGAGCGTGGACTTCCCGGAATCGCTGATCAGCCAGGAGGATGCGTAGGACGGCCTGACCGGTCAGACCGCTCCCCCCGACCAAAAGTACGCGGAGCTCACTGACCGAGAACATCGCTATTGTGGATCGGCACGCCAAGGTTCCTCGGGTGCAGTCGACAAGGATCGGCAGGATGACAGAGGGCATGCCGCGCTTGTTCCGCGGCATTTTTCATCAAATCTCCAGTGGCCATCGAAGGCAGGTAGCCTCCCCACTGAATCTCGGACACACATCCTGTACTGGCCCGGCTGTAAGGATTGAGAGGCCAACCCCCGGACCCGTGCCAGGTCCCTGCTCGGGTCTGGAAATAATAGTCACAGAAGCAGTGTGGGCAATGAGGGCGGGCATGGACCAGTCGACAGGAGCCGATTCCGTTTCTCATCAGCACCGAGTTGAGTTCTGAATCGTCCAGCACCAGGGCCTGATCCCGCATGCGCCGATACTCCGCTTCCGATCCGTCATTCGGACCGAGCGGGAGCTCACGTGCCAAGTCGGGATTGAAACGGGCGCAAGATGCAGGGACCGCCTGAGGAAGGGGTGTCGGGGTCTGTGCCGGAGGAGAGGGTTGAGGCGTTGGAGTCGGCTTGGGTGCTGAAGGAGAAATGCCCACAGAGCCGCCGTTCTTACACGGCTTGCTCGGATCTTCCCGATCACGGTCGTTGCAACCCATATCTCTGATACCGCGATCTTCCGGTCCTTTCGGGTCGGTCGAGGCGGGGCTACGCGGAGGCGCTGCGGGCTGTGGTGCTGGCTGAGCCACAATTGGAAGGGCTGCCGGCTTGGAAGGCTGAGGAGCGGGTGCCCTCGTTCCGGACGAAACCGCCTGACCGCTCTTTTGAACGGAGGCCTTACCCCGCCTCAGTGACATTCCGTGAGAATCGATGGCCAAAACAGCGAGCAGGATACCGATGATTGTCCCCATAACCCCGAACCTTTCCTCCTGAACAGGATAAGACATCTGGGGCCGGAACGGGAGTGACGACCCATTAATCCTTGAAAATCTACCGGGGTCATTGAGTTGATAATATTTATTGATTTTTTATGTAATTAATCGTAATGTCCGCACCACTATGAAATATAAAACAAATGCTTTCTGGGTTTTTGTAGCCCTTCCCTTGCTCGCCACCGAGGCGAACGCTTATCGATTGCAGTGTTCCGGTACCGAGCCCTTTTGGGGCATCCAGGTCGAGGAGAAATCCATCGCTGTGAATCTGGGCGTTGATAAAAGTGTCCGCTATTTTGGACTGAAAACCCGCGAATCTGCAGGGATGAGTGCGGGTTACTCCTTCAAGATCGAGGCCTCCCGTGGGCGGGGAGCTCAGCGCGTTTCATTGGCCATTCTTCGTGATTCTGCGGATCAATGCAGTGATGGGATGAGCGACCGGGCCTATCCGTATCATATTCAAGCTGATGTGGACGGCATGCTCCTCACGGGTTGCTGTTCGATCAGCGAGACCAAGTGATTCTGATTTATTCTGATTCCTGAAACCGCTCGGTCCCGAACACGGGGATCTGGCGGTTTCCTTTTCTACCGGGATGGAGTTCCCATTGGTGTGCACAGTTTTTAGAGCAGGTCAGTCCTTTTACCGGACTGGCTGAGCATTCAGGGCAGATCGTCATGGGGTGGTCGCATCTGGCGCACTCGATTTTTACGTCTGCCGGCTGTCCGCAATGAGGGCAAAGCGTATAGGTTTTTGATGGTTTCAGGTTCTGGTCCACCGCGACCCGCTGATCAAATACAAAACACTCCCCCTCGAATTTTTCATTAGGATGGCGCTCGAGGTAGTTCAGAATCCCTCCTTCGAGTTGATAGACATTCGAATACCCGTCACGCTCGAGGTCGAGAATCCCTTTTTCACAGCGGATTCCACCTGTGCAGAATATGAGCATTTTCTGATCTTTTCTGATCCCTTGCTTCTCGATGTAGTCAGGAAAATCAGTGAATTTTTCGATGTTCGGATTCAGGGCTCCTCGAAAGGTCCCGATCCGGTACTCGTACCAGTTCCGGGTATCGATCAGAACGGCATCTGGTTCCTCCTCTAAGACACGATTCCATTCTTCGGGTGACAGGTGGCGGTTCCTTCCGTTGGGTGGCATCATGCCCGGAATCCCGGTCGTGCAGATCTCCTCGCGCACCTTGACCTTGTAACGTCGGAAAGGGGGGTGCTCGCTTTCTGAGTCCTTGAAACGGATTCCCGGACAATTGAACCGTTCGATGATCCACTGCTTGAATCGGTTGAGGTTTTCAACGGAGGGAGAAGAACAGGTGGTGTTGATGCCCTCGGGGCCGAGAATGAGCAAACCTTGGATTCCAAGTTCTTTGGCCCGGTTCTCAATCTCGAGTTTCAGGGTGTCGAGTCCGGTGAGAGGCATGAAATGGTAAAAGGCTGAAATAGAATGGGGCATGGAACACTCCTCTCCGGGCTCCAAACCCGGTGGTTGGTTTCAAGCCCTGCAATATGCCGGAGTTTTCTAGGTGGATCCAGGGTTTTTGCGAAATGCCGACCAAAACAGTCTGTCTTAAAGGTCTTCAGTCCTGCCTGAATGCCTCCGACACGACAAATGATGAAGATCCTGACTTTGCTGATGGTGAGTTCTGTTGTGTTGGCCTGGTTTGTGACCCCCGCTCGGGCGAGCTCTGTGGATGTAAAATCCTGTCTGAGGCAAGCCCTTTCAAAAGAGCACCCTCTTTATCAAGTGCCAGAGTTCGAGGGCAAGGATGGTTACTCCAGGTACCTGGTACTCCTCTGTAATGGAACCGCGGCCAAGGATCTTTACTCGGCAATCAAGGACCCGGCGGCCCCCGGGGAGTGGTCGGGAAAGACCCGGGGCGAGGTGAAGTTTTTTGGTGAGACGGGCGGGGATTCAGCCTGCTACCACATCACGCGGAATCAAGAAGGCGATCCGGTGAGCGAGTACAATTGCTCGATCCGACTCAGTATCGCCACACGGCTCCTCGGAAAGACCCAGACCGGAGAGATGACTTCCTTCAGAGTGAAGGAGTGAGGCGGATTTTCTTCCGCATCTTCACCTGACCGTTGACGTCACGGGCTTGAAGTTCCCAATGGCTTCCTGTCTTTTCAAGCATGGTGAACCCGAATCCCGGGATCAGGGTGGATTCCTTGAGAAGGGTTCCGTCCACTTCGGTTCCCGTCGGAGTTTGTCTCGGGTTCTTGATCAGCTCTGTTCCACTGTTTCCAACGACCACTTGGAGTGCCCGTCCGTCCTCGAATGAGGAGAGGTGGAAAAGATGCCAGTGCCCGGCGAAAATCAGCTTCACACCGGGTACAGGACCGACTGGATCATGGGTTTCCTCGCCCCAAAGTGGACGATGGGTCAAAAGCACATCGGAATTCAGTTTGAGGGATCTCAAGGCCCGTAGCCTCTCTGCTTGGACCTGTTTGAGTGATGTATCGAGCACAGCCAATCGCAGAGTGGAGAAGGGAATCAGATAGGGCTCAGGCTCTTCGATGCAAACAGGATTGTAGGGATTCGGATCCAGAAGGCGGAAAAACCCCTCTCCCGCACGGGTGCAGGACTCGTGGTTCCCTCGGACGAAAATCCAAGGCGCCCGGGTCAGCAGTGCTCTCGCCGGAGTCAGAAAGTCCGCGTTCCAGGAGGCGAAGGTGTCGCCTGATGGAAAACTCTCACAACCCTTGGCGCCGTTCGGACAGGCCGACTCGCGGTACAAGTAGTCTCCGGTGTGGATGACGAGGTCCGGATTCAGTCGTGCAGCGGCTTCTGCGATCTTCTGGAATGGCCACGCGTCCGGATTCGAGCAGTCCTGGATCCAGGCCGGATTGCCCTTCTTGGTTTTGACCCGGCATCCGGTATCCCCGATGATCACAATCCTCTCCGGCGTGTTCATGGGCAGTGAAAGCAATTGCCCGTCGATTTCCGCCTTCCGGACAGAGCGATCAAGAACCGTCTCACAAATTCGGATTTCGAACTCCGGACGATCCTGGTGTCCGATCCTGGCCTGGAGGGGAACCTCCTTCGAATCCGCTTTCAAAACGGGGCAGGATGGATCCCGGGTCAGGTGACGGACGACCACCGTCCCGTTCGGACCCAGTGCGACCCAGCTGAGAGGCTGTCCCAGATCCGATTCGGAGGACTTTCGAACACTCGCACAAGAGAGAATCAGTGAAACCATTGGAACAAGGACGAGAGTGCGTAAGGAGATCATCTGTACTTTCATGGGCCCACCCATCGTATCGGAATCCCGGGAAGGGGTCATCTGGAGTTTCTTTCTTTGAAGACGCCGCCAGCGATGCCCTGGATCGGATCTCCCGGACGGGCCTGGAGCAGGCGCTTCTGTGCGATGAGGCAATATTCGGGGTGACGCTCGATTCCGATGAAGTCCCGCTTGAGTTTCCGGCACACGACCGCAGTGGTACCGCTCCCCAGAAAGGGATCGAGCACGAGTTGTCCTTCTTCACTGCTCGCCAGAATCAATTTCGCGAGCAGTTTCTCGCTCTTCTGTGTTGGATGATCCGTGTTTTCGGGCATGGACCAAAAAGGGATCGTGATGTCGGTCCAGAGGTTCGAAGGAGCGGTGTCACGGAAACTCCCCTCGGCACCAGATTCCCAGTCTTTCGGTGCACCTGATCCGTCCCGGTAGGGAGCCACCACCCTCCGACGGAGCCTGACTCGTTCCGGATGGAACGTGTACCGGTCCGAAACCGTGCAAAACCAGATGTCCTCACTGCAGTTCTTCCAGTTGCCTTGGGCCCCTCGACCCTTCTCTCTCTCCCAGGTGATCCGGTTCCGGATGCGGAAATGCTTCCCTGCGATCGAGGGAATCGACACGGAGGTTTTCCAGTCCCCGCAGATGTAAACAGTCGCTGATGGTTTCAGTTTTGGAATCAGGGCGCTGATCACCTCATCGAGGTAGTGGGCATAATCATCGATCGACCGCTCTTTGAAGGTCCATCCACCGAAGTTCTTGTCGAGGTTGTAGGGAGGGTCCAGAAAAAGCAGATCCACAGCGCCGTCAGCGATTCCCTTCAGCGCAGACTCGAAATCACCCAGGACTATGCGGTTCCGGTGGGAGGACTTCAGACGCGAGGCGGAAATCAAGCCCCTCTTCAGACGAGGAATTTCGTCGGATTCCACGAAGAGCGTTCGATTCCGGGGCGCGCGGGTTTTCTGGTGGTTTCTCATTCCCATTCGATCGTCGCGGGGGGCTTGGAGGTGATGTCGTAAGTCACTCGATTGATACCCCGTACCTCATTGCAAATCCGGGTCGAAACACGTCCGAGAAATCCGAGATCGAAGGGATAGAAATCCGCGGTCATTCCATCCTGGCTCGTGACAGCGCGGAGGGCCACGACCTTGGCATGGGTCCGACCGTCGCCCTGCACGCCGACGGTTTTCACCGGAAGCAAAACGGCCATGGCCTGCCAGATCTTGGGATAGAGGCCTTCTTCCCGTAGCATCTGGATGAAAATCTCATCTGCAGCACGGAGGAGATCGGCGTTCTCTTTGTTCACTTCACCGATGATCCGGACGGCCAATCCCGGCCCGGGAAAAGGATGCCGGGAGATGAAGCTTTCCGGAACTCCGAGCGTGCGTCCGATTTCCCTGACCTCATCCTTGAACAGGTCCCGGAAGGGCTCGATGAGCTGGAATCGCAGGTCCTTCGGCAGCCCCCCCACATTGTGGTGGGACTTGATGGTGTGCGAGTGGGAGGTTCCAGTGCCTGACTGTGGGGCGGGAGAGCTTTCAATGACATCCGGATAAAGTGTGCCTTGAACGAGAAAGGCGGGCTTCACGCCGATGAGGCTCTCAATTTCGGTGGCTGCATCATCAAAGACTCCGATGAACTCGGCTCCGATGATTTTGCGCTTTTTCTCCGGATCCTCGACCCCTGCGAGTTTCTTAAGAAAACGCTCTTCCGCATTCACCCGCATCACGGGCAAATGCAGTCCTTCGGTGAATAGCTTCATCACCCGATCGCCTTCTTGATAACGGAGCAGCCCGGTGTCGACAAAAACGCAGTGGAGCCGGTCGCCGATCGCACGATGAACCAAAGTGGCGGCCACAGTCGAATCCACCCCGCCCGAAAGGGCACAGAGCACGTGGGCGTCTTCGGGCACATTCGCCCGGATTTTGGCAATCTGCTCTTCGATCACGGAACTCATCTTCCAGTCGGCCTCCAGTCGGGCACAGCCTTGCAAAAAATTGCGCAGGATTTGAATCCCATGTTCGGTGTGGGTCACTTCAGGGTGCAGTTGGAGTCCATGCCAAGCGCGGGACTCATGAGAGATCCCTGCAACCGCTCCCTCGACGCTTTCAGCAGACAGACGATAACCGGCCGGAAGGCGCGTGGTCTCATCACCATGGGACATCCAGGCTTCGAACTCACGGATTCCCGAGAACAATGGGGATTCGCCGAGCGTGCGCACTTTCATCCGTCCGTATTCGCGTTTGTGAGCCGGGCGGATCTCACCATGTCCCTGTTGGACCATGAGCTGCATCCCGTAACAGATCCCGAGCATGGGTAAGTTCGATTCCGCGATATAGTCGAAGAATCCCTCAGCGGGTTGCGGGCTTCCCGTTTCATAGACCGAGGCGGGGCCACCGGACAGGATCACGGCCTGGGGCCCAAATTCACGGATTCTCGAAAGCGGGGCGCTCCCCGGCAATACGAAGGAGTAGTATCCGAGCTCCCGCATCCTGCGGGCAATGAGCTGGGTGAACTGGGAGCCGAAATCGAGAATCAGGATTTTGTTCATGCGTTCCTCAGCTGTTGGTCCGGTAGTTCGGGGCTTCTTTGGTGATCACGATGTCGTGCGGATGGGACTCAGCGAGCCCGGAATTCGAAATGCGGACCATTCTCGCCTTTTGCCAGAGATCAGGGATCGAGGCCGCGCCCACATATCCCATTCCGGAGCGGAGTCCCCCCATCATCTGATGGACGTTGAAGGAGAGGCTGCCCCGGTAAGGAACCCGCCCTTCGATTCCCTCAGGCACGAGTTTTCCGGCATCCTCCACACTGGCTTGGAAATAACGGTCCTTGGATCCGTGCGCTTGAGCCATGGCTCCGAGAGAGCCCATGCCCCGGTACATTTTGAAGGAGCGCCCTTGGAAGTGCAGAATCTCACCCGGCGACTCGTCCGTTCCCGCGAACAGGGATCCGATCATCACAGCCGAGGCACCGCACGCCAGGGCCTTGGTGACATCGCCCGAAAGCTTGATTCCACCGTCTGCAATGATGGTGGCACCTTTTTCTTTCGCCGCTTTCGCACATTCCTGGATGGCATAGAGCTGGGGAACTCCGACTCCCGAAACCACCCGGGTGGTACAGATCGAACCCGGACCGATGCCGACTTTCACCACATCCGCACCGGCCTCCAGCAGGGCCAGGGTTCCCTCGCGGGTTGCGACATTGCCTCCGATGATCTCGATGCGATCGCCATACCGGTCACGGAAGTGTTTCACTGCGGTGAGTACGCCCTTGGAGTGTCCGTGTGCGGAGTCCACACAAAGGAGGTCCACACCGGCTTCCACAAGAGCATCAGCCCGACGAAAAGCCTCTTCTCCGACGCCTACCGCAGCACCGACCACGAGGCGCCCGTACCGGTCTTTGTTCGCTTGCGGGTAATCGCGTTGTTTTTGAATGTCTTTGATGGTGATCAAGCCCTTCAAAAATCCGTTTCCGTCAACCACAGGGAGTTTCTCAACCCGGTGTTTGCGGAGGATTTCTTTGGCCTCAGCCAGGGTGGTTCCTTCAGGTGCGGTGATGAGTGGAGCTCGGGTCATCCGGCTGCCCACCGAGGCGGTAAAGTCCTCCTCAAAGCGGAGGTCGCGGTTGGTCAGGATACCGAGCAACTGCTTTCCCTGAGGGGTGGTTCGCGTGACCGGAACCCCGGAGATCTTGTAGAGGGACATGAGCTCGCGCACCCGGGATAGGGGTTCGTCCTCACCGATCGTGATCGGATCGAGGATCATGCCCCATTCGCTCTTCTTGACTTTCTCGACCTCGAAAGCCTGGTCCTGGATGGTGAGATTCTTATGGAGTATGCCCAGCCCGCCCTCTTGGGCCATGACGATCGCGGTCCGGCTCTCGGTCACCGTATCCATTGCAGCGGATAGGATGGGGATGTTCAGGGTGATCTTCGGAGTGAAGGGGACGCGTGTGGACACTTGCGAAGGAAGCACCTCCGAGTAGCCGGGAAGCAAAAGCACGTCATCGAAAGTCAGGGCTTCAATGGGAGAAAGCATAGGACTCCTTGGTGGGGGGTGAGGTGGCTCAAACAGTAGCAGAAAAGTCCGGTTTTGTTAATCCGAAACCGTTGGAAAGAGGGGGGTGCGCGTGTATGCTGAGCCGGCATGAAATCCTTCGTCACGCGCTCAAAAATTCCGGTCAAAGAATTCTATGGTCCCGAGGATTTGCCAGCCGATCTCTCGGCGCGACTGGCGGCACCCGGCCAGTACCCGTTCACCCGGGGGGTCCAGAAAACAATGTACCGCGGACGGCTTTGGACGATGCGCCAATACGCCGGGTTCGGAACGGCGGAGGAGTCGAACCGCCGCTATCACTACCTTTTATCCCAAGGAACCATGGGATTGTCGGTCGCTTTCGATCTGCCGACCCAGTTGGGATATGATCCGGACCATGCACGATCCAAGGGTGAGGTCGGGAAAGTCGGAGTTTCCATCTCCACTCTCGACGAGATGCGCACCCTGTTCAAAGGGATTCCGCTTGCGGACGTATCGACTTCCATGACGATCAATGCGACCGCTCCGATCCTCCTTGCGTTCTACACGGTACTGGCCGAGGAGCAAGGGGCGAAAATCGATGGGTTGCGTGGGACCGTCCAGAATGATGTCTTGAAGGAATACATCGCGCGGGGGAATTACATTTATCCGCCTCAAGGCGCGCTCCGGATCATCACCGACATGTTCGATTGGTGTTCGAAAAACACCCCCAAGTGGAATCCGATCAGTATTTCGGGTTACCACATCCGTGAGGCCGGATCGGACGCGATCCAGGAGTTGGCATTCACGTTTGCCAATGCCATCGCTTATGTCGAGTCGGCTGTGAAAGCGGGTCTTGATGTCGATGCCTTCGCGGGCCAGCTCAGTTTCTTTTTCAATGTGCACAATGACTTTTTCGAGGAGATCGCAAAGTTCCGTGCTGCCCGAAGGATTTGGGCCCGCCTCATGCAAGAGCGTTTCGGCGCAAAAGATCCTCGTTCCCAGATGCTCCGATTTCATTCCCAGACGGCCGGCTCGACCCTGACCGCTCAGCAGCCCGAGAATAACGTGGTACGGGTTGCGGTTCAGGCCCTTGCTTCGGTACTGGGGGGCACTCAGTCGCTCCACACCAACTCCATGGATGAAGCGCTTGCGCTTCCGAGCGAGTCGGCTGCTCTGATCGCACTCCGGACCCAGCAGGTCATCGCTTCTGAAACCAATGTCACCCAGACTGTGGATCCATTGGCAGGAAGTTACTTTGTCGAGTCTCTCACTGCACGGATCGAAGAGGGGGTCTGGAAGTACCTTTCCGAAATTGAGGCCAAGGGTGGAACGGTTTCCTGCATTGAAAGTGGCTACATTCAGAATGAGATCCTGAACTCGGCCTACGATGATCAAAAGCGAATGGATTCGAAAGAGCTCGAGGTGGTGGGGGTGAACGTCCACCAGGAATCCGGGTCCTCGAAAAAAATCGAGATTCTCAAGGTCCCCGCCGAGCTCGAGACCAGGGCGATCGAGCGCATTCGTGCGTACCGGGCAAAGCGTTCTGAAGGGCGGGTCCGTGATGCGCTACGTTCTCTGTCGGATGGTGCCAAAGGTGAAGCGAACCTCATGGCTCTCGTCCATCAATGCGTGAAGAGCGAATGCACGCTGGGTGAGATTTCGGACGCGCTCCGCGGAGTATTCGGTGAATATCAGGAGTATTCGGGGTTCTGATGAGCAAGCCGGGGCCGAAGCCATTCTATCATGAGGGAATTCGTTTCGAGTGTCAGGGGTCGGGCAAGTGTTGCACCTCCCGAGGCTCCTACGGTTATGTTTACCTCACTCTCGAGGATCGCAAGCGTTTCGCCGAGTACTTCGGTCTTTCGACCTCCCAGTTCACCCGGCAGTATTGCGATACCAAGGACGGGCACTTCTTTTTGAAAGATCCTCCCGAGGCTTCGGGTGATTGTATCTTCCTGGTGGACGGCAATCGCTGTGGCACCTACGAAGCGCGCCCGGGACAGTGCCGGACCTGGCCCTTCTGGCCCGAGAATATGAAGGCCAAAATCTGGCGTCGGGAGATCGCTGCATTCTGTCCGGGGGTCGGAAAAGGCAAGCTTCACACCCGCGAAGAAATCGAGGAAATCCTCAAGCAGTCCAATCCTGAGGAGTGAGCGGAGCGAGCCCGTAGCGGGCCCTGGCCTGATCACACCGGGGATTCGGTTCTCCGTTCTCGAAGGACGCGGTGAAGTCCCGACAGGGTGTGGGGCGGCTTTCATAAATGGTGCATCCCACTTCTTTTCCGATCTCGCCCCCGAGCGCGATGCATCGGGGACGTTCCGGATCGGGAGCATGCTTCATGTTTGCGCGGAAATCATTGAGACGCTCGGTGTATTGCTCGGGAACAGGCTCGGCCCAATAGAACGAAACCCTGAAGGTTCCGCAACAGGCGCCACAGGTCAGACAAGGGTGGGGAGTCGGGCTCATGGTTCAATTGAAGCGATCTTGGATGAATCGGGCGGTTTCCGGGGCTCCGATCCTGGCTAAGCGTTCTTTCGGGCTCAGGCTCTCGGAAGCGAGTCGGATGCGTTGACGGGCGGCTCGAATCCTATCGATGGACGGTGTCAGAGCTTCGGGCTTCATTCGTCCGTCTTTCAAGGCCTTCCGGATCGATTCCATGGCAATCAAAGCGGCTGACTCGGAACGGTAGCAGAGGATATCGCAGCCCGCTTCGAGGGCGCGGAGAGGTGCCTCTTCAGCGCCGTAATTTTTGGTGATGGCTCCCATTTCCATGTCATCGCTCGTAATGATGCCGGTATAGCCGATTTCCTCGCGCAAGTACCGTTTGAGAAAAGTCGGAGAGAGCGTTCCCGGATTCACCGGGTCAAGATGGGGAAGGAGAATGTGTGCACTCATGAGAAAGCGACATCCCGCGAGGATCGCTTCACGGAACGGATGCCACTCGCGCTCACGCAAGGTCTCGAGCGGGGTGTGGACAGTCGGAAGCGATTCATGCGAATCCAGGTGGGTGTCACCGTGCCCCGGAAAATGCTTGATACAGGGCTCGACCCCTTCTTCAAGGTGGCCTCGAACCACGGCGCATGCCATTCGTGTCACCCGGTCGGGGGTGTCGCCGTACGCGCGATCACCGATCACAGGATTGGCGGGGTTGGTGTTCACGTCACAAACAGGGGAGAAATTGAGTTGCAGGCCCGCCGCATGGAGCTCCCGGGCTTGCATCCGGGTGAGCTCATGGGCAAGTTCCGGGGAGTCCCGTTCTCCCACCTTGCGGGCCGTAGGAAGCAGGGTGAAGCCGCTGCGGAACCTCTGAACCCGACCGCCTTCCTGATCGACAGAGATCAGCGCCGGCGCTGTGAGTCCCGCTTCGCGGGTGCGAGCCTGGATTTCATCGGTCAAAGCGAGGAGCTGCTCGGGAGACTCGTAGTTCTGGGCAAAAAAGATGAAAAGCGAGGGACGCTCGGTCCGGATCGTGGCCAAGGTCTCGGAAGAAATTGTCTTTCCGGCGAAGCCCATCATCACCAGTTCTGATACATCAAATTCAGCGGAATGCATGGTTCCCAGTTTATTGAGGTTCCTCACGGCTTAGCAAGTGGAATGACAAGAGTGTCAGCGCCAGGGGGGTGGCCCCCCAAAACAGGATCCAGGGCGCCTCGAGAAGATAATCTTTTCCTTGTTGGAGCAATCGGCCCCAGGTCTCGTGTTCAGGCGCGGGCTGGAGTCCGAGAAAACTCAAGGACGTCTCGAGCAAAATGAGTCTCAGGGCCAGAAATGGCAGAATCGCCCGGAGCATTCGGAGCAGTTCCGGTTGGTAGTGCCGGAACCAGAGATGATAGGGGCCCGCCCCCAGGGCCACTGCCGACAGAATATAGGGTTCGAAGCGCAGATGGCGGAGTTGGCTCTCGAAGAAGCGGGTCAAAGTCGGTACCGCCAGTAAAAGTGCGCCGATGAGGAAGGTTCCGGATGTATCCGGCAGGAAGATTCCGAGAGCAAGGGCGATCAGGAATCCCGGAATTGACCCGAGAAAGTCGAGAAATGCACGCAATGCGAATTCCAATCTGGAGCTTTTCAGTAGTGCGACTGAAGACAAGATCAGCGATAGCAGGATGCAGAAGAGACCCACCGGGAGCATGATGCGGACCGATTGTCCGGCGGCCACTGCGACCAGTTCTCGGCAGGAGCGCCCGAATGCATCGAATCCGGGTGAAAGGGCCACCTCCAGCCTGTGGACTTCGATCCGGTCACGCTGAAGAAAGGCCAAACAAGCCGATGAGCCGAAAGTCGAGAGCCAGATCCATGAGGATACCCGGAGCGGTTCCAGTTTCACTTGTGTCTTGGCTCCCACAGGTTTTGCAGCCACATGCCGAGTTGTTGCGAGAGCAGGGTCAGTAAGGTGGCTGTTAGGATGCAGGCTTCGATGACCGGGTAGTCCCGGCTCAATATGGAATCCGCGAGGAGACTTCCTATACCCCTCCATTGAAACAGCACCTCTACGATCAGACTTCCGTTCAGCAAAGTCCCGAGTTGAGTCCCGAAGTAAAGCAGAAGAGAGCCGGAGACGGGGGCTAATAATGCCCTGAAAAAGACACGATCTTCGGGAAAACCGAGCGCGCGCGCGCCAGCCACCGGACTCCTCGGAAGGAATCCGTCTAGCTTTCTCGAGACCGCACGGTACCAGAAGCCGGACAGGTGAAAGGATAGGGTCAGAGCAGGGAGAAAGGGGTTCGGTAGGGGCAGATTGCGTAGCAGGACAGGTCCGATCACGAACAAAGGCAGGGATGCCGACAGCAGAGAGAAGCCTTGGGTGAACCGGCGACTGGACGGATGACGGAAGTGCAGATAGGCCAGTCCGAGCGCCCAAGGTATGCTCAGGAACAGGGTCAGGAGTGTCAGAGAACCCGACTTTCCGATTGCCTCAAAGAGGAGGGTTCCGAGAGGTGGCTGCTTCACGAGGGATTGCATCGAGGGTTTGGAAAAGATCCTGTCCCAGGGGGTCCCGTTCAGATCCATTCTGGTGCGCAACTCCACAGGATCGATTTTCACCAGGGACTCGTGAACAAGAAAGTCCACTGGGTCTCCCGGTAAAAGATAAATCGCTGATCGCGAAACGCCCCACACGAGTGCAATCACGATCAGGATCCTGAAAAAAGCACTCATGGTTGGAGCGAGGCCTCCGCTTTTTCACGCGTAGTCAGGAGTACCGTTTTGCCGAGAGCGGGAACCTCGACCTTGACCGCGTCACCTTTCGGAGTCACCCACCAGAACGCGATGATGCGGTTGAATTCGATCCGCAGTTTCCGAGTCTTCGTTTCTTTTGCGAACTCGTCCGGTTTCATCTCGTAGGCGCTTCCACGGAACACTGGGATTTGGTCATCCACCTGGTCCTCGACAATCGACTGGAACTCGATCGGTTGGACCCCCGAGATCCGCTTGGCATTCTTGTGGATCCAGACCGGAAAAAAGGAGGAGAAAAAAAGCTTGGGGACCATTTCAGCCCGGAGGGGGCGGTTCTGCCGGATCCCCACTTTCGATTTGATCGAGAACACCTTCCCGTTGGAGGAGACCGTCCCGTCGATGATCTTTTCCTCACCGTTCACCTGGGTCCGGAAGTTGTAGAAAAGGGGCTCGAGAAGTGGCGAATTTTTGGCGGTCGCGCCGAGGTTCTCGCTCCGGATGCGCTTCCCCTCCCGGATCCACTTATTCACTTGAATTTTGGCCCGATCTCCCTTCGTTTCGGCTTTTTCGTTATAGTAAGACTGTGGGGTGCCGCCTTCCGACTCGATGTACCAATTGTCCCAGAGCACATCTGCATGAGCGGAAGTGAGGGGCAAAATCAGTGCGAGGAGAAGCTGGCGGGAAATTGACATGGGGAGCCTCCGGGGGAGTGGTTTCCGGTTCAGGCTAACTCATTTCAGTTATTAAGGAAAGATGCCGAAGAGCTGACGGGAGATGCACATGAATGCGTTGATCGAGTACCGCACATTGGTTCTGTATGCCGGCTACGCCTTGATCGGTTTAGCGACCTTCATCCTCGGGAACATGTTGCTTTCCGAGCAGGAGAACATGAATGCGAGCGAGAATCTCCGTCAACTCGACGGTAAGAAAACCTCGAACGACTTCGTACGGCTCACTCGCCCGTTTTTCTCGCAATACATCGTCCCGGCGATCCGGAGCAAATCTAGATTCGACGAAGCGAGGCTGAAATACAGGCGTAAAATCATTAGTGGCGGGCTGAAGGATGAACTCACTGCCGACGAATTCATCGCGTTCAAGATCATGCTCGTGGTGGTATTTCCCATCGTGGGAGGGTTTGTTCGTGCGCTCGACCTCGCTGACATTCCGAACTATGTGATGATCTTCCTCCCCGTCATCGGTTACTTCTATCCTGACTTCTGGGTGAACGGCCGGATCAAGGTCCGTCATGCCCAAGTGATCAAGTCCATGCCCTTCGTCGTGGATCTGCTCGCCTTGTCTACCGAAGCGGGCCTGGACTTCATCGGAGCGATCCAGAAAGTGGTCGAAAAAGCCGCACCCGGTCCATTCATCGATGAGATGGAACAGGTTCTGAAGGAGATCAAGGTCGGGTCATCCCGCTCGGAGGCTCTTCGGGAGATGGCCTTCCGGATCAATCTCCAGGAGGTCAATTCTTTTGTCGCGGTCCTCTGTTCGGCCGATCAAATGGGGGCATCGATCGGCAAAGTTCTTCGCCAGCAGTCGGATCAGATCCGGACCCTTCGTTTCGTGCGAGCCGAGAAGGCGGGTGCGCTTGCCACACAAAAACTGATGTTTCCGACCTTTGCACTGATTCTACCTGCGATTCTCATCATGATGCTGATGCCGTTCGGACTGCAGGCCTACATGAACGGGGGAGGCGGCTGATGCGCGTACTCCGGATCGTCCGCCAGCAAGATGGAGCGGTGGTGGCCCACCGGGCCCGCATCGCGGACGGTTTCTTGAGTCGTTTGAGAGGTCTGATCGGAACCACGAGGTTTACCGAGGGGGAAGGTTTGCTCTTTCCCCGGTGTAACAGCATTCATATGTGGATGATGAGCATCCCGATCGATGCTGTTTTTCTGGGTAAGTGTGAGGCGGGTTGGAGAGTGCTCAGTACTCATCCGAGTCTGAAGCCCTGGAAGATCCTTCCAGTGGGTAATGGTAAAGCGGAGGATGTTCTCGAACTTCCTGTCGGGACCGTCGAGCGCCTCAAGATCCGTCACGGGGAGGTGTTATGCATCGTCTCGTGATTGTTGCAGGTCCGAACCGCGGGAGTGCATTCTCTCTGATCGAGGGAGAGAACACGATCGGCCGCCAGATGGATAACCATATCGTGCTCACCTCTTCGAAAGTATCCAAGCGGCACTGCGCGCTACTGGTTACCACGCAAGAGGTCATTTTGAGAGATGAGGGAAGCACCAACGGGACTTTTGTCAATGGTGCACTCTCCCGACGGCACACCATGAAACCCGGTGACAAGCTCGGTGTCGGAGAGTTTGTTCTGGAACTCGTACGTTCCGGGGTGCCCGCCCAGGTCTCGACGGGGCAGACCGGATCGTTTTCCAATCCGCTCGACAGCGGGATGCTCCCTTCGAATCCGTTTGATCTCTCCGGTGGAGCCGGAGCCCTGGCTCTGCCGGGAGCCGCAACCGCTCCGCTGAGATCCGGACCGGCTAACCTTCAGGAAGCCACTTTCGATGATCTCGCTCCGAAACAGGAGCTGCCCGAGGACCTTCCTGGCAAGCTCAAATTCCTGTTCGAGGGCAAGATCATGCCCACATTCTATGGCATGCTGATGAAGAGTGAGCTCGGCAATATCCTCGCCGGCTTGCTCGGTATTGCCCTTTTGATCTCTGTGTTCGCGTCGGTGATGCCCATGGAGAACATGGCCGAGCAGGGGATCCAGCGGGAAGCCAAAATACGCGGAACCGTCCTGGCTCGCGAGGTAGCGGATCGTTACGCTCCCCATTTCGTCAACCATACCGAATCACAAATCGATTTTTCGCTCCTCACGCAAGAGGAGAGCATCAAGATCGTCGCGCTCCTCAACATGGACCTCAACATCGTGGCTCCCCAGGCCCGTCTGGGGCAGTTGTTTTCAGTCGGTGGGGAGGCTGCCTTCGCCCGGAAAATGGTCAAGGAATACCGCGAGGGCCGTGAAAAAGGCGGCGGTATGTTTCTCGATGCCCACACCTATGTGCACATCGAGCCCATCAAGGCAGCGGATCCCCGGACCTACGCCAATGAGGTGGTCGCCCTTGCGCTCGTATCCATCGATTTTTCGCGCAATATGGTCACCGCTGGAGGCCTCGAAATCGCCTATGGCTCGGCCATCATTTATACGGCCATCATCGGCCTGATTTTTTACTTCATCCTGTTGCGTCTGATCCAGAAGCCCTACGAGGTCATGAACGATGACCTCGACCAGGTGTTGAGGGGAGAGATTCCGAGGGTCACCAAGGAGTTCAAGCTGGGTCATCTCGAGAAGCTCTGGGACAACGTCAATGCCGCTGTTCAGAGGATGGGAAAGGGAGACTCCTCTGTAGAGGAGGGGACCGTGCTTTGGGATCAGGAATTCGCACCCTGGTTGGCGGTCGCGGAAGCCGGTCAAATGGGACTGATCGGCTTTGACGCCAATCTGATCATGGTGACCGTGAACCCGTTTTTTTCGGATTTAAGTGGCATCCGAGGTGATTCGGTGGGGCAGACCCTGTCCCAAGTCGGTGATCAAGCCATGATTTCACTGGTGACCGAGATGAAAAGCGGTGCGGAGCGCTCCGGTAGCCGGACCACTTCCGATAAGTTCGAGTTTCAGGGGATCGACTATTCGGTCGTCGCCACCCTGGTCGGTCCGAAAGACCAGGCCGGGATCGCCCTCCTGTTCAGAAAGAAGGAGTCCTGATCCATGATCCGCGACAAGGTCTTCCGATTCAATAAAGCCGAGGTTCCCCGCCAAGCGGGCGAATTCGCGCGCTTGCGAGTCGTCAAGGGCCCGGATCTCGGAGCGACCTTCGTGGTGAAGGAGTCCTCGTTCACGGTAGGGCGCGGCGAGACGGTCGACATCATCCTGGCCGACCCGAAAGCCTCGCGGAGTCATGCTCGGATTGAGTTCACCCACGAGGGGTGGTTGGTGAGCGACCTGGGTTCGGCAAACGGCGTCTTTTTCTCGGGAGAGTTCGTCCGGAAGTTCAAATTGAAGAGCGGGGACCACTTCACCATAGGTGACAGCGTCCTCGAGTTCCTGATGAGTCGCGAGTCGGATCGCGCTCTCATGGCCCCTGTCAAAGAGAATCAAGATATCGAGCGTCTTGATGTGGCCCTCGCGCAACAGAAGGTCAGGGTCAAGAACATTTCGAAGCCGGTTGCCGGGGTTCAGAAAAAAAAGCAGGAAAAGCGTAGTCCGTTGCTTCTCGTGGTGATCGGTCTCGGTGTCGCGGGCTACCTTTATCCTGATGAGGCGAGGCCACTCCTTGAGGATTTCGGTCTCGGCATGGTGGCGGATTTTCTTCCGGAAACTCCCAAGTCGAAATCCGGTAAGGCGAAAAAAGCAGGCAAGGATGGCGAGAAAAAAGATGCCGAGGTCCGCGAGGTCGCCTCATTGGCCCCTTCTGAAGTGTCCCGTGAGGTCGAAAAAACCGCCGACCAACACTTCGCGCTCGGCTTCAGGGAGTATACGGCTGGAAACTACGTCCGCGCCAAAGAAGCCTTCGAACTCGCCCTTCAGGTCAACCCTCACCATGGCCGCGCAAGGTATTACCTGATGCATTCCGAGCACGAGAACCGCGAGGAGATTCGGAAGATCATCGAGTCGGCGCGAATCGCCCGGGAATTCGGCAGGACCAGAAAGGCCATCGGTCTTTATGAAACAGCCATCCGGCATCTTTATTTCGACAGGGAAAACCCGTTGTATATCGAATGTGAGGCAGCCTTGAAAGAGCTGAAGAAGGTGGAGTCTCAATGAGCGGGTCTTTACGTTTGGAAGTATTTCAAAATGGCGAGCTCCTCCGGACCATCCCTTTCGACGGACAGGAGCTCTGGTTCGGGCGTGACGAGGATTGCTCAGTCCGGCTGGATGATCGAGCGATTTCGCGTAAGCACGCGCTGATCCGTTCCACATCGAACGGGATTGAATTCGAGAAGAAATCGAAATTCGGCATGGTCCGACTGAACGGCAAGGAGACCGATCATGCCCTGATCCAGGGGGGCGAACGTCTGGAGCTCGGCTCCTTTGAGATCCGTTTTGTCAAAGAGGGTGCCGTTCTTACGAAGCAAGTCCAGGAGGTTCAGACAACAGCTGCGGTGGCGATGACTGAGCCTGCTCTCACCGAGCCGGTGATCACCGAACCGGAAGCCGAAGAAGCTTCCGCTCCCGCCGAAAACGATCCTTTCGCAACCCCTGCCTCACAAGAGGATGGATTTCAAGCCGAGACGGCGGATCCGTTCCAGACGCCTGAGAGTGAGCCAGTCTCCTCGGGCGCCACCCGTAGTTTTGATTTCGCCGAAGTCGATCAGGATGGCGCCACCCGCGTCTTTAAGAGTCCCTCGAGGACCATGAAGCCGATCCTCGAGTTCGGCGATGGAACGGCCAGTATGGGCTTTTACGAGATCGCCGATCCCGAGATCGCGATTGGTCGATCCCAAAAGTGCCATGTGGTGCTCGAAGACAAGCGCTCTTCCCGCAAGCATGCGTTGATCATTGAGCGAGGGAAAAAGTATTTCCTGAAGGACCTCGGCTCGGCCAACGGTACCCTGCTCAATGGAGAGCGGGTGGATGAGCAGGAGCTACACAGTGGAGATGTCATCCGGATCGGTGACACCCAGTTCACCTTCAAGATGGTCCAAAGCGACTATGAGCAGAAAAAAGCGGAGTTTTTCCAGGTTCCTCAAGAGCCCGAGCCCCCCGTGATGGCGGATGGATTTCCAGCTGCAGTTTCGCAGGCGCCTGTAGCTACCATGTCTTCTCCGGCCATGGGAGGGATGTTCCCGGCATATTCCCAGGAAGTGTCGCATTCCGGGCCTGAAATTGCCGAGCCCATCGCAACCCCGGACTTCACCGTTCCCGAGGAGGAGACCCAAAGCATTCTCGGGAAACTCATCCAGCGGTACCGGATGCTCAATACCAAGCAGCAGGTGATCTACGGCCTGGTGGTTTTGGCGGGGATTTATTTTATTTTTGACGAGCCTCCCCCTGCGGTCAAAGCGGTAGACCCGGTGGCGGAGCAAAAAAAGGCTCAGAAGAAAGCCGAGAAAAAGCCAGGGGGTGGAGTCACCTACGAGATGTTGACCAAGGACCAGAAGGACTATGTCGATGCCCAGTATGATCTCGCCTTCGAACATTACAAGAATCGGGATTATGATAAATCCCTTTTCGAGCTCGACAAGATTTTCAAGATCGTTCAGGAGCACAAGCGGGCGCGTGAAATTGAAACCTATGCCCGGGAGGCCAAGAGGAGGCTGGAAGCGCAGGAAGAGGACCGGAAGCGGAAGGAGCAGGAGCGCCAGGCCCGCCTCAAACTCGAAGAGCTACTGAGCCGTTCTGGAAGTCTGATGGACGAGGGTCGATACAAAGAGGCGGAGGAATTGTTCCCAGAAATTGAGATTCTCGAGCCCGAGAACGCGGCGGTATCGGCATGGAGGAAAAAGATCCTCGAAGAATCGGAGAAAAAGAAAGCCGAAGAGGAGATCCGGCAACGGCTCGGGGCCATCCTTGCCAAAGCCAAGGTAGACGCGGAAACCGCCGAGGGTCTTTTCAAGGAAAAGCGCTATGTGGATGCACTCGAAATCCTGGATGAGGTGGTCGAGCGTCAGGATCTGGACCCGAAATTCGTCAAGTCGATTGAGGGCAGGATCAAGGATATCGAGAAAGTCATGGCATCCGAACGCGATCCCCATATCGAAAACGGCAAGCGTCTTGAGGCAGATGGAAAGCTGGGAGAGGCGCATCGTGAATATAAAATGGCGATTTCCATCGATCCATCCGACAGCGAAGGTCCTGCCGGAATCAAGAGGATCCAAGGACAATTGAATTCGATGGCCAAGGCGATCTATTCTGACGGAGTGATCGCCGAGGGTTTCGGGGATTACGACGTCGCCGAAAAGAAGTACAGAGAGGTCATCGAAACGGTGCCCAGTGATAACTCTTATCACGTCAAAGCCAAGGCGAGGCTGAAGGTGTTCTCAACCCTGCGCAAGGTGCAGGAGGGCGGACGATGACAGCTGGAAGCCGTTCGCGGATTCCGCTCAGCTTTGCCGAGGGGTTTCAGACTCAGGGGGATACGCCTGTACAAGAGGACTACTTCGAGTTGAATCCTGAGAGAGGAATTTACATCTTGGCTGACGGGTTCGGCGGATCCCTCGGTGCACGAGCGGCTGAAACCGTGGTGAAATCCGTTCGTCAGTACCTCGAGCATGAAGCAGGGGACCTCGATGCAACCATGCCTTTTGAGCTTCGTCCCTATTATTCCCTGGCCGGCAACGTGCTGTTCAATGCGGTCGCATTTGCAAACCAGAAAATCATGGAGATGAATCGGGGTCGGAACTGGCAGGACTCGGGGGGTGCTAGTTTGGTGGCAGGCTACCTCGAAGGCCGACTGCTGTCGGTGGCTCGCGTGGGCGCTTGTCGCTTGAGGCTCAAGCGGGGCGGCCAGGTGAAAGAGCTGATTCCCGCGAGGAGTCTTCTCAGGCAAACCGATCCGATGAGTGAGGAAGGTCCGGGCGATTCCGTGCCACTGATGAGTTTCGGCACATCCCGGTCGCTCGAGCCCGAGATGACAGAACTCGAGCTCAGGTCCGGAGATCAAGTGTTCTTTGAGACCGGTGGTGTACGTCAAGCCTGGCGTCAAAAGATCCACGCCCTCAATGATCCTCATGGACTCAAAGGGCTTCTGGATTCCCTTGAATCCCCGGGGAATGCGTCGATGATTTGGCTCGGCTTTTAATTATACGAACCCTGTGTAACAATGTACACAGGGGGTCTCTTGAGCCAGAAAAGGAAGTCCGGACAAGCAGTCGTCGAATACATCGTGCTCCTGACCATGGTTGTCGGGATCATGGTCGCTTTTTTGCGGGCAGTGAACGGTTCTTTCAATAAAGCGGTGCCGAGGATGGGGGGAGCCATCGAGCGGCAATTGCGTACCGGGGCCGCTTCTGCAGGAGTGTGGAGAAAGTGAAGAGGAGCGACCTGGGGCAGGCCGTGGTCGAGTACATCATCCTGCTAGCAATCCTGGTCGGGCTTTACGGAGCGATGATTCGTCAGCTGGGTGAACGGGAAGTGTTCAAAAAGATGCAAAAGCCCCTGACGAAGGACTTTGCTGCGACTTACCGTTACGGACATCCGAAGGCGAAAGGAATGGACGACGGGGGACCTGTCAACATTCCGACGGTTCAGAGCAAAGGCTACGATGACCAGAACTTCAGGATTTTTTACAATCCGACGATAGAGTGAGTGAGATGAAGCGCGAAAACATTCAGAAAAACAAGGAGGGACAGGCGGTGATCGAGTTCATTCTCGGACTCTTGATCGTCATCTCTTTTTTCTTTTTCTATGTCAGATTGAGTGCTGTTTTCGCGATCTCGAATTACATCCAGTATGCCACCTTCATGTCCGCGAGAACGCTCGCCTCCTCTGCAAAAGACCAAATGGTCCAGGAGGAGAACGCCAAACAGGTCCTCCAGTCGATGGTGAGTGGGAAGTTCAAAGGCCTGATCAAGCCCAAGTCTGGAGACGGGTTGTTTGTCGGAGCAGGGAACTATTTCAACAGTCTCGGGCCCATTGAAGAGTGGAATCATGGAGCCTCTTATCAGTTTTCAGCCAAACTTTCATTCTATCCTTTCAGTGCGAACGACCAAGCGGTTCTGTTGGACCTGACCAGTGAGAGCTGGATGCCCCGCGACCGGAGCGAGGATGAGTGTGAGCGTGCCAAATCGAAGATCGAGGCTATGACCGGAGTTCAGAATGTCAAAGTGGAGTGGGACAATGGATGCTGAAGAAGGTCAGAGCATTTTGGAAGTCATCCTGTTCCTGCCGTTTTTGTTCATCCTGGTGGGGCTCTTGATCCGCATGAACACTGGCATCCAGATGGCCATCAATAATGCCCGTTATGCCAGAGCCCAGCTTTTTGTTCTGACCAACAACTCTCCCGAGTATCCGCGTCTCCAGCTTAGGAACAATCGTCTCGTGAAAAACGCGCACGACATGCTGGTCGTGGGAGTGTCCGATCCTGAGGCGATTGAGGAAGCGGCCTCTGACGGGGATATGCCGGCGATTCCCCAGGTCCAATCGATTGCCAACAAGAAGGCGCGTGGGAGCAGTGAACGGGGTGAAGTTAAGTCGCGGACGGAAATCCGGATCCGTGGAACCGCAGCGATCTGCACCCAGAGCAATTCGGTGACCAAGGGTACGCCGATCGACTCGTTGCAGGTCACGGCATTGGCAAACAAACGTTGGCCGTTCGGAAAAATGGCCTGTCAGTATGACGGGTCCTGGATCGGAGATCAGTGATGAATAGCAGGGCGATGACATTATCGTTGGTGATGGCCGGGATTGCGGTATTCTTCGTGATGAGTTCCGTGTCGAGCATCGAGCAGAATGCCACCATGAAGTATGGCGACGAAGTGACCGTGCTCGTGGCAAAGCAAGATATCAGGGAAATGGGAACGATTCTCGACTCCATGGTCGAGGCGAAATCCGTGCCGAGAAACTTCGTTGAGCCGACCGCGGTCAAGTTCGACGGAAAACTCGATGTCGAGTCGCCCGAGGGTGCTAGTGCCTATTCGGTTCAGTCCAAGCGGATTGTTGGAAACGTGGCGATTGTCGCAATCAAGAAGGGCGAGCAACTGACCCTGAATAAAATCACCGAGCCGAGCATGAGGACCGGGTTGGCGCCCCAGGTGACACCCGGGAAGCGCGCTATTGCTGTTCCGATCGATGAGTCCACCAGTGTGGCCAAGCTGGTCAAGCCAGGTGACCGTGTAGATGTGATCGCCGTGGTCCAGTCGCCGGGCGTCGGTGGTAGGGAAGTGAAAACTGCCAAGACTGTTTTCCAGGATGTCGTGATTCTTGCAGTAGGTCGGTCGATTGCGAACAATGTCGCTCGCCGCGTTGATGTCGACATGTCCGGAACCGCCAGGGTCCGCTCCCTCACCGAATACGACGGTTATAGTTCCATCACACTAGAGCTCGACCCTGCCCAGGCCCAGTTGGTGGCAGCCATCTATACTGACAATTCCAACCGTCTTATCCTGTCGCTCCGGAATAATGACGACGCGGACCGGGTGGCCATCAGCGCTCCTTCCAGGGCAACCGATGTGTTGACGGACAGCCAGCGTTTGCCGGCAAGCAACAGTGGAGGGCTGAAGTAACATGCTGAATGCTTCCGTTTGTCTTCTCCTCAGTTTGCTTTCATTCCCGGTCGATGCAATCGCCCAGCAGGAAGCGGTGTCCCCCACACCGGCTGAGGGCGAAGGTGAGGAAAAAAAAGAACGGAAGCGTCGGCGGGCGCCTGAAGAAAGGGCTGCATATACGCGCTCGAGGTATTCCGCCGACAGGAGTGAGGCCGAGGCCGACCGACGAGCCTTGCTGCTGACTGCAGGGGTCGACAAAACAGTCGATCTGGAGGCCTCACTGAAGATCACCGGAGACACGAGCCAAAAAGTCCTGATCGGGAATGTCTCGGTGGTGAAAGTCCTTCCTGTGATTATCGGAGATCGGAAGCAATTGATTTTCAAACCGGAAGGGGTCGGAGAGACCAACGTCACGATCCGGGATGATTCCGGCAATGTCAGACTCATCTTCGAGGTGATCGTCGCACAGGCCAACCAGATCCGGAACCTCGAGCGGCTACGAGAGAATCTGAAGGAAGTCGAAGGAATCACGATCAATATCGAGGAAAAGAACATCGTGCTCCGCGGGGAGGTGCTCACCACGTCTGATTTTAGCATGGTGAACAATGAGTTGTCGGGTGATCTCTACGGAAAAGAGGTCATCAACAAGGTGAGAATGTCACCGGTTACACTCAACTTTCTTGCCAAGAGGATTGAGCAGGACATCCAGGTTTTCGCTCCCACAGTGAGGGCCTCGGTCATCAACGGTAAAATCATTCTCGAAGGCACGGTCGATAGCGAAGGCATCAAACAGCGCGCTTACAACCGAGCCTACTATTATCTGCCCATGGTCCGATTCAAAGAAAACGTCGGGTCCGATCAGAACGTGATTGAAATGGAGCAGGATAAGAAAACCTTCATTCTCCAGTCTGATATCACTGTTCAGACCCCCCCTCCAAAAAGAGAGAGCAAGCTCGTCAGGATGACCGTGTATTTCGTCGAGTTGGGCAAGGACTTTTTGAAAGCTTTCGGTTTCAAGTGGCAGCCCGGTTTCGCATCGGACCCCAGTATCAGCGTCGGGCAGACTGCGACGGGTGGAGTGGGGACCAGCGGAGGAGGGTTCACATTCAGTGGTACGCTGACGTCACTGTTTCCGACCATCAGCGCCCCGCCCTCTAATGCGTCCTATGGAAGGATCATGAAGTCTGCGACCGTCATTGTGAAGAACCGTGAGGAGGGAGAAGTCCGTGACCAGGTCCAGGTGCCTACTCAGGCCTTGGGGCAGGGTGGGACTCAGGGTAACGGACCAGCAGTTCAGGTCGGCTTCCACATCAAGATGACGCCTTCCATTCTTGAGGGGCAGGATGTCGACGTGAACGTGGATATCGAGCAGAGCAATCAGGTGGGAAAGGGTGTGAACGGCACCCCGATCGTGGCCACTCACAAGGTAAAGACCCGGCTCTATCTCAAGTCCGGCGAGACGGCCGCATTGACCGCTGTGAACAAACAGGACGTCGCCACTTCCTTCAATCGGGATGACGCCGCTCCCGGAGCATTCCAGCAATCACAAGGGGGGGCCCAGACCAAGCCCCTGTTCAGTTTTCAACGGTCTAAGAACATGTCGAAGTCGAGGGGACAGTTTGTGATCTTCGTGAACCCGCAAGTGATCGACAACGCCTCAGAGGGCACAGAGGATTTGAAGAAGAATTTCCGTATGACATCGAGCACTCGCTGAAGAAGGGACGGACGGAGCATGGGACACATCATCGCAGTGGTGGGAGGAAAAGGAGGGGTCGGGAAAAGTGTTTTCGCCGCGAACCTCGCGATCGCCTATCAGATGAACTTCAAGCAGCGTTCCTTGATTCTCGATCTCGACTTCCAGAGTCTCGGTGATCAGAACATCATTCTCGGATTGAATCCCCCGAAGACAATCGTGGATGTCAGCAAGGCCCAGGTCGGCACCTGGGATCCGAAGGCCATGACTCCTTTCCTTGCCAATTCACCGCAGGGCTTCAGCTTCATCGGTGCGCCCCGGGAAGCTGCGCTTGCCAAGGACATCGATCTGGATGGACTCGGAAAGTTTCTCAAAGCCGCAGTGGGTGTTTTTCCGTGGGTGGTGATTGATTGCGGCAACGGAACAGAACCCCATGCCCTGAAGGCCATGGAGCAGGCGAGTCTGATTTTCGTCGTGACCACTCCGGACGTGATCGTTCTCAACCAGACGCGAAGGATTCTCGGCAAGGTCCAGGAGCTTCTTTTTCCACAAGAAATGGTACAGGTGGTGGTGAACCGCTATTCACCTAACAATGTGATCAATCCCCAGATGATCCAGAAGAGCATCAATAAGGCACCCTATTTTGCCATTCCCGAGGATGCAGCCACCTGTGAAGCATCGCTGACCAAGAGTCAGCCTTTCACCATGGTCAATCCGGGGGCGGCTATTTCGAGAGCTTTCTCGGATTTGGTTCGTCGGATGGATCAGAGCAAAATGCTTGATCAGCTGGCTAAACTGAACAAGCCCACCGGGGTGGCGCAGAAGGTCGGTGCGGCAGCGGTGGCGCCGACCGATGGAGGCGGAGAAAGCGGAGGCGGTTTGCTGGCCCGCTCAAAGTCGGCTCCCACGGATCCCTGGACCAACATGAAGCTCAGGATTCACAAGGCACTCATCGATGTCGTGGACATGAAGAAGATGAATGCGGATGTTGCGGATGCCAAGCAACGCGAGGTATTGCGCGAAAAAACTCAAAAAGCGATTCTCGATGTACTGGCAAAAGAGGATGTGTCGACCCTTTGTCCGACACGTGAACTCAGAGCCCAGCTTGTAAAGGAAGTTCTCGACGAAGCCTTGGGGCTCGGACCGCTCGAGGATCTTCTCGCGGATGAAACGGTGACTGAGATCATGGTCAATGCTCGGGACCAGATCTACGTGGAACAAGGCGGAAAGCCTGGCTTATCCAAAACAACTTTTTCGAGTGAGCAGCAGATGATGAATGTGATCGAGCGGATCGTCACGCCGCTCGGCAGACGGGTCGATGAAAAGACACCGTATGTGGATGCCCGACTTGCGGATGGCTCGCGGGTTCACGTGATCATCCCTCCGCTAGCGCTCAGGGGCCCCACCATCACAATCCGAAAATTTCCCAAGAAAAGAATCGTGTCTGCGGACTTGGTGAAGTTCGGTTCGATGACACAGGAGATCGCGGATTTTCTGCGGGCTTGCGTCGAAGCCAAACTGAATATCGTGGTTTCGGGCGGAACGGGATCCGGTAAAACCACTTTGCTCAATGTTTTATCCAACTTCATTCCAGCGACCGAGCGGATCATCACCGTCGAGGATGCAGCCGAACTCCAGCTCGGGCAGGAGCACGTGGTCCGGCTCGAGACCCGTCCCAAAAACATCGAGGGCGAGGGTGAGGTATCCATCAGGGATCTGATCAAGTGTTGTCTCCGGATGCGGCCTGACCGGATTGTGGTCGGGGAGTGTCGGGGTGGCGAAGCCCTCGACATGTTGCAGGCTATGAACACGGGTCACTCCGGCTCGTTGACCACGGTGCACGCCAACAATCCCAGGGAGTGTATCGGACGTCTTGAAACGCTGGTGATGATGGCCGGGATGGGACTTCCCCTCAAGGCCATCCGGGAAACCGTGGCCAGTGCGGTCAATCTGATCATTCAGCAGTCGCGTCTGACGGATGGTTCGCGGAAGGTGACCTATGTATCGGAGGTGCTCGGGATGCAGGGCGAAACCGTTACCATCCAGGACATCTTCATCTACAAGCAGGAAGGCTTGGACAAGAACCGTAAGATTATTGGCAGGTTCGTGCCGACTGGTTTCATTCCTAAATTCGTCGAAGAAATGGAAGCAAAAGGCATGAAAATCTCACGGGGACTTTTCGCGGTCAAATAACCCCAGTATCATGGAGGAATGAGTTTCGCGATTCCTCACTGGCTGCTCGGCCTCGTCGTGTTTGTCTCGGCGTTGCTGGTTGCTTATCAGTTTTCAGGACGGATTCTCGACTGGGTGAGATTCCACTCGATCGGAACGCGGGACTACATCGCCGACAAGCTCAAGCTGATGATGATCGATCTTCCACTCGAGAAGATCCTCATGTACCAGGTCGGGTTTTCATTCGGTCTTGCCGGGCTCGTGTTTCTGGCTTGTTTACCGAATTTAAAGGCTGGCGGGGCATTGGGCGCGGTTGTCGCTGTTGCTGCTTGGTTTCTCCCCAAGCCGATCGTGAATGTCCTGTATCAGAAGCGCGTGGACCGTTTTGTCGAACAAATGGTGGATGGACTCGGTCTCATGTCGAACGGGATGCGATCGGGTCTCTCGGTCTCCCAAGCGATGGGTCTGGTGGCCCAGGAAATGCCCGATCCCATCAAATCCGAGTTCGAGTTGGTGCTCAATCAGAACAAGCTCGGTTCCTCTCTTGAATCGGCCTTCATCGATCTTTCGAAACGCGTGGTGGCGGACGAGGTCGAGATGTTCGTGACTTCCGTGGTCATTCTCAAGGAGACCGGGGGAAATTTGGCGGAAACCTTCGACACCATCACCACCTTGATCCGTGAAAGGATCAAAGTCGAGAACAAGATCAAGGCCATGACGGCATCCGCCTTTTGGCAAGGGATGATCCTACTCGGAGTACCGCCATTCATGGGATTGACGCTTTCCCAGTCCGATCCCGAACTCATGAGGCCGATGTTCGAGACCTGGCTTGGCTGGGTCGGCCTCTCTACCGTGGCAATTTTGATGTTGGTAGCTTATTTTGTAATCAAGAAGGTGACAAAAATCGATGTCTGAGGTGAGAAGAATGACCAGAGTCTTGATCTTGTTGGGCGCATTGTTGTCGGTATCCAGTGCTTTTGCACGGGCTGATGTGAGTCTTCGGAACGGTAATTTTTTTGTTTCTTTGAGAGACATTTCTTTTCCGGGAGGGATCGAGCCCAAGATTGAACGGGTCTACAATTCAAAGTCCGACTTCCACGGGATGTTCGGTTACAGCTGGGGAACTGAGTACGAAACGCGCCTTGGCTTCGATCCTGACGGCAGTCTGTTATTGACCGAGTACGGAGGGGGCGCGAATATCCGTTTCGTTCCAAAGACCTTCACGGCCAAAGATGTTGAGGATGGGATCAAGAGTGTGGTCGAGTCCGCACAGAAGGCGGGGATGGTCACCAGTGCGAAGGGCCTGGAAGACTATCGTAAACGTCTGAGAGAGAGTTCTGAATTCCGAGCCAAGCAATACGCGATTTTTGTCAATAAGGGGAGTCTCCAGAGAAAAGTGATCGCGGAGAATACCCAGTTCATTTCCACTGACTATCAGTATCAGTATCTGACCCGCGTGAAGGGCGGATATACCCGGGTGATGGAAGCGGGCATGATTCAGAAATTCAACGAAGCCGGACGCTTGGTGCAGATCATGGATCGGAACCGGAACTTCGTCAATTTCTCATACGATTCGAATGGGAAGATCGCCCAGATGATCGACAACCAGAATCGCAAGATGGTTTTCTCCTACAATCAGTTCGGCCTGGTCGAGCGGATCGTGGGTGAGAGCGGAAAGAAAGCCGAATTCAAGTATTCAAAAGAGGGATTTCTGGTCTACAGCAAAGATGATGCAGGCGTGGAGAATACGTTTAAGTACACCGCCGACCAGTACCGCAATCTTTCCGAGATCGGTTATCCCAATGATCGGAATGCCAAGGGCGAACCCAAGCGGATGGTGGTCGGTTATTATGGTCCGGAGAAGAACTCCAGCGTGAAGTCGGTGGTGAATCTGGATGGTACAGTGAACGAATATGAGTACGAACTCGCGGGGAAGACCCCGGGTTATTATTCGGTCCGTGTGGTGTTGAAAGACGCCTCCGGAGCGAAACTCAATGATTCGAAGTACGAGTATTTTTACAAAACGAAGCCCAGTGGCGAGGAGTTCACTTCCCGGATGGTGACCACCGTGGACGGCGAGAAAACCGAGACCGTCTACGACGAGAAGCTCGGCTATCCCTTGAAGATCACAGCCAACGGAAAAACCACGACCATGGAATATGACTTGAAGGGCCGGATGACCCGTAAGGTCACCCCTCTTCACACCACCACGCTCACTTATGATCCGGTGGTGGGAAAGGTGTCCAAGGTTGTCAAAAAAGTGGCGAGCGGAACCGTGATCTGGAGCGAATTTGAATACGATAAAACCACGGGGAACCTCTTGGTGGCCCGGAATAGCGATAAAAAACTGGTGAAGCTGATCTATGATTCACAGGGGCGGATCAGCGCTCTCGTGGACCAGGCGGGCCGACAGCTCACCTTCAAGTACAACGAGCTCTCCAAGCCGGTCGAAATCCGGGATGCCAAGCTCGGAACGGTGCGATTCACCTATAAAAACAGTGGCGAAGTCGACAAGGTGGACAGCAACGGGGGTGCGGGGGTGTCGGTGGAGGTGATGCGCGCATTGCAAAGCCTGATCGATATCACCGCTCCAGCTGGTGTCACCATGTCGATTTGATCAACCGATTTTGTTTAATATTGACCTCCGTTCTTGCGGCTGGTTAAACTGTGTGGAGAGGTAAGGTTTTCATGAAACTGATTCTGGCTTTGAGCTTCCTTCTGGTCGGTACTCATTCGGCATTGGCTGCAGCAAACGCTGAGAACAAGTCGAGTACTTGTTGCAAGACCTGTGCGGTGGATCAGGGTGGCTGCTCACCGGATGCCGGCAATACGCCTGATCAGGCCGTGGTTCAGGCGGCTGACAAGGTTCAGATGCCAGGCGATTCCAGCGAGGGTAAGTGAGCTTTAGCCTCGTTTTTCGTTGAGTGACGCATGTGGTCTCCGCTAGGATAAGGGGGATTTCCCTAAATCTAGTGCGGAGTGTTGATGACGTCCAAGCTTGCCGAGTCCCGTTCTGATCAAGAGCGCCCCTTGCTTCCCTCTGAAGCGAGGCAGATTGCTCCCTTGCGGAAGCCCGAGTGGCTGAAGATCCGGCCCCCGGCCGGTGAGAATTATACCAAGATCAAGGGGCTTCTTAGGGAACGGGGTCTTCATACGGTTTGCGAGGAGGCTCATTGTCCGAACGTGGCCGAGTGTTGGGCGAGTGGTACCGCCACCTTCATGCTCGGGACCGAAGTCTGCACCCGGGCCTGCAGGTTCTGCGCTGTGAAGACTGCTCGGAGGCCTCCTCCTCTGGATCCCGAAGAGCCGTTCAAGATCGCTGAAGCGGTTGCAGCTTTGAAGTTGAAGTACGTGGTGCTCACCTCTGTGGACCGGGATGACCTGCCGGATGGCGGCGCTTCCCACTTTGCAACCACGATCCGGGAATTGAAGCGACTCGACTCAGGCCTCCTGGTGGAGGCTCTGGTTCCTGATTTTCGTGGAAATGGGGCGGATGTGGCCACCATCGTCGAGTCCGGATTGGACGTCTACGCTCACAATATCGAGACCGTGTACCGCTTGCAGTACCGGGTTCGCGATCCGCGCGCCGGATATGCGCAGAGTCTCGAAACGCTCCGCCTGGCCAAAGCCCATGCCGCATCCCGGGGGCAGGTGCTTCATACCAAAAGTGCGATCATGCTGGGACTCGGAGAAGAAGAACAGGAGATCCTGAAGGCGTTTTCCGACTTGCGTGAAGCAGGTGTGGATGTGCTCACTCTGGGGCAATACCTTCGCCCTTCATTGAGTCACTTGCCGGTCGAGCGCTACTATTCGCCTGAAGAGTTCGCCGCGCTTGAAAAACAGGCTCAAGCGGCCGGCTTCCTTTACGTGGCAGCGGGGCCCATGGTTCGCTCGAGCTATAAAGCCGCAGAGTTGTTCCTCGAAGGTTTGATCAGACAGAACAAATAAGACCGGAAACACAAGGAGAGAAACATGGAATTCAGACTACCCGAACTTGGTGAAGGCGTGAACGAAGGTGAGTTGGTGAAGTGGAGAGTCAAGGAAGGGGAGACCGTCCGGGACGACCAGCCACTTTGCGAAGTCATGACCGACAAAGCCACCATCGAAATCCCCTCTCCGTTTTCGGGCACCATCCGCCAACTGGTGGCAAAAGAGGGTGAGGTGGTCAAAGTCCACCAACTGATGCTCGTGGCAGAAGTGAGCGGGGCGAAAGCCGCAGCTCCTGCTGCTGCCCATGCGCCCGCGCCGGCCGCAACTCCGGCTAAGCCCGCGAATCCGGCTCCGGTCGCGCCTGTCGCATCGAGCGAGGTACTGGCTTCGCCTGCCACCCGTAAAGCAGCACGTGAGAAGGGAATCGATCTCGGACGTGTCCGGGGCACTGGTCCTCATGGCCGGGTGCTTTTGGCGGATCTGGAGCAGTCTCTCTCTGCCGCTCCGGGCTCTTCCGGCAAGTCTTTCGTCGCCGGATCTGTCGAGCGGACCCCGATCCGCGGGATGCGGAAAAAGATCTCCGAGAAAATGCGCCAATCGAAAGACAAGGCCGCGCATTTCACCTATGTTGAAGAAGCCGATGCCACCGAGCTCGTCAAGTTGCGTGCGAAGGCCAAGCTGATTGCCGAGAAAAAAGGCATCAAGCTGACCTATCTGCCGTTCATCCTGAAGGCCATGGTTGCGGCCCTGAAGCAACATCCCCGGATCAATTCCACCGTGGATGAGGCCGCTCAGGAGATCCTGACCCACCACACTTACAACATCTCTCTCTCGGTGCAAACCGAGGACGGTCTTACTGTCCCGGTGATCAAGCATGTCGAGCAGAAATCGATTTTCGAGCTCGCGCGCGAAATCGCAGAGGTGGTGGATCGTGCACGCAAGAAGAAGCTCACCATGGAGGACTTCCAAGGGAGTACGATCACCCTGACCAATGCCGGTTCGATCGGTGGACTTTTTGCGACCCCGGTGATCAATCATCCGGAAGTTGCCATTCTGGGATTTAACAAGATTTTCCGCAAACCCGTGGTAGTGAACCGGAATGGTCGTGAGCGCCTGGCCATTCGCGACTGGACTTATTTTTCGATGAGTCTCGACCATCGGATCATCGACGGGGCGGAGGCGGCCGAGTTCATGAAGACCTTCATCGAGTACATCGAAAATCCGGGGCTTTTGCTCCTTGAAACGCTCTGATCGGTCGGGAGACAAAAATGAAAAATCATGATTGTGATGTGGTGGTCATCGGTGCTGGCCCTGCGGGGTATGTTTGCGCGATCCGGCTCGCCCAGCTCGGGAAAAAGGTTGTCGTGGTGGAACGGGCCCAGGTCGGAGGGGTTTGCCTCAATGTGGGCTGTATTCCATCGAAAGCACTCATCCATGCGGGGAGCACCTTTGACAAGATCCGACACGCCGGCTCCATGGGAATCAGCGGGACCGATGCTGCCAAGCTCGACATGAAGCAACTTCAGGGCTGGAAGGGTGAAGTGGTCAAGAAGCTCACAGGCGGTGTGGCGCAGCTTCTGAAGGCCAACGGCTGCAATCTGGTAGCCGGCGATGCACGCTTTCTGTCTTCTTCCGAACTTTCCGTGAAAACGCCGGAAGGTGAGGATAGAGTCCGCTTCAAACAAGCCGTCATCGCCACGGGTTCGCGTCCGGCTGAGATCCCCGGTTTCGAAGTCGACCAGAAGCTTGTGCTCGACTCCACAGGCGGATTGGCACAGGATGCGGTGCCCGAAAGCCTCCTCTGCGTGGGCGGAGGATACATCGGTTTGGAGCTTGGAACCTTCTACGCGAAGGTCGGATCGAAGGTGACCGTTGTGGAAGCGGGACCTGCACTTCTCGGAATCGTTGATCCGGATCTGGTCAGAGTGGTTCAGAAGGGGCTCGAGAAGCGCGGAGTGAAGATCCAGACCTCCACTACAGTGAAGTCTGTAAAGAAGCTCCAGAACTCGGTGGAGGTGGTGTTTGCTTCTTCTTCGGGTGAGGTGAAAGAAAAGTTCGATCGGGTGCTCGTGACCATCGGGCGCACTCCCAATACTGCCGGGTTGGCTCTGGAAAAAGCCGGGGTGAAGATGGACTCCAAAGGCTTCATTCCGGTCGATGCCCAACGCCGGACTTCAGTCCCGAATATTTATGCTATCGGAGATGTCGCGGGACAGCCGTTGCTCGCACACAAGGGCTCAAAAGAAGGAATGGTCGCTGCCGAGGCGATCGGAGGCATGAAAACGGTGTACGACGTTCGGGCAATGCCGGCAGTGATCTTCACTGATCCGGAGATCGCAACGGTCGGACTGACCGAGGTTGAGGCCAAGGCCAAGGGAATCGCTGTGAATGTTGGAGTCTTCCCGTTCGCTGCAAACGGACGGGCCCTTTCGGTCGGGGAGCCTGACGGGATGGTCAAGCTGGTGAGCGACGCAAAGAAGGGCACCTTGCTTGGGTGTCACATCGTCGGAGCTGAAGCTTCGAATCTCATTGCTGAGGCGACTCTCGCTATCGAGATGGGTGCACATGTCGAAGATCTGGCCCTGACAGTTCACGCTCATCCCACGCTTCCTGAAACCATCATGGAAGCGGCAGAGGTTGCCCTCGGACACCCGATCCATATTTTCAAGCCCAAGAAATGAGCGGTTTTGAGGTCTTGTCCCTTCCGGGCATCCGGAAGTTCTCCGAGGTGCATCGGCTGATGCTCGATCTCGTGGATCAACGGATTCGAGGGGAGATCCAGGATACTTTCATTTTTTGCGAACACCATCCGGTGATCACCCGCGGTCGTGGTTTGCAGTGGTCTTCCGCCAGGACTGAGCGTGCCATGCCTCCGCCTCTCGTACCCGCGGGAACGGACTACCTCGAGATCGAGAGGGGTGGGGATTTGACCTGGCACGGTCCAGGGCAGCTCGTGGTGTATCCGGTCATCGCACTCGGGGGAGAGGGACGATGGGGCGCTCTACTCGGGCGCGATATTGAAAAGTACGTGAGATTCCTGGAGGAGTGGTGGATCAGGGTTTTGGCTCAGGAAGGGATTGCCGCTCGAAGGGACCCGGCAGGTAGCGGGGTTTGGTCAGGTCGTCGCAAGCTTGCGTCGGTGGGGGTCGCAGTCAGGAAGTGGGTCACCTACCACGGCCTTGCAATGAATGTGGTGAACGAACTGGCTCCGTTCCGGGATTTTTCGCCTTGCGGATTCGGGGGTGAGGTGATGTCCCGAGTCGCTGATTTTCGAGGAATCGACCCGGGGCTCACCGGTTCGGATTGGCGTCAGTCTTGGGAGTCCCGATTGATCAGGGAACTTGAGGTCTGGGACGGAACCATCGATCAGCCAACCAAGTGAGAATTGCTCCTCCGAGGACATCCCATACATAGTGTTGCTTGGTGGTCAGGGTCGAGAGGCAAATCAGGATGGCCCAACCAAAAAAAATCAAAAAGGCCCTTGGCCGGTCCCGGAACAGTAAGGTTGAGGTCAGCACCGAGCCTACGTGTAGACTCGGAAAACAGTTCAAGGGGGAGTCCCCGGTTCTTTGGAGCTCGAAAAGAAACCGGCTGAACGGATCAAGTTCCGGTGGCAATGGGAATCGGTCTCTGGGGTAAGTGGTCGGGTAGAGAATGAAAATGAGAGCGCTGGCAAGAAGCACCGCCAGGATGGATTTCACGTAGCGGTTCAATGCCTCAGGGTGTCGGGTAAGGACGAAAGCCGAGATCAGCAAGGGGTATTCGCTCAGATAAATCCATATCGTTTCAGGGACGAAGGGAATGATTGAGTCGATCCGGGTCAGCGGTAATTCGACGGGAGTGAATACGGGGTAATGATTGGGAATCAGGTAGAGGGGGGCGGCCAATCCGAACAGGGATAGCCCCCAGACTGCCTTGGTCCGAGTTTGCATGTCTCATTACCCTATGCGGTTTTTTCTCCGGTCGCGACTGAAATTCTGTCTGGATTTTGGACAGCTGTCAGGTTCCATCGGAGGTGGGAAGTCGACCGTTGCGGAGGAGTTCCCCCATCGTGCAGGCGTTTCTCGAGAGGTGTCGGGGAGTTGCTGGGGTTCTGACTGCGGTGCTCGCCTTGGCACATCCTCTGCAAGGTTAGGAGGCAAGCGGTACGTCGAGTGGAAGTTGAGAGAATGAGAACAGTTCGGAGGACGTATGAAAATCATCACTATTTTGGCCCTTTTTACAGCATTTGCATCTCCTGCCATCGGAGGGGTGGTTTCCAGTAAGCAATCTGGAAAAGCTCACTGCACCAAGAATGAACAGGATCAGCATTTCAAGTTGGCCGCAGGGTCGGGTGCTCAAGTGACCAAAGCGACCCATTCAGGGTCAGGCCGCTGAACGACCAATCTTTAAGACAAGTCCATTGAGGTTTGGATCGGGAAGTCGCCTGTCAAAAGCTTAGACAGCCGTCGGCTTCCCGGCTTCCTTTTTCTGAGTCTATTCAATGCGTTGAGCTGGTTAAGTGATTGTTATCAATAAACAATTAAGTGAGCCCACTCAAAACTGTGGTTGGCATGCTCTCTGCAAACTATCCGGGTAAGCGGTACGTTGAGCGAGAACGGGGATTTCCCCACACCACCCTTGGAGTGAATATGAAACTCATGACTTTGATCGCACTCTTGACCGCTTTCGCATCTCCCGCTTCGGCAGCCATCGTGGCGAGCAAACAATCCGGGAAAGCGCTCTGTTCGAAGAATCTCGCAGACCGGGTTCTGGCCTCGCTTGCTCCGGCCAAGGCCCGGGCGATTCAAAATGCAGGCTCCGGCCGGTAATGGCCGGGCAGGGTCATTTTTTCTGCTCTGAGCGCTCGATGATCTGCCTGAGGGCTTTCTGATCTTCCGGACTGATGTCCGCATCCAACTTGTGAAGTTCCTTCATGCGGGCTTCGAAACTGGCCTTGTACTCATCAGTGAGCAGTTTTGCCTGTTTCTCCGGATGGTACACTCCGGCAACCTTCACCCATTTCTCCACGTGACGTGAGACCGTCACTCCTTGGATCTCGATCACATGGGAGAGCACCAGAACGATCAAAGCAAAAAGCGAGTATTTGAATACAGCCGAGATCAACGAGAACATTCAAGGACCTCAGGCGGCTCCGCCGGCTTCCGATGGCTGGACAGTGGAAGTCACCAGGCTCTCGTGCAAGACCCGCATCACCTCATCTGTCTGGAAGGGCTTCACCACGTAATCTTTGGCTCCTGCCTGGATGGCTTCGGTCACCAGGTTTTCCTGGGTCATGGCTGATAGAATGACGATCCGCGCCTCGGGGTCGCGCTTCAGGATCACCCGTGTGGCGTCGATGCCATTCATTTTCGGCATCACCAGATCCATGATGACCAGATCCGGACGCGTCTCGAAATAGAGGCGGACGGCATCATCGCCGTTTTCGGCCTCGCCCACCACCCGGTAGCCACGATTCTGAAGGATCTGCTTCAGCGTCTTGCGCACATAAGGAATATCATCGGCGATCAGAACGGTTTTGAATGCATCCTTCATTCGGCACCCCTCATTTATCATTGTAGGCTCATGAGGGGATTCTTTCAATGCTGACACTCTCGATTCTCCGTCGTGTCGCATCTTTGACGGTAAAACGAAGATTTCCGGCAGGAGTCTCAAAGTACAACTCATCTCCGGGTTCCGGGATGCGGGAAAATTGACGCAATAGGAAGCCGCCCAGGGTATCGTAGTCCCCCTCGGGGATCTCCAGTTGCAGTTCCTCGTTGATCTGAGTGATGGTCGCCCTGGCCTTGATGATCCAGGAGGTCTCGGAACTGGCTCGGATCAATTTCTTCTCCAGATCGTCCTCGTCTTCGAGATCTCCGACAATCTGCTCGAAAATATCCTCACGGGTCAGGATTCCGATAGCACCCCCGTACTCATCCACCACGACCACCAGCTGAAAATCCTCTTCGATCATCCGGTTCAGGATCTCTTCAAGCTTCTGGTTTTCTGCGACATAGATGGCCGGCTTGATGAATCGATCGATTCTCTGCCTGAGATCGGTTTGCCTGAAAATGGTGTGCAGTTCCAGCACCCCGATGATGTTGTCAATCCGCTCATCAAAAACAGGGATCCGGGAATGCTTTTTCTCCCGGTAGAGCTCGAAGGCTTCGAGGAGAGAACTTTGTTTCTCAATCGCATCCACTTGGACCAATGGAACCAGGCCGTCTTTGGCAATTCGATCACGGAACCGCAAGATCTTCCGGATCAGCCGTTTTTCATTCGACTTGATCTGGGTATCCCCCGAGTCCGAGGTGAGGAGTCCATGCAACTCGTCTTTCACGCTTTGCTTTTTCCCACTCCAGACCAGCTCCATGGGAGTGACGATCCGTGTGATCTGGGAAGTATAGAGCGTCATCAAGCGGATCAAGGGCGAAAGGATCTTCTGGGTGAGGAAAATCGGATAGGCTACTTTCGGAACGAGGATGTCCGCAAAACGCCGGTACATGAACTTGGGGATCAACTCTCCGAATATGATCACAAGCAGGGAGCCGATCGCAGCTGCGTAGGCTTCACCGTGTTCGCCCATGAGTCTTCGGAACTCCAGCGTGAGGACGACAGAGGTGCCCATCACGCAAGTGCTGGTCATAAGCAGGGTTGATGAGAGAATCCGATCCGGAGACTTGAGCAGTCGGAGGGCCAATTGTGCCCCCTTGTTTCCTTGCTTGCCTTTCCTTTTCAGTGCGAGCTTGTCTATCGAGAGAAGCGCCAGTTCGCTTCCTGAGTAAAATCCCTCGATCAGGATGAACATCAAAACGAGGGCAATGGTCGCGGGCGATAGTGCGATCATTCCTCGAAGGCCTCCTCAATCAGAGTGTCGAGAATATCCTGGAGTGTGATCATGCCCGCGATCTTGCCATTCGCCCCGCGGGTGAAGGCCACCTGGATTTTCTTTGACTTCATTTTCCTGAAGAGCGCATCAATGGTGAGAGTCCCGGCCACCGTAAGGGGTTCATTGGCAAGTGTCATCACGTTCTCGCTCCGCATTTCAGGACGGACTTTGAGTTCGGCGAGATCTTTGGAGTTGATGACCCCGATAATGTCGTCTTTGGATTTGTCGTAGATGGGGATTCTCGAGTAGATCCTGTCTTTCAGGATGGTCATGGACGCTTGCTCGAGTGTGGCGCTCGACGGAACCGTGATGATCTTCCTGATTGGTGTTGCCAATTGCTCGACGCGTGTGTCGTCCATTTCGAATACATTTTTAATCAGTTCGAGTTCGGTCTCGTGCAAATGACCGGTCTCGGCCTGTTCTTCGGCAATCACGATGAAGTCTTCCTCGTGCAATTGATGGAGTTCCTTGACCGGAGTAGCCGGGATGAAGAATCGGATGATTGCAACTACCGGGCGCATGAGGAGGTAGAGGGGATATACGAGGGGAAGAAAGGTGGAAATGATCATCTGGTTCGCCTTGCTGGCGATCACTTTCGGGGTCAATTCACAAGCGATCAGCATGACCGGAGTCGTAATCAGGATCCCGAGAAGCGTACTCATCTTCCAGTCGAGCTTCATCGGTTCCACAATCCGAGTGGTCAGAATGGTGGCAAGGGAGATGTTGACGATCTCGTTGAATAGCAAAATCGTGATCAGGAGTCCCATGGAGTCCTGGATCAGCGTCCGGATCCGCCGGAAGAGGGGTTCGGATTCGTCTTTGATCCGTTTGAGCTGGACGCGCGAAAGTGAAAAGAGTGCGATCTCACTCGAGGAGAGCACAAAGGAGCAACTGACCAAGAAAAAGCAAATGAGAGTGCTGGAAAGCGTCATGTTCCGGTTTTGTCATGAGGAAAGCCCGGGTCAATACGATTGACCCGGGCTCCCTGGATTGAGTACAACCTGCCGGTTTTAAGCGGCACGCTTCGAGGATTTGGCAACCGCAGGTTCGGCTGCGGCAACCGGTTTCTGTTTCTTTGCTTTTACCGGGCGGGTCTCGTGAGTCTCGCCACCTGCACCGGGGAGGTTCCCTTCGATCGGGAAAACCTTTTCGGTCAAGGCCACTTCGAGCACTTCGTCGATGGATTTCACCGGAACGAAGTTGAGGTGCTTGCGGTACTCTTCGGGGATCTCTTCCAGATCTTTCCGGTTTTTCTCCGGAATGATGATGGTCTTGATTCCGTGTCTCATCGCGGCGAGGGATTTCTCCTTCAGTCCGCCGATCGGGAGTACCCGGCCGGTCAGGGTGATCTCACCGGTCATCGCCACATCCTTACGGACCGGGATTCCAGTCAAACGGGAGATCATGGCGGTGGCCATGGTGATCCCGGCTGAAGGGCCGTCCTTGGGGATGGCGCCCTGAGGGAAGTGGACATGGATGTCGGTTTCGCTCAGAACATCGGAGTTGATTCCGAAGTCCGCTGCGCGCCACCGGATCAGGCCGAGAGCGGCCTGGGCCGATTCCTTCATCACATCGCCGAGCTGGCCGGTGAGGAGCATGCCTCCCTTACCGCGGGTGGTTGCGGTCTCCACATAGAGGATTTCGCCACCTACCGAGGTCCAGGCGAGTCCGGTCGAAATGCCGACCTCATCCTTTTCCTGCTCGTCTTCGCGGGAGTAAACCGCTGGTCCGAGGAATTTGGCAACCAGTGCGGGATCGATCACGGTGGTGTCGGTCTTGCCTTCGGCCACCAGGCGAGCGGTTTTCCGGCAAACGGTTCCCACCAGGCGCTCGAGGTTCCGCAGCCCGGCTTCACGGGTGTAGTTCTCGACAATCGCACTGATCCCTGCATCGGTGAACTCGATTTGATCCGAGGTCAGACCATTCTCAAGGATCTGCTTTTCGATCAAATACTTGCGGGAAATGAAGTACTTCTCTTCCTGCGTGTATCCGGAAAGCTGGATCACTTCCATCCGGTCACGGAGGGGTGCCGGAATCTGCTCGAGTGCGTTACAAGTGGTGATGAACATGACATTGGTCAGGTCGATCGGCACATTGAGGTAGTGGTCGCGGAACGCGTAGTTCTGTTCCGGATCGAGAACCTCAAGCAATGCAGCCGAAGGATCGCCTTTGTAGTCGGTTCCCATTTTGTCGAGCTCGTCCAGGATGAAGACCGGGTTGTTGGTTCCCGCTTGCTTCAAGCCTTGAATGATACGACCGGGAAGTGCGCCCACATAGGTGCGGCGATGCCCGCGGATCTCGGCTTCATCCTTCACGCCCCCGAGGGAGATCCGGACGAATTCACGTCCGAGCGCCTTGGCGATGGACTTACCGAGCGAGGTCTTACCGACACCCGGAGGACCCGAGAAGCACAGGATCGGCCCCTTCATGTTGTCCTTTTTCAGTTTACGGACCGCGAGGAATTCGATGATCCGTTCTTTGATCTTGTCGAGCTTGTAATGGTCGTCATCCAGGATCTCCATGGCGTGGTCGAGATCGAGATTATCGACAGAGGCCTTACCCCAAGGGGTATCGGTCATCCACTCGATGTAAGTCCGCATCATGGAAGCTTCAGAACTCTCCGGATGCATGCGCTCGAGACGCTGAAGCTGTTTCATGGCTTCTTGCTCGACGTTCGCCGGCATCTTGGCGTTCATGATCTTCTCGCGAAGCTCGTTGATTTCTTCCGCTTTCGGATCGTTATCGCCGAGTTCACTCTTGATCTGCTTCATCTGTTCGCGGAGGAAGTACTCCTTCTGCGATTTGCTGATCTCATCCTTGGTCTGAGACCGGATTTTGGCCTGAATGCTCAGGACTTCGGTCTCCTTGGTGAGGATCTCGTTGATCTTCTGGAGCTTCACGAATGGATCGTGGATTTCGAGCACATCCTGGGCCGTGCTGACCTTCAGTCCGAGGTTGGAGGCGACGAGGTCCGCCATACGGCTTGGCTCGGTGATGTTCTCGAGAACCATCATGATGTCAGGGGCAAGAACCTTGCCGAGGCTGATCATCCGCTCGATCTGCTCCTTGATGGTGCGCATGAGGGCTTCGGACTCGGCCTTCTTTTCGTTGGCGACTTCCTGAACCTGTTCCACTTGCACTTCGTAAAACGGAGCGGTCTGGGTGAATTTTTTGACACGGGCTTTGCACAGGCCCTGGGTCAGGATTTTGATCCGACCGTCGGGGAGCTTGCGCATGCGCATGATCATGGCGACGGTTCCGGTTTCGTAGATTCCGTCCGGAGTCGGTTGTTCGTCCGCGATGTTCTTCTGTGAAGAAAGAAAAATCAGGCGGTCGGTTTTGGAAAGCGCTTCTTCCACGCTACGGATGGAAGAATCACGACCCACGAATAAAGGAATGATCATATAGGGAAATACAACAATATCCCGTACAGGAAGCATCGGTAGTGTTTGTGGGATTTCAATCTGTTCGCCGTCGTAGTTAGTTACCATTTACCCTCCAACAGGTTGTACTCAAGGAACAGTTCGGAGAGCCGGGAGGAATGCTTTAGGGATTTGTTTTTACTTTGTTTTTAAACCAAATCAGTCAAGTATTCTGATGGGCGGTGAGGTGATCCGCCAAGGCTTGCAGGGCCGGCGGGAGGGGGGCTTCAAAGCGGAGCTCCACACCCGTAACCGGATGCCGGAATCCGAGAATACGGGCGTGCAGGGCCTGCCCGGGAAGGGCTTTTACTGCGCGCTGGATTTCGAGAGGGAGTTGCTTCCATTTGGCTTGAGTATCGGTGGGTGTCCCGTATACCGGGTCACCCAGCAAGGAATGGTGAAGGTGAGTGAGGTGGACGCGCACCTGATGCGTCCTCCCGGTCATGAGTCGGGCCTCGATCCAGCTGGCATAGGGGGATTTTCCCGCAACCGAATACTCGCTGATCTTTCGGAAAATCGATACGGATTTTCGTCCATTTTCAACATTCACAGCCATTTTTTTGCGATCTTGCTGGCTTCTACCGATTGTCGATTCGAAGCGGAAATCCCCTTCCCAGCGTGGAGATCCGTAGCAGAATGCCCAATACCGTCTTTCGATATCGTGACGGGCGAAGAGAGCGGCGAGTCCCGAATGGGCAGCGTCTGTCTTACTGACCACCAGAGCTCCGCTCGTGTCCTTGTCGATCCGATGAACGATGCCCGGACGGAGCACTCCCCCGATGCCGCTCAGGTCCTTGATCCGGTACAGGAGCGCGTTCACCAGCGTGCCTGACCCCTGGGTCTCCGAAGGGTGGACGGTGAGTCCGGGCTGCTTGTTCACGACCAGCAGATGTTCGTCTTCGAACAGGACGTCGAGGGGAATGTTTTCCGGGAGGACATCCAAAGGGGCGGGTTCCGGGATCTCGATGATGATTTGAGTGCCGGGCTCCAGGCGGTCTTTGCCCCGTACGGGAATTCCATTCGAGACCACCCGGTCGGATTCCATGAGTCGCTGGAGTTGCGAACGGGAGAGCGAAGGGGCCCCTTCCTCCTCTTCGAGGAGTGAAATCAGGGCTTTGTCAGCCCGTTCCGTCAGGTTCTCCGGGACGGTAATAGTCCACTTTCGACTCATTTTCAGACTTTTTCGGGAGCAGAAGCTTTCATCCGGTCAAGGTAGTGACGGGTCACCTGGTCGACGGGAAGTTTGAGTCGTTTACTGATTTGCTGTAAAAAGCCCCGAACATAAACAACGGCGGGGAGCTTGGTGAAGTTCTCTTCCTCAAGTGCATGCAGATAGGACCTTGAAATCCGGGTATAATCCGAAAGGTCTTCGAGCGTGATCCTCCGGGATTCCCGGATCTTCCTGAGCGCTGGGCCTGTCCAGGTTTCTTCGGGGCCGATCACCGCCACCTGCTCCGAGGCTACCGGTTCCCTGGTAGGGGTCACGGTTGCGGGACGTTCTCCACGGTTCAGGGTAAGAGAGGCCAGGCTCGCACTGGTGGACGCACTTGTCGGATTCGGCCAGTGGTCGGACACGGGATCGGACGAAGGTACCGGTGCGGTCGGGATTCCCTGGCTCAGTCCGTGCCCCTGATCGTAAGCACGCCGCTTCTCCGGATTGGAGAGCACGAGGTAGGCGTTCTCCACGTTCTTCAGCATCTGCTCGGTCTCGTCTCTCGAGAACACGCCATAATGAGCGATATTGTCCTTACCGTAAGCCGATTTCAACCGGAGGTAGGCGGAACGGATTTCCTGCGGAGTCGCGTCCGGTGTCAGCTCCAGAAGGTCATACAGGCTGAGGGGATCCTCGTTGAGGTGCATATTTATTCTGCAAGGGTATGTTCAATCCTGGCTTGTTTCAACAGATAATTGACAATTCGGTCGATGTGAATCGCGATCCTGGAGTGGGGATATTCGGCCAGAATCGGGCGCATTTTTCGAACCGACTGCCAGACGTTCGGTTCATATTCGATATAGCCGAGGTAATCGAGATCGATCCCGAAATACTTCTTGGCCACGCTCTTCATGGAAAAACCGACGTCCACATCGGTCTGGCTCCGGGTCTGGTTGATCACCAGCTTGGGTCGGAAATTCTTGATGGCATTCCGCAACTCGACCGCAAGTGCAGGGTTCTGGAAGTTGGTCTCGGTGAGGAGTTGTTGGGGGGATTGGATCCCGAGTGGATGATTCGGAGTCATGGCCGCTTCAATCAATGGGCGGATTGCTTCGAAGCGCGGGATCTCGAGCAGGCGGCTGTAGTAGCTCGCTTTGATAAAACGGTACGCGTTCTCGATCGAGGTGGGTTCAGGTAGCGCAGTAATGATCCCGATCTCCGCATGATTGAAAAACTCGAGAGTATAGGCGCTGGTTCCGGCTCCAAGGTCCAGGATGACGAAGTGATGGTTCATCCGGTCGAGTGCTGCGAGAATATCCCTGATTTTTTCCCTCGAAATTTGAGTGATTTTAAGGTCGTCCTTGGCTCCTGCGATCATCTGGAGGTTCTGGAACTGGGTCTGCACGATGCAGTCTTTGAGTTCTGAAGCGGACCCGTTCAAAAAATCGGAGAGACACTTGGCGGGAGGAGCCTGACCCAGCACCGTATGGAGATTCGCGCCCCCGAGGTCGAGGTCGACCACGAGAGTGCTGTAACCCATTCGGGCCAAAGTGAAGGCCAGTGAGGAAGAGAGAAGGCTTTTACCGACGCCGCCCTTTCCGCCACCGATCGCCCAGATCTGCTGTTTCAAAAACGGACTCCTGGAGTTGAGTTGAGCGGCATGGGTCATGGAGCGTGGGTCTTTCAGTGACATGTTCGTTTCCATCCTAGAAACCACCTGTCCTTTAAGCCTAAAATACAAGGGGTGATTGTCAAGGAAATCCATCCGTTATACGATCGGACCATGCAGAACCGTCCCTCACTGTCACCCTCTTGGCGCCTGCGCCTCAGGAATGATCTCCACCTCGGTAGGAAGATCTGGCACTGCGGGATGGGCGTGTTCATGGCTCTGGTTTACGGACTGGGTACATCGAAAAGCGTTTGCGTCGGACTCTTGTCGGTGGGACTCGCTTTTTTTCTGGCCGGGGAATATGCCCGGCTCAGATCCCCGCGATTGAATGCGGTTGCCATCAAATTGATGGGGCCCATCATGCGTTCTAGTGAAGTGAACCGCGTCAGCGGGACTCCCTTTTATGTGGGGTCGGTTCTTCTCTCGGTGGCCATTTTCCCTAAGCCCATTGCCATCCTTTCGATCTTATTCCTCGCCATAGGAGATCCGGTCTCCTCTATTTTCGGCATCACTTGGGGACACAAGGGCCCCCGCTTCTCGAATGGAAAGTCATTGATCGGTACGGCCGCCGGAATGGGGATTTGTGCGGTGATCGCCTTCTTTTACCTGGTCTTCACAGGTGTTCCCGCTCTCGCCTCGGCGCTCACCGCCCTGGCTGGAGGCTTGGCGGGCGGAGGAGCCGAGATGATCCCGCTGGAGATTGACGACAATTTCTCGATCCCTCTCGTCAGCGGATTGGCATTGTGGGTGGCCTTCACAGTTTTCGGGATTTGAATGGAGTTGTTGAAACAGACCTCTCTCATCCTCGGCCTGGCGGCGCTCACTCTCGGAGTATGGACCTTGTTCCGACACTGGCGGAACAGGATCTCGGTTCTGTTCTCTTTCCTGTGCTTCCTGGTTTCTGTTTGGGCGCTCAGTTTTGTTTCTCACGCAACCCTCTTCGGGCGCCTGTCCTACGATATCCATCTGTTTTGTAATGTACTGCTCGCACCCACCGGGGTCCTGCTCATGTCGAGCTTTTTAGTCCGTAAAGTCGACGCGATCAGCCGTTTCCTGTTCCTGGCATCTCTTGCCGGTGGCTCGGTCTTGTGTTTCCTCATTGCCTTTTCCCTGGGACAGGGCGAGATATTCCGGCTTGCCACCGGATTCTGGCCTTCATTCATCTTGGTTGAATACGTCCACCTGCTGGTGCTCGAGGCTCGGTGGATCACCAGGGGGGATGCGGGTCACATTCCCCCGGGCAGGAAAATGGTGCTCTATCTCGGTCCCATCGTCTCACTTGCATTTTGCACCTTCGACCATATTCCTTTGATGGGCACTGTGATTCCCTCCATCGGCAATCTGCTGTTCGCGGTGTATCTCGGATTCGCAAGCCAGATCATCAATCCTAGGAAGCTCTTCGGGCTGGATTCCCTGGTTTCGAGGTTCCTCGCGGTTCTCACTTTGTCCCTGATCCTGACCGGGTTTTTCGCTCTTCTGTACAACACTATCAGCCGCTCTTTTCCCTTGTTCCTGCTCAATTCGTTCTTGATTTCCTTTGCGGTGCTCGCGCTCTGGAGCCCCCTCGTGACCTTCTTCCGCTTCATGGGCCGGAAGATCTTTCCGCGCAAGCAGGATGAGGCCCGCGAGACCGTCGACCGATTCCGGATCCTCCTTTCAGCAGTCACTTCCCTGGAGGATCTGAAAGAGGGACTGAGACAGTTCTTCTTGAAGACCTACCGTGCAGAGCGGGTCGAGATCACCTTGGATCCTTCTGGGATCTTGCTTCCTGAAACTGTGGAAGCCTACTGTCTTGAACTCAGAGAAAAGGGCCTGCCTCCTGTCCTGCACCGGGTGATTTTGGAACAGGAAAGAGATGCCCTGTACACAAAAGAGGGACGCCGGGCTCTCGAGTTGATCCTGGAGTACCTCGATGCAGGAGGGTTCGATGTAGTCCTTCCCGCCCATGTTTCTGAAAAAGTGGTGGCGCTCATCAGGATCCGGCTTTCATCAGGTCACGCGCTCTCTGAAACGGGTTTTTTCCCTTTTCCGGGTGCTCCCGAGTTGATTGCCGAGCTGGCAGAGGGTACGTGTCGTCTGGCGCGGATCGGTGAGGCTCGTGAGCGAGAAAGGCTGATGTTGCTGGGTGAAATGGCTGCGGGACTGGCTCATGAGATCCGGAATCCCTTGGGCGCCATTCGTGGAGCGGCGGACCTCTTGCGGGAGCCCGGCCCCTTCGTCGATGTCATTCGGGACGAAACAGCCCGCTTGAACCGTCTGGTGGGGCAGTTCCTTGATTTCTCCAGGAATCCGCAAGACGGGCGTCAGTGGGTCGATCTGTGCACCCTTCTCCCTCGCGCAATCCAGAATACCAACTTTCTAGTCCCTCCGGCCATTCGCCTCAGATTCGAGGGGCGCGAACTGCCGGTGTCAGTCGAGGTGGTGCCGGACTCGATCCAACAGGTGCTCTCCAATCTCATTCAGAATTCCGTCAAGGCGCTGGAGGGGGTTCGTGATGCCGAAATCATCGTGCGGGTCGAGCAGCAGGGTTTCTCGGTGACGGACAATGGAATCGGTATGAGTGACTCGGTGAGGTCGAGAGTGTTGGAACCGTTTTTCACCTCATCCGTGGGTGGAACCGGTCTCGGCCTTTCCATTTGCGAGCGACTCATCCGCTTTGACCGTGGCTGGCTCAAGCTCGAATCGACTCCGGGGCAGGGGACCCGCGTGGAAGTGGGGTACCCGGATGCGCGATAAAGTCGTGATCATCGATGATGAGGCGAACCTCAGGATGATCCTCGAGGCGACCTTGGTGCGTGCGGGGTACGATGCTGTCGCATTTCCCGGATTGGAAGAGGCGAAGAGTGTCATCGACACGGAGGATCTGGCGGCAGTCCTGACCGACCTCCAGATGCCCTCCCATGACGGGATGGCGGTCCTGCAATATTGCCATCAGTACACCCCCGATCTGCCCGTGATCCTCCTGACCGCTTATGGAACGGTAGAGAGGGCGGTTGCAGCACTCAAGGCCGGTGCTTTCGACTTCGTGGTCAAACCTTTCGATCATGGCGACCTTCTCCGCACCCTTGAAAAAGCCTGTCAAAATCGCCGATTCCGTCGTCGGGAACCGGCGCTCGAGATCATGAGTGCGGTGGGTGTCGGTCCGGTTCCCGTCCCGCTATTCGGTCAGGAGCCTTCGACTGTGCGCTTGAGGGAGGAGGTCGAAAGGATAGCGAAGACGGACTCGGCTGTCTGGATGTCCGGAGAGGTTGGTACGGGCAAACGATCGGTGGCCTATGAGATTCACCGTAAGTCCGATCGTTCGCGGCATCCCTTCGTCCAGGTGTCATGCGCCACCTTGCCCCCGGTCTTCCAGTTGACGGAGCTGTTCGGTGTCGAAAAGGGGGCTAGCCCTGTGAATTTGTTCAGCAAGCCAGGGGTCTTCGAGTTGGCCCAGGGAGGAACGCTCTTCATCGAGGAGATCGACAGCCTGTCGATCGAAGCCCAGAACGCGTTTTTCACCTTGCTTGAGACCGAGAGGTTCTCGAGAGTCGGAGGGGTCCGCCTGTTTCCTGCCGACTTCAGGATCATTGCGACCAGCTCGAAAAATCTCGATCTCGAGGTCCGGGACGGGGCATTCCATGTCGAACTTTATTACAAACTCACCGCTTCGATGCTGGAGCTCCTGCCACTCCGGAGCCGCACGGCGGATATCGAGACGGATCTTCTGCCCTATTTTCTTTCGCGTGCTTGCCGACGCAGGGGGGTTCCATTGATGAACATCACTCCCGAGGCATTGGATGTTCTTCTCGGTCGATCATGGCCGGGAAATCTTGGCGAACTCGAGCGTGCGATTCAGAGAGCGGTGGATCATGCCCGGGGAGATACACTCGGGATTCAGGATTTCTCGAGAGATTGAACCCGTATCCGTCCGGAAGGCTCGAGCCTGACCCGTCCTGATTCGACCGCTTCTTGTAAGGCACGGGAAAACGCATTCCAATCTCCCGGACTCCAGTGCTCCTGCAGCATCGGAAGTCGGCACTCCCCGAACTCCGATTCAAGTCGGACCACCAGCCGATCGAAGGGGTGTTCGGGCAGAAGCGGGAACAGGATCGCTTGGGGGTCGAGGAGGCGGGGCCAAGTGTCGAGGAGGCTTCGGACTCCGTAGAAGGGTGAAGCAAAGGGATGACGATCCGGTTGCTCGCGTGACAGGAGTTTCTCGTTGCCGCTGAAGCAAGGATCCCCCGGGAATGCCGGTGTGGCGTAGAGATCGCGATCCCATCGCGAGGCCCATTGAGCCGTATTCAAGGTCCCGGACACCGCAGCCCCCTCCACCACCCACACGGCCCGGGCCAGTCGTGCGATCAGCTGATTGCGCTCGTGGAATTGTCCGGGAAGGGGAGGGCTGCCGTCTGAAAATGGAGATAAGAGCATTCCTCCTGCTTCGACGATTTCACTTTTCAGGCGGCCGGAACCGACCGGGTAGTCCACGTCGATCCCTGAGCCGAGGATGGCAAGGGTGCGGAGGCCCGCACGAAGGGCTGCGCGGTGAGCGGCCTCGTCGATTCCGCGCGCCAGTCCGGAAATCACTGTCAGGCCGGTGCCCCTCAATCCGTCCACGATCTCATCGACCAGGCGGAGCGAGCGTCCCTGGGGCTTGCGTGTTCCGACAATGGAAAAACCGGTATCCGGCAAGGTCCGTAACCAGGCTTCCGGATCATCCAAGCACTGGATTCGCCAAAGGGGGCGGAGATGTGGAGTCACAAACGGGGTGTGGCAGTAGGTGATCGAATCCATGCCCCGCCAGGATTCAAGAGCTGTGCCGGAGTGATGGGCAATGCCTCAGACTTAGTGACTCAGGATCTGGCCGAGAAAGGCCCGGGTCCGTTCTTCAGAGGGAGCCTTGAAAATCTTTTCGGGGGATCCCTCTTCAATGATCCTGCCCTGGTCAAAGAAAATGATCCGATCGGCTACCTCGCGGGCAAATCCCATCTCATGGGTGACCACGATCATGGTCATTCCCGAAAGGGCCAGCTCTTTCATAACGGCCAGCACCTCGTTCACCATTTCAGGGTCGAGTGCGGAAGTCGGCTCGTCAAACAACATCACTTTGGGTTGCATGGCCAGAGCGCGGGCGATGGCCACACGTTGCTGCTGTCCCCCGGACAGACTGCCGGGATATTTGTTCGCTTGTTCAACAATTCCCACTCTTTTCAGAAGGTCGAGGGCGAGACGCTCGGCTGCATCCGGTTCCAGTTTCCGGACCTTGACCGGGGCGAGGGTGATGTTTTGAAGAACCGTCAGATGTGGAAAAAGATTGAAGTTTTGGAAAACCATCCCGACTTCGCGTCGGATGGTGTCGAGGTTGGCCCCGTCCTCGAGGCGGATGCCATCGATGACGATCTCGCCACGGTCGAAACCTTCCAAGCGGTTCAGGGTGCGGATGAAGGTGCTCTTTCCGGACCCGGAGGGTCCGATGATCACCACCACTTCGCCCTTTTTTACAGTGAGATTGACGCCCTTCAGCGCCTCGAAGCTCTCGAAGGTCTTGAAAATATCCCGAGCAACGACAATGTCGACAGTCCGGTCGATGTTGGATTCGAATGGCGGCATGGCAGCGGAGTTATCGCTTTTTTTCACTGAAAGCACAAGCGGAATTTTTTTCAATCAATCAGATTGAATAATTGAAAATCCGACTTAAACTGTGGCCATGATTGAACTCGCGCGTTTTTCAAATCCAGGTCTCGGCTTGGCTGCCCTGTTGGCCTATTTTGTAAGTCTGCTCATCCTTGCGTTTTACCGAGCCCGTTCGGCCACCCTGTCGGATTATTACATCGGGAGCCATGATTCGACCTGGTGGCTCATCACTCTCGGAATGATCAGCGATTCGGTCTCAGGAGTGACTTTCGTCTCAGTGCCTGGATCGGTTTTTTCCCAGGAGTATTCCTATTTTCAGATCGTGCTCGGTTATTTCCTCGGATACCTGGTCATCACCACAGTGCTTCTGCCGCTCTACTACCGGAGGAATCTGATTTCCATCTACTCCTACCTCGGCGAGCGCTTCGGCGTTCCCGCCCAGAAGACCGCCTCCTTGCTCTTCATCGCCTCGCGGACTTTCGGTTCAGCGGCCCGTCTCTACATCTCGGTCATGATCCTGCACCAATGCCTGCTCGGCGGATTGGGCCTCAGTCCGACAGTTTCATTTGCACTCGCGATGGCCCTGATTGTTCTCTATACCTACAAGGGCGGCATCAAGAGTCTGGTCTGGACCGAGGCCTATCAGTCTGTCATCCTTCTCGGTTCCGTCCTCTTCTTGTTTGTTGCTCTTTGGAAGTTTTCACCCGATCCGATGAAAGCGATCACAGCACCCCGGATCTTCTCATGGGACCCGATCAAGCCCGATTTCTTCCTGAAGTCCCTTTTTGGCGGCATGCTGATCACCAGCTCCATGAACGGACTCGATCAGAACATCATGCAAATGAACCTAAGTTGCCGGAGCCTCAAGGAAGCACAGAAAAACATGTTTACGCTCGCATTTGTCATGGTCGCGGTGAATTTCGTCTTCATGGCTCTCGGAGCACTGACCCGGGAAGCCTATGCGACTGGAAATCTGGTTATTCCCACCTTGCCGGGCGGAGGTGTGGCGGCCGACCAGGTTTTGCCGGCACTGGCTCTCGGTAGCCTCGGTACGGGTGCGGCGATGATGTTTCTGATCGGCCTATCTGCCGCGACCTTTAGCAGCGCCGGCACCATCCTCCCTGCGATCGCGTCCTCGATCGAAATCGATTTGCTTCCTGAGCGCTTGAAGGACCGGATTCCTGTCCGTCTGATTCATGTTCTGGCCGCCGTGGTCATCCTGCTCTTGATCCTCGTGATCCATGCACTCGAAACCCGCTCGCTCATCGATCTGGTGCTTCGTTGCTCCGGCTATACATACGGTCCCTTGATTGGACTGTACGGCATCGGGATTTTCACCGCTTGGAGGCTTGAGTCCCGCCGGGTTCCCGCACTCTGTCTCGGAGCGATCGCCTTGACAGCCATCCTTGATTTGAACAGTGCCAGTTGGTTCTCCGGATACCGTCTGGGCGTAGAGTTGATTGCCGTCAATGCCATGCTGTTCTTGACTCTCGCGTTGGCCTTCGGGAAAAAGCGGAGCGTTTAGAGAGTCTTCAGGAATTCGATCAAATCACGTTTTTCGGAGGGCGTGAACTTCTCACTGCCGTCCTCACGGGTGAAGATTTTTCTGTAATGCCCTTCATTCGAAAGGCCCGGGCGGGTCGTGTCGAAGAGGTGCTCTTTCGAGTCTCGGGCGGTCCGCCAGGCTACGGGTGTTTTCGATCCCACCGGGTATCCGACGCATTCCGGATCAAAATCCCTCGAAGGATCTTTCACTTCGCCCGAGTAGTAGGTCCTCGGCCGGCTGGACGGAGGGGTCATGAGCGCACAAAGGTTCGGAATGGAGTTGTTGTGGAAGTAGGGGAAGCGGGCGAAGATTCCGTCGAGCGGTGGTGGAACATAGCCCGCTTGTTCTTCGATCACGATATCGTATTGCTGAGAGAACCGAAGCGGATTCAGCGCTCTGGCCAATTCTCTCATGCCCTGGCGACGTCCAGGATCGGTGCCCACATCCTTGACCTTGGTTCGGGTGGGATACCGGATTCCGACCGTGGATCCGGCATTCGGTCCTTGCCAGCTCTTGTCATAGTGCCCGTGGCATCCGGCGCAGGACTCACGGTACATCCGTTCTCCCCTTCGGGCCCTTTCGGTTTCGATGGGATAGGCGGCCAGGAATTCTTCCCATTTCGGCGATCGAGTGGCGAACACTGCAGTGGTGAGGTCCTCGATGATCTCGCGGTTTTGCTCCATCCAATCCACGAGTTCCGGCAGATCGGCCCCGCGACCGATCTCGTTCCATAGAAAATTGGTGAAAATCGGATTGCCGGAAATCACGCTTCCGTCGGATAGCCAGCGGGTCTTGTACTTCACCGTCCACCACGGAGCCGGCTTGCTGTCTGCGACCTCGGTTTCGAGTGGATTGGGGCGTGGACGGGCTGCACTCACGGGGTCCCGTTCGGCCCAGGGGGTTTCGGCACGCCGAGCGAGTGACAGGGCTACCTGGGCTAAAGAAGTATCAAGCCCCAGGGTTTCGGGCATCTTGAGTCCGACAGAGTCAATCCGCTCCCGGGTCTCGGCGTACATCCTGACCTCTTTGCGATTCGCTCCGGTCATGGAGCGGAACAGTTCCGGACTGATCCAGCGGGTGGCTTGTTTGCCATGGATAAAAAATGAATTCGCACGGGGAAAACGGTTGGTGAGGCCAAGCACCGGGCGTCCGAATAGGCTCGCCGAGTGACAGGCAGCGCAACTCAGGGTGACTCCTCGGACGCCGTTCCGTTCAATGAGTGAGACACCCATCGGCTGTTCCGGCCGGACACCCTTCGGGAAAGGAATCTCGCCCTCCACTTCGGGATAATCATGGAGCCCGAGCCATTTCCAGAATCCTTTGAAGTCCTTGAACTCCGACCCGAGAGAAAGAATGGACTTCATGAGTCCGAAAAGCGGGTCTCCGGGCTTGGAATCGAGCACGCGCAAGGCTTGCCGTTCCGGAACGAGTAGGCCGGTGATCTCGAGTGGATACTGAAGTGCGTGGAGCTTTCCTTTGCGGACTTTCTCCTCGAAAACAGCGTCGGGCCAGCCGTAGGGGTTCGGGCGTCCCGACGGATCGATCTGTGCATTCGAGGACCAGTCCGGTTCGGGAGTTCTGATGTCAGCATGGACAGCAGCCGTCCAAGCCATACCCAGTACGACCCACAGCGATCCGATTCGATTCATGAAGCGGCGCACAATCAACCCCCCGTCCCCAAGGTTTTCCTATGTCGAAAACCGATTGTCAATGTGGCAATTTGACGTGTTTTGAGAGAAAACGTGGAGAAATGAAGATCAAGGTCCAGCGTCTCGGAATCATCATCAAGCATCACCACAACGAAGCCGCTGCCCTTGCGCTCGAACTCGCCGATTTGCTCCTGAATCGCGGGTATCAGGTTTTTTTCTGTGACGAGAGCGCCAAGGTGCTCCGAACCCTCGGGCCCGAGCGTCTTCGGAAATTGAAGGTCGTGAAAAAGTCCGCCTTGGCCCGCAAGGTCGATCTGATCGTGGTTCTCGGAGGGGATGGGACCTATCTGAGTGCCGCAAGGCTCATGAAAGATGTGAGCATTCCCATCCTGGGAATCAACATGGGGACCCTTGGTTTCCTGACCGAAGTACGTAAGGATGAACTCCATGATGTCATCCACCGGATCCTGAATACGGGATCCATTTCGATTTCCGAACGGGTCATGCTCGAGGTGAGTGTTGTCCGGAAGGGGAAGACTGTACTGAAGGATCTCGTGGTGAACGACGCGGTGGTTTCGAAAGGGGCCATTGCAAGGATCATCGGGGTCAAAATCAATGTGAACGGCGAATGGGCCAATACGGTACGTGCCGACGGAATGATCATCAGCACACCCACCGGATCGACGGCATACTCGCTCGCAGCCGGGGGACCGATTGTCATGCCTCATCTGGGTTGCATGTTGATCACCCCCATCTGTCCTCATGGCCTCACTCAGCGGACTCTCGTGCTTCCCGACGATGTGAATGTCGAAATGACCCTGGAGTCGATGCCCGGTCATGTCTACCTGACCCTCGACGGCCAGAACGGTCTCGACCTGAAAGACGGGGACTTGATACGGATTTCGAGGTTCAAGAAACATAAGCTCAAAATCGTGACCGCACCCAATCGTGATTATTTTTCCCTGCTCAGGGAAAAACTCAACTTCGGAGGCAAATGATGATCCAGACCATCAAGATCCGTAACTTCGCATTGATCGAGAACGCCGAGATCCCCTTCGAGCGGGGGTTGAACATCCTGTCCGGAGAAACAGGTGCGGGAAAGTCGATTGTTCTCGAGGCGATCTCGCTCTTGCTCGGTGGTCGCGCCAATAGCGAGACGATCAGGTCGGGAGCTGATGAAGCGGTGGTCGAGGGTTTTTTCGATATCGAACAACTTCCGTGGTTGAAAACCAGGCTCCAGGAAGTCGGAATCGAATGCGAAGGAAGCGACTTGCTGATCAAGCGTACGGTCAGCAGAAGCGGGAAAAACCGGATTTTTCTGAACGGTCAGTTGGCGACTCTGAACATGCTCTCGATGGTTTGCGAGGATCTGATCGATCTTTGCGGGCAACATGAACACCAATCGCTTTTCAAATCAGGCGTACAGATCGCGCTTCTCGATAGGTTCTCCGGCATCGAAGATCTACAAAAGAAGGCCTCTGCCCAATACCGGAATACCCTCGCATTGCTCGAGGAATGGGAGTCCTTGAAGAAAAAGGAAGAGGAGCGGGTCCAGCGTCTTGCATTTTTACAATTCCAGCTCGAAGAACTCGAGGCAGCCGCCCTGGTTCCCGGAGAGGATGAAGCTCTTGCGACCGAAAAACGCCTCCTTCAGTCGGTAGGACAACGGATCTCGCTTGCGACCCAGGTTCATGATGCTTTGGACGGTGAAGAGGGTGCCTTGAACGCGTTACGGATCGCTGCTTCGAAGGTGAAGGCTCTGAGTCAGATGGATGAGGGAGTCGAGCCCCTTCAGGCCTCGATCGAGCGGGCTCTGGCAGAGGTGGAGGACGCGGCCCAAGCGTCGAGAGCGTATTCTTCCCGGGCCGATATGAGCCCTGATCGCCTCGAGCAGGTCCAGGAACGACTCAGTCTGATCACCAATCTCAAACGGAAGTACGGAAACCTCCTGGATGAAATCATCTCGTATCAATTGAAGCTTCGCGAAGAAATCGATCTACTGACCCATCTGTCCACTCGACTCGACTCGCTCGAGCAGGAATACGGGGAAGAGCGCAAGATCGCCCTCAAGTTTTCGAAAGAGCTTTTCGAAAAACGGAAAAAAGGCTCAGAGGGACTCAGTAAGGCGGTCTCCAAGGAGTTGAAGGAGCTCCGGATGCAGGATGCGGAGGTCGGATTCGAACTCGGTTTCTCAGACGATCTCGCCTCCTGGGGCGCGGATTCCCTCGGTACGGTTGCCGAACTTCTGGTCCGGACGAACTTGGGTGAGGAGAAAAAGCCGATCCAAAAGATCGTCTCGGGGGGGGAATTGTCACGCTTGATGCTCGCAATCCGACGAGTCATTGCGGACAAGGGAGGGATCGGAGTGTACCTCTTTGACGAGATTGATGCGGGTCTGGGAGGACAAACAGCCTTCACTGTCGGAAAAAAATTGAAGTCTGTCGCCGGTTACAACCAAGTCCTCTGTATCACCCATGTTCCTCAGGTCGCTTGTTTTGCCGACCACCACCTCTCGATCAGCAAGCAGTCCTCGAAGGGGCGAACGGTAACAGAGGTGAGATGTCTGAGTGATGTCGAAAGGCGTGACGAGATCGCGCGGATGCTGGGATCCGAAAAGCTCACGGCTGCAGCCCTCAAGAATGCCAAAGACCTGATCGAGAGTGCCCGCGCTTAAGGACAGCGGTACCACTCGATTCGTGGGAGGGATCGACCGGCCGGAGTCTTCCAGACCCAGGTCGAGAGCCATCCTGGCACCACCGCTTCTAAAAGACGACACGATCTCTGTTGAAGTAGCTGTTGAATCGGCTCGTGTGTCGGCTCATCGGCTTTTCCGTCGAGGAGAACCTGTACCGGACCCGGCTGGGAGAGGTGCGCCCCGAGCTCTCCGGGATTCCCGAAGACCGTCAAGCGGTGAACCGGAAAAGTATAGTAAGGTGGGTTTCCCCGGTAGTCCCGGCTAGCGAGGACTGGAATATCCGGGTCGAGATTGCGATGAGCCAAGAAGGGTGCCCCGAGGGTCCGCAACGAAGCCCCGTGCAGAGTCGAAATGGCGAACGCTGAAAGATTGAGCACAGCGAAGGGGATCCACCAGATCGGGCGTGCCAATTTAAATGTGAAGTCTCTGAAATAAATCAGGGCCATGAATGGAATCCAGTTCAGGATCGGAAACAGGAAGCGGTACTCTTTGTTGGTGATCAGACAGTGAAGAGCGAAAAACGACACCATGAAAGACGAAAGGATCCACCCGTCTTCTTCTTTGGACTTCTTGAAAAATCCGAGGCTCCCGATGAATAAGGGGACAGAAACCAACGGATTCAGCTCGAGGATCCACCTGAAATACATCCACCAAGGATAAGGGTTGTAACGGGCCGCAACTCCATCCACCAGGTTCACCTTGAAGTAAAGGTAGGGGCTCAGCACCCAGTTGCCGTACCCGATCCGGTCGAGCAGGACTCCGAGGACCACGGGCAGGGTAAATCCTCCAAGCAGGGCCAAATGGCTCTTGTTGAGTCTACCCGTGCGGAAGAGCAGGGCGATTCCGAGCCCGGCGAGCCCGAGAGCAATCTGATAGCGGGCCAGGAAGGCGAAACCGAAAAAGATCCCGTTTCTGACAGGACTCCGGCCTTGGAGCATCCCGAGTAGTCCCCAGGAAAGGAGGATACCTGCTAGGTTTTCGCTCGAAGTCCGGACATGGATGTACGGAAAGAACCAGAGAAGCGCGAGGGCGATTGCCCCGTGAGGGCCGAGTCCGTAACGGTCCCTCATGAATAGCCAGATCCGAACCAAGAGGTGGATGTTCAGAATTCCGTAAATCCCTTGGGACAGTTGAGCCGCCGTGAAGGGCTCGTAGAGGCCGAGGCCCATCAGTGCCTTCATCCAAGCCGCATGTAGCAAGGGTTGGAACCAGGGTCGTATTTGCGCGCTGAACTCCCACGGCAGTGCCGAGGTGTCCCGGTTGAGTCCGAGGAAATGATTCGCCCACTCGAGAATCTGGTAATGCTCATCAGGATGGTGGTAGCCGAACGAGGTCCATGAGGCGATTCCATGACCGAGCAATAGGATAACCAGGGCGATCCATTCGATCCGGTGGGCAGTTCGGGTCATGGTTCTCCGACCGGCTCGAACACGCCTTTTTTCACTTTGTAAAGATCGAGATTCCTCGAACAACGGTGATCGACCATGCTCAGTGAACCGGTGGCTCCCGCCACATTCTTGCGAGCTTCAAGCCGACCGGTGAACTCACCGCGGGTTCCAGGAGCATCCTTCAGGGTTTCGAGCACAATCGTAGCCGCGTCGAAGGCCACCGCTTCGAGCTCACCCGGATACGACGAGTGCGTCCGGTGGAACAGGTCGTAAAACTGCTTGGTTTCCTCGGGCGGATTCAGGGTGTTGAATGCGACTGGAAATGCGGCACCCTCTACCAGGTCCCCGGCCCGTTGGATGAGCTGGGGGGAGTTCCAGGATGAAATACCGAGGTAACGGAGACCTTTCGCGTCACGGTAGGCGAAAGTCGGGATCACCTGACCGGCTGTTCTGGCTTCGTCTGCGATGAAGACTGCCTCGAAATCCACCAGTGGCGGAAGATTGAAGTACTGCAGGGTCTTCATGGTTTTCCGGGTGATGTTCAGTTCTTTACGCTTTTCTGCGAGCTCCTCGAGTTCTTTCGCGCGGGTCTCGGTGTAGAAAAGACCGAGCGTCTTGTCCACCGGCTCCCGGAAGTCGGTGAGGTCCGGATCATAGAGCTCGAAGGCGCGCACTTCGGCATTCAGTCGTTCCAGTTCGGACCAGAACGCGTGGGCCATTTCTTCTCCGGCCTTGTTATCGGGTCCGAGGATGGCAAAACGGGTGAGGCCAAGGGTTTGAACCGCATATCGAGCGATTCGGGCAGCTTGATCTTGGGTTGAAATGGAGCATGAGAAGATCTGGGGATCGGCCTCGCCCTGAACCTGTGCGACCGAGATCAGTGGAATCTGATAAAATGCGGCCTTGCTCCGGAGTGAGTCGAGATGCTTTCCGAGGAGCGGTCCGATTACGGCAATGACCTCCTGCTCCTCTACGAGCTTTTTCAAAGCGATCTCATGACTTTCGGCCGAATCGCCACTATCGACCGGAATCAGCTCGAATGACTTGCTGTGTTCGTCGGTCGAACTTTGAAAGGCCAGTTCCACGGATCTTTGGACTCGCTTTCCGAAGTTCTCGTACTTTCCACTGAGAGGAAGGAGCACACCGATGCGTTTACGGTTCACAGGACCAGCGTAAAGCTCCCGGGGCGGAGAAGCCGCCGGCGTCACTTGGGCGACCGGAGTGGCAGAAACGTTGGCGCTCTCCGGTTGGGTTTTCGGATCAGTCTGACCCGAAACAATCTTATTCACTCTTTCACGGAGAGCGAGGACCTTCTTGCGGTCCGGAGCGGTCATCTCCTCGGTCTTGATCGCATCCGCGACTTTCTTGGACTCGGTTGGCTTGCTCCCGTCGAGATAGGCAGTCGCAAGATTGAATTGATAGTAAGGCTCATGACTGGGCAAAGGGTTGTATTGGAGGGCCCGTTTGAAGTTGATGATGGCGGCCTGGGGATTCTTTTCCGCGAGTCGGATGAGTCCTTTCAGGTTCCAGTATTCGGTTTTCTCAGA
>CANHQK010000008.1 GCA_947462765.1 Bdellovibrionales bacterium
TGGGCGAAGGTCCAATTCATATCCTTCAAGTTCCCGAATGAAACCTGTTTTCCGTTATGGAATGCCTTCATCGAAAGATCGTGGCGGTCGCCGCTCGGTCCGGGAATCCGGCGCGACTCGAGCTCATCCCGGGTCACGAGGTAGGGCCCGAGGCTGGTGGCGAAATCCTTTCCTTTTGCCGGACCGAGATTCAGTTTCATTTCCTGGGTCTGGAATTCGCGCGCTGACCAGTCGTTCATGATCATGTATCCGAAAATGTGCTCATCCGCGCGTGAGGCCGGGATATTGCGGCCCTCTTTGCCGATGACGATCGCGACCTCGAGTTCGAAGTCGAGGCGTTCCAAGGCGCGCTCCATCACATAAACCTCCCCCGGGCCCGTGATGGCCAGGTGGTTCGTGAAGTAAAATACGGGGAATTCATCGAACTCGGGAATCATGGGCAGGCCACGACCCTTGCGAGCGCTCTCCACGTGCTGCCGGAAAGCATAGCCGTCCCGGCAGGAAACAGGAGAAGGAACCGGAGAGAGCAACCAGGCCTCCGACTCGGGCACGATCGCCGATCCGGGAACCAGGCCCGCTTTCGCCTTTTCCATCCATCCTTTGGCCCAAGGGAGGGATTCATCCGCATTCTTGATGAAATCCAGCATATCCCGGGTCCAAGGGCGGGAATCGATGGCGTCGAAATCGAGGATGCGGCCCTTTCCCGGCTCGCTTCCGGGGTCGAGCAGAGCTCCGACATGATGGGTGCGATCGGCGGCTTTCAGTGTCACGAGTTTCATGATGGTCTCACTCCCTATGAAAAAGGGGACGGAAACTCCGTCCCCTTTTCCTCGTTCAAAACTAAATTCGGATTACCAGTTTTTCTTGTCAGCGAAGGTGTCCTTCAGGGTCTTCGGGAAGGACCAGCGGGGCTTCTTGGAAGCCGGACGTGCTTTCACGTCGATGGTTTCACCGGTGAAAGGGTTGGTGCCTTTGCCGGCTTTACGGGCTTTCACTTCACGGCGGACCAGGGCACCGATCACAGGAAAGCGGATGCGCTCGCCACCGGCAGCCAGTTTTGCGCCTTTGGTGAAAGTGGTTTCAACCAGTTCCTTGAGTTCGGAGCGTTTGATCTTGATGGAGCCGTTCTTGGACACTTCTGTAATGCTCATGACGCCTTCGTAGAGCTCATTGATGAAAGAATATTTCTTCTTAGCTGCCTTTTTAGCCATATTGTCTCCTTTGTGGATCATTTTTAGAAAAGGTTCCACGGGGTGGCAAGAAAAAAAGTTCGAAAAATAGCCGGAATTTTGCAAAAATGCTTACATGAGATCCGAATCGAGCCTGGAAGTGGACCGGAGAATCCTGTTGTTCGACTTTGACGGTACCATTGTGGTGACCGAGATTCTGGCGCGTCTGGCGATCGAGTCTTACTTTTCCGACAAAGGGATCCAGGTCCCTGCGGCTTTCCCCCAAATGATCGTGGGCAAGACCTGGAAGCTGGCGGTGAGCCAAATGGCGGAGGAGGGGAGGCGCCTGGGTATCCCGCTTCCGGCTGAAGACGAGTTGAGACGAGAATTCCAGGAACGGTACCGGGCCCGGTTCTCGGAGGGGGTTCCTTTGGTGCCCGGATTCCTGGAGCGCTTTCCCGAATTGAAGTCGAGGGCCGAGTTCGTCGGGATTGTGACAGGATCGGAGCGCCACGAGGTAGAGGCCATCTTGGCGTCTTGGGGGCTGGAGAAGGAATTCGAGAGGATTTGGGCGGCGGGCGAGTATCCGGGTAGCAAGCCGGACCCGGCTCCTTATTTACGAGCCATGAGCGATCTTGGAGTGGCTCCGGAGCGCGTGATTGTTTTCGAAGATTCCTTAGCGGGCATGGAGTCGGCGCATCGGGCTGGGGTCAGTTTTGTTCAGATCTCGCACGAGAGCCATTCACCACCGGCCGATCCCCGGGCCCTACTGACGATCAGGGACTGGTTTGAGCTTCCGGTTCAAAGGAAGCTATAGGAGAATCCGCCCAGCATGTGGATCGATCGTGCGAAAAGCGTTTTGGTCGTGATGGTCGAGAGATCTTGGAAGCCATGCTGATACCGGGCATCGATGATGAGGCTCCACGATTCGGACAAGTGAAACCTGGCGCGGAGATCGATCAGCAGGCCGAGATCGAGGGTCTGCATTTGGGCTGTGTCATAGGGCTGGTTCACCGTACTGATCGAATCGCTCGTGCTCACCATTCCACGTGCAAAACCCGCATAGCCTCCGACGCCTAGACTCATCGACCCGTCAAAATGATAATGGAGCACAAGAGGGACTTGAATCCACTCGGTCCGCCTCGTGCTGACCGAACCTGAAACCGTCCGCTCACTGGCCTCTTTGAGCCAAGAAACACCGCTCTCGATGCTGAAAGGGCTCTCTCCCAGTGGAAGCAGTGCGCCAAATCCGAAGCTGTTGCCTGCGCTACCCGTCCAGTCCTGATCGATCCCCTGGACCGACTCCGATGGAGCGGCATAAAGGAGGCCCCCCCAGGCAGTCAGCTCGAGTGCCGATGCAGGATGGGCGCCGCCGAGCAGGAGGAGCCAGAGGAGGTGTTTCAGGGACTTCATGACCGTAGCTTATGACGGGCTTCCCTGTTAAGGTAAGTAAAAATTGCCTATTGGTTCTGGATGCGATCCGTCGCACAATGGAAACAGGAGTTGTTCAGCCATGCAAGATCCCAATACGAACATCAATACCGGCCGTTTGGATGACCTCGTTCATGCCATTGCTGAGGCGCGCCGTTCCTTGCAGAATTGGCAGGATAAGCGGACTGAGGCGATGATTCGTCTCGACTCCTTCGCCTACGATGTCCAGAAGATCGAGGAAGACCGCTCCCGGATGGAGCAAAAGCTTCTCGACCTGAAGCACGAGGCACAGTCTCAGGCCAAGATCTACCAAAGCCACGTGGGCGAGTTGACGGACCAAATGCAGTTGCTGAAGCTCGAAACGGAGAACCTCCGGAACGAGATTCTGGACAAGAACATGGTGATCGAGTCGCTCCACAAGGAAATCGAAGCTCAGAAGGTGTTGCGTGGACAGTTGGTGCAACAGCATTCTCAGAAACAAAACGAGCTTCGTTCCGAACTCGAGGTCAAATTCGCAAATCAGATCTGGGATCTGAAGATGAAGAACGAGAGTGTCGCAGCCCAGCTGCTCGAGTCCTCCGAGCGTTGTGCTGCAGCTGAAACCCAGGTTGAAAAACTCGAGCGCGAACTGTCGCAGATCCGCAGCCACATGATGGGCATTCTCCAGGCGGCTCCCGACACTGCTCCACGTAGGCAAGCTCCTGCGGGTGCCAGCGTTTTTGCGGGTCCGGTGGAACCTTCCAAGAAAGCCGAGCTCGAGACTCAGGCCATTCAGTCCGTGGCCGGAGCCGTGGCGGATCCAGCCAACCTGGACGGATCTCCTTCAGTGGAAGACTACCTGAAGCGCCTCGGCTATTGATCCAAGATTATTCGCCGTCTTTACCGATGGCTTCTACGGGACAGGCTTCGAGTGCGGCTTGAGCGCGGGCGATCTCGTCCGGTGTCGTGGGCTGTTTGAACACGTAGGAATATCCGTGTTCGTCATTGCGGGTGAAGTGATCCGGCGCTTCGGAGCGACAAGCATCGCAGTCGATGCACTGGTCATCCACATAAAACTTGCCTTTGGAGTTATCGGGCCACTTCTTTCCTTTTTCTGCCATGGCGGGGAGTTTACTCATTTTTGGGTCTGAAGTCAAACAAACGGGCTGATCGGGAACAATTCCGCTTGGAGGGTGGGAACCGGACGCCTTAGGATAAGGCAAAGTGGGCGAGCACTTCAAAATCATCATCAGTGACTGTCACCTCTCGGCGGGACGCTATTTCGAGGGAAAGTTCAATCCTCACGAGGACTTTTTCCACGATGGGGAGATGTGCGAGTTCTTCGAGTACTTTTCGAGCGGGGCGTACGGGGAAGGTCCGGATGGCCCGGTTGAAGTCGAGTTGGTGATCAATGGAGATTTCTTCGACTTCCTGAACGTTCCCTATCTCGGTGAGTTCGAGGAGGGGATCACCGAGGAGATCGCCTTGACCAAATGCGAGGCGATCCTGGCTGGACACGGCAGGGTCATGGCAGCCCTTCGTAAATTCGTGTCAAAACCCGGAAAGCGGATCACCTACCTGATCGGGAACCATGATGCCGAGTTGTTTTTTGAGAAAGTCCGGGAGCGGATCATCCGTGAATGGGATCCCCAGGGTTTTTATCCAAGTGAAAAGGTCCGGATCATCGCTGATACCGACCGGATCCGCTATGATCACGGGCTCGAAATCCGGCACGGGAACCAGTTCGAGGCCAGTAATCAGCTCGACTTCAAGAATCCCCTGATGGAGCTCAGTAATGGGACGCGGGTTCTCAATATTCCGTGGGGAAGCATTTATATTCTCAAGATTGTGAACCGGCTCAAGTGGGAACGTGGCAATCTCGACAAGATCCGTCCCCTCAAGATCTTCGCTTTTTTCGGGGTGCTGTTCGATCCCGTGTTCACACTGAAATTCATTCTCCTTTCGATGTTTTACTTTCTGAAAACAAGGATCATGAGCCGTTCCCCGTCCTTGTTCGGGTTCAGACGGACCATGCAGACGCTCTCGCAAGAGCGCTCGCTCTTTCTCGACCTCGAGGACCAAGCGCGGGACATGCTACGGTCTGATCCCGGGCTTCATACCGTTGTGATGGGGCACACCCACTTGCCGATGCACCGCGTGTATGAGCAGGGCCGTCAATACCTGAACTGCGGGACCTGGACCAAGATGGTCTATCTGGACTGGCGTTATATCGGCGAGCCTTTTCATCCGACCTTTGTTCTGGTGCGGATTCACGAAGGAAAAATCCAGGCCGAGCTCAATCAGTGGACCGGAATCCGCAATCCTTACCGGGCCCACGCTTGATTCACGGATGTCATTGAATTAACGGCTTTGGTCGCGCACGGTGGCACAGGTTAGAATGGATTCAAGAGGGGAATCCGGTGAGCCGAAGAGTAAAGGTGAGGAACAGGTCCATTCATGCGTTGTCGATCGTGCTCGCTGTCCTGACGGGCGTGTTGCAATCCTGTTCCAAGAAGAGCGATCCTCCATCCAATCGAGTGGGATCAATCGCCCCAGCGGTACTTTCCTCCGGACGCTACCTTCCCGACTCAGCGGTGGTTGGGAATTCGGTGGTCAAGGGCACGGTGACGGTGAGCCGCTCGGAACTCTACTACACCAATGTGAGCATGGTTCAATTCAACCAGCCCTGGGGAAGCCGCGAGTTGCTGGTCAACTTGGGTACCTATGGGGCCGGAGATTTCGGTCCTCTCGGATCCATGACCCTGGTGGCGGAAACTCAGGATTATCCGCTTGAACAAGGCGGGGCTTTTCCGGTTTTGAGCGAGTTTTACGTGGTGCCCGCCTCGGGGCCTACCGTGAACTATGTGAAGCTGAGGAGCGCATGCGTGACTGAAGGCATGTGGAGTTGTGGAGGCGGATTCTGTAATGTGAATCCGAATTGCACGACTGACACGGGCAGTTCCTTCGGAGGACGTAACGATTGGGATCAGCATCAGATTCCTCCCTACGGGTATGCCACGACCAACGCCTTTCCTCGCTGTGACAGTAGTGTGAATGGTTGGAACTGCCCGAATTCGGGTCAGCTTCCAGCGGGGCAGTATTTTGCAAAGTACGTGTTGATGTCGGATTCCGGTGGCTCGGTGGATGATTTGTTAGCAGGCCTGAAGGTTACGGTCATCGTCAAGAAAGACACTGCAACACGGGACAGTCTTGCCGTGAATGGCGGGGTGAATATCAATCTGATCCTGGTCGGGGATCAGAACATCAATGATTCACTGAGTGTCCGGGGTGCGAGAAACCTCGATCTTTTGTTCAAGGAAGTCAATCGCCTGCTGAAGGTGGCAAGTGGAGCGAAGATCGGGATCAACGCGCTCAATGTCTTCGAATGGTCCGACGCAAACGGCGGAAATCAGTACTCCCAAGTCGACTACCTCGATCTCGGGAATATGTTCGAGGCCGGTTCCAAAGCCTCCTCGCTTTCCGCCAGCTCGGGGAACGCCATCAATATCTTTTTAGTGGGGGATATCACCTATTCCAATACCTCGAATCTTCGGATTCTTGGAGTTTCTGGAGGGATTCTCGGTCCACCGGTCCATGGAACCCAGACCAGCGGTTTGGCCTTCTCGAGCGGGAATGAGCTGGCCTTGTTCAATTCCAAGTGCACGGTCAACAATTGCCATGAGCGATTCCAGGAGAATGATTTCCGTGAAATGGCCGCGACCATCGCCCATGAGCTGGGGCACTTTCTGGGTCTGAATCATCCCTCCGAAAATGCTTCATCGGCGTCGCAGTCTCATGATGCACTCAATGATACCCCGCTCTGTGTCCGCAACACGGTCGGGAATATGAGCCAGCGCACCTGTTACTACAACAACGACTCTGTGATCCAAGCATCGCCCTTAGCGGGGAATACTTGTAAACAAGCCTGCGATAACGTGACTACCATTGATTATTATTTGGCGAATCCGACCAGTCCCGCTGTGGCGATCGATCTGGATCCCGTCAATCAGACGGGATCTTTTCAGGCCAACGATGACATGCCTCGGCAGTTCTGCCCTGCAGTCCAGGAATGCCAATTCAATCATGTCATGTGGTACACCACGAAAAACCGCCAGCTGAGTTCGGGTGGGGTCTGGTCTGTAGACGGGCATCTGTTTTCTCCCCAGTCATCCGCCATGTTGCAATGGAGCCCCTTGGTACGCTGATGAATCGTGCCGGAAGACTCTGCGTTGGGTTGTTGATCGGATGGGGTTTCGGTATGTCCGGAGCGTGGGCGCTGTCACCGGAAGAAATCCGGAATGAAATCCGGGGGCAGATGTCTTTGCGACACCCCGGACCTTCCGGACCTTTTTGGGACCGTCTCGGCGCGGAAGCGCTTCCCGTCATCCGCCAGATGTACAATGAAACCACCTCATCTTACGAAAAGAGCTGGCTCATCGACGGGTTGTCCCGCTTCAATGATCCGGCAGTGGGCGAGATCCTGCGGGCGGATGCCGAGAAGGAACAGAATGCGATTTTAAAGAAGAAACTGCTTTCGGCCTATGTCCAGTCGCAAGGAGATGCATCCCTCGAATTCGCGGAACAACATCTCTCGTCGTCTGACCCTCATATTCGTAAGGCCGTGGCCATTGCGATCCGTGATCATGTGAGTGCTGAAAAGGCGGGTCCGGTCCTGGCACGTTTCAAGTCCAATGAAAAGGAGCCCTGGGTGCTCCGTTCACTGGACGTGAAGTCCGATCCGGGGCTCCTCAAGCTGAAAAGGCCGGGGCAGGCCGAGTTGACAGTCGAAGTGGCTTCCACCCCCCATACAGGTTCCGTGAAAGCGCTCTCGGAAAAGGAGTTGGCGGGAGAGTGGGGCGGGATTGAATCGGGGCCGAATCGGACCGGGAAGGTGAAGATCATTTTTTCACAGGTCGGAGATTCGAATTCCAAGAAATGGAAAGTCGAACTTACCGTATCGAAAAAAGCCAAGCGCACCTATAATCACACTGATTTTGAATGGAGCTACTTTCAGACCGCCCGGGATCATTGGTTGGAGATCCGGCTCAAAAAAGAAGATACGGTGCTACTGGCGCGCAAACCGGGAAAGAAGTGAGGACAACATGAACGAATACGACGATGGACGCATCTGGTTCCGGAAAAAAGGTGGATTGGTCACGATCGGACTCACCGAAAAGGGTCTCGAGGAGATCGGAGGGATCCAGTCGGTATCCCTGCCGACGGAGGGCGAGGACCTTTTCCAGGATGATGTCATCTGCGAAATCGAGGGCGAGAAGCAGAACTTCGAACTCATCAGTCCGGTCGACGGCGGGGTTGCTGAGGTGAACGAAGCGCTCATCGAAGAACCTTCGCTTTTGAAGGAAGATCCCCTCGATGAGGGATGGATGGTCAAAATCCGTGTCCAGTCCCGCGATTCGGACGATGGCGATTCAGAGGATTAAGGTCCAGGCTCCGGTTTTGGAACCGAAGCGGGCGAACGGTTCTCGGTCTGAATCTTCTGTACCAGGGCGCCAGTGAGACCCGCATTCAGGATGAAGACCGTGACAGCGGCCGCCACCCAGGCCGGTTGAAGAGGGGCGCACTTGACCACGCGGGTTCCGAACACGAGATCATGCAGTGCCAGCTTGTCCTTCCGGAAGGCGCTCATCACAAATCCTCCGAAGAAGAGAGCGACTGAGACCGTTTTTCCGAGGGTCTCCCGCAAGATGCTTCGGAAGAATCCCGGATGATGCCCTTGGTGCCGGACCCGGATTCCGAAGGTCCATTTGCCCGGAGTGGCTCCCTTCCGTGAATAGAAGAATCCGAAATAAATCACGGTCAGAACCAGGTTCATTGCGGTCCAGATCCAAGCTGGAGTTTGGAGACTGCGGAGTCCGAGCTGGACCAGGTTTACCGTCACCATGACGGTTGCCAGATCCACCAGGAACGCGGCTAAACGGATCCAAAAACCGGCGGGTGTGACGGGGTAGTGACGGAAAGGGGGCGGGGTGGGAATCATGATGAGGATACTCCTTTCACTCCGTATCGGCAGGTCCAGTCAAAAGCTTGACTGAAAGGGTGAAAAAAAACGGGGACCCCGGAGGGCCCCCGCCTGCGTTCCCGAAGGATCGCTTATTTGAGCATGGACTTGAGAACATCTCCCCAACGGGTGGCTTGATCGAAGCTCAGTTGCGAGTAGAGGTCGGCATGCTGGGCATATTCATAGCGCGAAGTCGGGATCCAGATGGCCATGCCATAGGCTTTCGGAAACCGGTAGGTGTCATTGGCGATGATGAAGTCACCGGTCGAAGAGGCCAGGCGACTCAGGATGCCGGTATCGAGCGAGGAGATGCCAGCGTTCTTCACGTTGTTCAGGAAGTCGATGAAATCAACATAGTCTGAATTGGTGAAGCTCTGAGCATTCTCAGCCGCCTTCAAAACCTGTTTCACTGCGCTGGCATTCAGGTTTTTGAATGAGTCCGAGAACTCCCTGATATTCCGGGTCAGTGGGGCCAGGCGATCGAGATCGAAAGCCGAGAACGTCACTGCGCTCGAGGATCCCTGATAGGACTTCACGTATTCTTTGGAAAGGGCCTTGGCCACTTCCTGAGGGCTCGCCACCTGGAGGGCGTTCCAACGGGCGAGGAAGGTGTCATAGGGCCAGCCTGCACCCGGCTCGACTTCCTCAGAGCCTGCAAAAACACTGACCGAGTCTTTCATTTCATGAGCGACTTCGACCATGGCCATCAGGCAGGCGTCGGAAGCGTAGAGATCCACCTTGTGCCCGAGGATTTTGGCGGATTCGGACATGGCGAGTGCCAACTGCTTCGTGGTCATGCGATTCCCCGAAAGGTCATCGTAGCTGATGTCCATGGGCTGGATGATGCTTCCGTCGCGTTTGCCGTGCCAACCGCTGCCATGGTTCCAGACATCGATGAACATTTTCTGGGCCGGATACTTCTGGTTGGCCCAGCGGACGAAGTCCACCAGTGTGCGCCAGTCGCCCATGTCCACGCGCCCGAGGTTTTCTATGATCGGGGAGGTGACCTTGTTGAAGTCGTTATCCTTGCGGACCACAAGGCGCTTAACGGTCTTGGTCTGCAAGCTCGCCCACTGGACGATCACGTTCACACGGTCGGTGGATCCGATCTTTTCCATTTGATTGATATTGAGAGCACCAAACGGGTCGAGATTGTTGAAGCCGTTCAGGTAGACGAGGAAGGTCCACTCCTTGGGTTGGCTGGAACCCTGGGCGTTGGCTTGGCCTGCGAAGCCGATGACGAGCGCGAGCAGGGCGATGAACGATCGAAGCATGAGAATTCCTCCGTTGAATTCGTTTGGTTCGGGCATTTGGGACTCATCCTGAATCCCGGGAACAATGCGTTTCGATCAGTCTCCCACGAAGGTGGGGGCCGGTATAGGAGAATCAGGACCGCTCAAGAGCGGTTCTGTCGAATCCATGAGGGAGGAGCTCGTGATGTGTGTGGGTCTTGACGGTTCCGGTCTTGTTGACGAGATGCACGTGGCAGGATTTTGCCACAAATTCATTGATGACCTGCCGGCACAGTCCGCAGGGCGACCAGGGCGGGTCGGCATCGGTGGCCACCGCGACCTCGGTGATCTCGATCGACGGACCTTCCTCGCTCACGGCTTTCCAGACCGCAACCCGCTCAGCGCACACAGTTCCACCGAACGAGGAATTCTCGATGTTGCAGCCGGTGTAGACCTTGCCGTTTGAAAGCCGGATCGCCGCACCCACCTGCTTTTTGCTGTAAGGCGAGTAGGAGTGATCCATCGCTCGGATGGCAAGACTCTTCAGGGTCTCATCGATCATTTGACGTTCGCCTCCAGGATCAGTTTCGGCGCGGTTTTCTTGGCTGCGCTGATCTTGATCATAGAGTGGATCTGGGACCCGATCAAATCGAAATCGGTCTTCTTGCTTCCGAAAACCGTGACCAGGGTATCGTCCGGCTTCACCAGGGCGCCCAGTTTTTTATGAAAAAACAGGCCAACCGAGTGATCGATGGGCTCTCCGACTCGATTCCTGCCGGCCCCGAGTTGAATCAGCAGTCTTCCGATTTCCTCCGACTGCATCTCGGTCACATAGCCTTTTTTCCCGCAGCGGATATCGACGATCTTTTCGGACTTCATGTAACGCCAAGGCTCTTCGAGAGTGGAGGCGTCCCCCCCTTGGGCTGCGACCATTTCTTTGAACTTCTTCCAGGTCGAACCGTCCTCGAGTTTCTTTGCTGCCAGCTTTCGACCCTCGGCGTGGGATTTGACCACTTTTCCGATCTCAAGCATGTGAGCACACAGGTGCAGGGTGAGCTCCCGGAGATCCGAGGAACGGAGCTGGTAAGGATTGAGATCCTCGTTTTTCATGACCTCGATGCACTCGTAGATTTCGAGAGCGTTACCCGCTGCATATCCGAGGGGCTGGTCCATATTCGTGAGCGTGGCGCGCAATTCCACTTTGGATCGCTTGGCAACAGCTCTCAGTGTGCGCGCGAGGGTCATGGCTTCGGTCTTCTTTTTCATGAAGGCGCCATTTCCGACTTTGATATCCATGACCAGACCGTTGGCGCCCTCGGCGATTTTTTTCGACAGGATGGAAGAAGTGATGAGGGGAATGCACTCGATGGTCGCGGTCACATCCCTGAGGGCGTAGAAAATCCGGTCCGCCGGGGCGATTTTCTCACTTTGCGAAATGATGGCGCAGCCGACTTCCTGCAGGATCTTAGCGAACTCCTCGCGGGAGAGCACGGTCCGGTATCCGGGAATCGCCTCCAACTTGTCGATGGTTCCACCCGTGTGGCCGAGGCCCCGTCCGGCCATCATCGGGACCTTGAGTCCGCAAGCAGCAGCAAGCGGGGCGAGAATGATCGAGACTTTGTCACCGATCCCGCCGGTCGAATGCTTGTCGACTTTGGCTCCCTTGATTTTTGACAGATCGACCGTTTCACCGGAATCGACCATGGACCGGGTGAGGTTGGCGGTTTCATCGAAGGTCATGCCCGTGAAATAGGTGGCCATGAGAAAAGCGCTGAGCTGGTAGTCGGGAATCTCCTTGGAAACCGCCCCTCGGATGATTTGTTCGATTTCTTGCGAATTCAGCGGAAGATTGTCGCGCTTCTTCTGGATGAGTTGTGGAATGGAAAGAGTGGAGGGAGTCATGCGGACCTGCTTTCAAAAAAGGGTGTTGAGAAATGAAGGGTTCGGTAAGGTTCTCTTCCCGGTCAGGGCTTCTTCGATGGTGGCACCCATGTCGGCGAAAGAATTGCGGATGCCGAGATCCACTGCGCGCTCCATTCTCGGGGACCAAGCGAGAACCGGTACGTATTCCCGGGTGTGGTCGGTTCCCCGGTAAGTGGGGTCGTTGCCATGGTCGGCAGTGAGGATGAAGAGATCGTCCGGAGTGGCCTGGGCCATCATGGCTCCGAGCGCGAGATCGAATTCCTCCAGAGCCACCCCAAAACCGTGGGCATCCCGACGGTGCCCGTAGAGCATGTCAAAGTCGATCAGATTCACGTACACGAGACCAGTGGGTTCTCGATCCATGCATTCAAGCATGACGCGTAAACCGTCGGTGTTTCCCTTCGTATCGATATTTCTCGGGACCCCGACACCGGCGAAGATGTTCGAGATTTTTCCGACTCCGAGAACCGGGATTCCCTCTTTAGTCAGTCGGTCGAGAACAGTGGGCCCGAAGGGGAGTTGGGCATAGTCTTTCCGGTTGTAGGTACGCTTGAACGGTGTGCCCTTGGACGGATCTCCGATGAAGGGCCGGGCGATCACCCGGCCGAGATTCAGCTCGTCACAGATGCTCCTTGCGGATTTGCAAACCTCGTAGAGTCGGTCGAGACCGAAGGTTTCTTCGTGGGCGGCCACCTGCCAAACGCTGTCGGCCGAGGTGTAAAGGATGGGTTTGCCCGTACGCATGTGCTCAGGGCCCAGTTTCTCGATGATTTCCGTACCACTGGCAGCGGAGTTGCAGAGAACGCCCGGAAGGCCGTTCTCACGGACCCAGCGCTCCACCACGGCATCGGGGAAGCCTTGTTCGTAAACCGGGAAGGCTTCGCTCACCACCAGGCCCGCCATTTCCCAGTGGCCCGAGGTGGTGTCTTTTCCGGCGGATTGCTCACGGGCTTTGCCGTAGCCACCGCGGACGCGTCCAGGTTCGACAGTGCCTGACACCGGGGAGATGCGCCCCAGGCCCATCCCGAGCAGGTGGGGAATGTGAAGAGGCGTTCCCCGTTTCTTGAGTACCGACTCGGCCAGATTCGAGAGGGTGTTCGAGCCCGTATCCCCGAACGCAGGGGCATCCGGGGCTTCGCCCACGCCAAGACCATCCATCACAATCCAAAATACACGCTTGATCATTCAGTAAACTCCCCCGGCACTCAGTCCCTTCAGGAGGGTCACCCCACTCGAGGTCCCGAGACGGTCTGCGCCCGCCTCGATCAGAGCAAGAGCCCCGGCCAGATCCCGTATTCCCCCGGAGGCTTTGATCCGCGTGGTCGGGGCAAGTGTTTTTCGGAGCAAGCGAATATCCTCGATGGTTGCACCACTGACCGGAACTCCAGTGGCAAAGCCGGTTGAAGTCTTGACGAACGCGGCTCCCGCACGCTCGGCGGCGAGTGCGGCGGACACTTTCTCTTCACCGGTCAGGTAGGCAGTTTCGATGATCACCTTGACCGGAATTCCAGCACAAGCCCGGACGGTATCTGCGATATCCGACTCAACCTCTTCCCACTGAGCGCTTTTGATCCGGCTCAGGTTCACCACCAGGTCGATTTCGGAGGCGCCCTCGTCTATGGCCCTACGCGCCTCGAAGGCTTTTGTTGCCGAGTGGCTGTAGCCGAGTGGGAAGCCGACGACCGTGATGGTGCCGACATCCGTACCGCGAAGCAGGGTGGCAGACTCACTGACCCAGCAAGGAGGAATGCACACGGTGGCAAAGCGCCACTCTGCCGCTTCGCGACAATGAGCTTCCAACTCAGCCCGGGTGAGAGTGGGCTTGAGCAGGGTGTGGTCGATCTTGCGTGCGATTTCCGAATTACGACTGACGGACTGAGTCATACATGGTTTTTTTGGGATTGATGTTCTCCAGCCCATGCTATACTCTGTTTCCAGGCCTAAGTGAAGAATAGGCTAAAGATTTAGTGGTTTTATTGGTCCTTGTCCGGGTCCGGGAGAGCAAACACCAGCGAACGATCATCAGCTCCCGTTCGGATCAAAGACCGCAACAACAGGCAAGAAAACAAGAGTCTTCGCAACATCTTAGTGCGAATGGATTCAGGTAAAGCTTCAAGGCGACCCATTATGGAATGTCTCCGATTCAATCAGACCGACGCTCTCCGCGAATGCAGGATTCTGCACCGGTGCGTCCTGATTCGAGGGATGGTTCCGGGGGAACCGGCCGGAAGTCTCTGAATCCGCTCTTTGGACCTTGCCACATTCGAGGTGGCCCATGGCTAAAGAACTGATCATCAACGCAACACTTCCAGAGGTCCGGATCGCTCTTCTAGAGGAAGGTCGGATCCAGGAACTTCTGATCGAGCGGCAAAGTGAAAAAGGAATCGTAGGAAACATTTACAAGGGGCGGGTCACCCGGGTGCTCCCCGGCATGCAGGCTGCTTTTGTGGATGTCGGTCTCGAAAAGGCTGCTTTCCTTTATGTCGACGATATTTATGTCCATCCGGCAGTGATGGGTGAAGAAACGGAAATCGAAAACGAAGCCGAGGGCGAGGAGGAATCTTCTCAAGAGTCCGAGGGAACGATCCGTGCATTCGCCGCTCCTGAAGAGGGAGATGAAGTCGGCGCTGTGACCACAGCTGAACAGGACGAGTCGTATGGCGAAGGGGAAGGTGACACTTCATCTTTGGAATCCCACGCTTCAGAGCACGCCGAACAAGAGTTGACCCGGGACGAGATCTCCGAGGAGGTCCAGGATGCCGTGATGGATCAGGAATCCGATGAGTTCGAGGACTCAGAGGATTTTGAAGAGGACTCCGAAGACGCAGAAGAGGGTGAAGAAACCGGAGAGTTGTCTGCGGGTTCTGAAGAGGGATCGGTCGGTGGCGAAGTTTCAGCAGAAGGGGATTCTCCTGCCGGTGAAAACCCGTCTGAGTCGTCGCTTCAGGCGCTCAATGGAGAGCCTCGCCGGCGCCGTGGGCGCCGCCGCCGTCGCGGTCGTGGAAGAAACGGTGAGAACCGTGGGCGCCAGCAGTTCGCAGGGGGCGAGTCCCATGAAGACCCCAACCTGATTCCCGACTCCGTCAATGAAAACCTGAACGACTCTGCGAGCCTTCAAAGCGATCGTGCCGCCATGGCGGGTGTCGAAGAAGGTCCTCAGTCCCAGAATTCGAAATCCAAAAAGCCCCGTCCTGAGTTCCGTGAACAGCGTGGACGTGATCGTAGGATCAAGGCCAAGAATATGCGTCCTCGGACGCAGGCCAATATCGCCGATCTGCTCAAAGAGGGCCAGGAAGTGATCGTCCAGGTGGCCAAGGATCCGATCGCCACCAAGGGAGCGCGCCTCACTTGCCACGTCAGTCTTCCCGGACGTCACCTGGTTTGCATGCCTTCCATCGATCACGTCGGCGTGAGTCGCAGGATCGAGCGCGACGACGAGCGTCGTCGGTTGCGGGATTTTGTCGAGAAAAACAGACCCCGGAAGATGGGGTTCATCGTCAGGACCGCAAGTGGCGGAAAAGACCCTGAATCCTGGATCAAGCAGGACATCGATTACTTGTCCAAGCTCTGGGGCGAGATTCGCACCCGTGCGGATGATGTATCGGCTCCATCCCTTGTGTACGAGGACTTGAACTCCACTCTCCGCGCGATCCGGGACTGGGTGAACGAGGACATCGACCGGATCATCGTCGATACGCGGTACCACTACAATGAGTTGCTCGCTTTTGCTGAGCGATTCATGCCTTCCTTGATCGATAAGATCGAGTTGTACCAGGGGGATATTCCTGTGTTCGACGCTTACGGTCTGTCGAGCGAGCTCACCCGTTCGCTCGAGCGTCGGGTGTGGCTGAAAAGCGGGGGTTACATCGTCATCGACCAGGCCGAGGCCTTGGTCGCAATCGACGTGAACACCGGCCGTTTCGTGGGTAAAAAGAATCTCGAGGACACCATCCTGAAGACCAACCTCGAGGCGGCTGAGGAGATCGCTTATCAGCTCCGTCTGCGCAATTGCGGTGGCATCATCATTGTCGACTTCATTGATATGGAGCGCGAAGAGAACAAGATGCGGGTCTATCGTGCGCTCGATGAAGCGCTCAAAAAAGATCGCGCCCGTCCTTCGATCCAGAAAATCTCGGAACTCGGCCTGGTCGAGATGACCCGGAAACGGACTCGGGATACCCTGGTCCGTTCTTTGTGCGAGCCATGTTCGCATTGCGAAGGCCGTGGCTACATGAAGAGCAATTCCACGGTGGCCTATGAGATTCTTCGCGAGATCGAACGTCTCAGCGTGGATCGCGAGGCCAAGAAGATCCTGGTTTCCGCCCATGAGGCGGTCATCAATATTCTAGCCATCGAGCTACGCGATGCGCTCGACCAACTCGAGCGTCGTTACAACAAGTCGGTTTATCTCCAGACCGTGATGGAATATCACGCCGAACAGTTCGAGGTGGTTTCCGACCGGGCTCCGAATCGCAAGCAGACCGTCGATCTGGCGCGGCAACTCCGCATGGAGCGCGAGCGCAGTGATCGTCGCGAAAAATCCAAGCGCGGTCGCGACGACAACCGTTCCGCGCGCGGTCAGGATCAAGAGAGGAACCGCGATCAGGAGCGCAGTCAGGATCGGAACCAAGATCGAAATCGTGATCGCGATCGGAATCGTGACCGGGATGGATCCGGACACCAAGGTAAGATCCAGCCCCAGCTTCCCGCAACGAAACCGAGCGGGAGCTTCATCACCACTCGTGCTGCCGCTCCGGTAGTCGAAGCGGCGCCTGCGGGGGCGAATTCGACTGATGCTGCCGACGGTGAGTTGCGCGAATCGGTGGTTCCTCAGGGAGTTCCTGCCGAACATTCTCCTGTGATTCAGGAGGTCGAGGCACGCGACTTCAACGAGATGGATGACGAAGACCAGTTGGCCTATCTCCGCGCTCAGGCCGCACAGGATGCGGCGATTGCGGGTGCCGGCGGTAAGCCACCGGTGAGTCCTGCCCAAGGGGGACAGAACGGCCCCGGGCAGCGCTGGGGAAGAAACCGTAACAGGAATCGCAATCGAGGTAGGGGTGGGAATGGTAACCAGGCGAATCCGAACGGGGGGCGGTTCCGTCCCCAAGGCGAACGCACTGGGAACAGTGAGCCTCAAGTGACCGGCGAAGCTTCCTTCGAACCTGCAGGGGGCCAAGGAGAGGGTTCAAATTCATGATGTTTTCTCTCGCCTTCGAATTCGGTTCAGAGGTCCGCTTGGGCCGGGACCGGGGAGAAGGTTCGCACTCCCGGGAGGATGCGATCGCACGGTTCAATGATTTTTGTGCGGGACTCGGGTCGGCGAGCATGGAGGGAGATGGTCCCTTTCTCGGTTTGACCGAGGGGATGCTGCTGGCCGAGGAGGCGCACGAACGCGGTTATGAGACTGAGTCGTGGGTGCTGGATGAAGGGATGGCTCCGCACGAGCGGGATTGGCTCTCACAAGAAAAAGAGCTCACCCTCACCGCGTACTTCAAAGATGAAGGCTCCGCTCGCGCGGCCTTGGACTGGTTGTTACGTGAATACCATTTCCGTTCAGTGCCTCGGTTGAAAGCCGAGGAAGAACAGGATTGGAATGCGACTTGGAAGGCGTCCTTCACCGGGATCGAAGTGGATGAGTTTTTGAAAGTTTTGCCTCCCTGGAGTGAGGAGTGGGCGGCGGCACAAAAGTCCGGAAGCACATCTGGAATTCTGGTGATCAATCCAGGTGCCGGATTCGGAACCGGCACTCATGAGACCACCCAATTGTGTTTGAAGGTCCTTCGTTCTCTCGGCAATCTCGAAGGAAAAACGGTGCTCGACTTCGGGTCTGGGTCCGGGATTCTCGGGATCCAGGCAGCCCGGCAGGGCGCCCGGGTTTATTGTGTTGAAATCGATCCGCTTGCCAATGAAAACGCCAGAGAGAACGCCGGTCTGAATGGAGTCGGAGAACGGATCCGGTTCCTCGAAGAGATCCCTGCCGAGATCAGAGGCGGCCGCGTTGACGTTCTGCTGGCTAACATTCTCCGTCCGATCCTGATCCGCTTTGCTCCGCTGATCCGGGATTGCCTGAAGCCGAAGTCCGAGCTGGTGCTTTCAGGATTGATCGAAACCGACCTAGAGGATGTCATCCGGACTTATCAGGAGGGGGGGAGTCCTTTCGTCCTCACCCGCCTCGAAAAAAATGAATGGAGAGCGCTCCGCCTCAGACGCGTTTGACGACCATGCCGAATCAGTTCAAATTGCATGTTGTTCCCCCCCCAGCTTCGCTCGATTGGACCCATCCCCGTCAGCTTTTGAAAAAGACGCTCTGGCATCACCTGATCCAGGATTCACATCCCATCGGACACTTTTACATCGAGATCGAGTCCGAGGAACCCAATGCCTATGGGGTGAAACACGTGATCAGCGGAATGAGCCGGCAGCACCGGAATCGCTCCACGGTCAAAGTCGCCATGGAACAAATCGGTATGGGGACTTTCTTTTATGATTTCCCCGGTAAACTCGATGCAGGGGTCGATGCCCGTCGCGGGGTCGAGTGGGCACGCCAAAAGGGACGGCTGAAAACCGTGGTGGTACCTCTTTCTTCGGAGCGGGCGCGGTTACTCTTCGAAGAACTGCATCTGTGGATATTGAACGGTTCTTTCCGACACTACGGGGGAGGACATCAGATTTTGCTGGGTCAAGGCTCGGGGTGTGCCGAGATGGGTGCCCACTTCCTGAATCTCGCACTCGGGAAGAAGGCGATCCCAGAGAGTTGGATCCGTAAAGTCTACGCCCCGAACCATCTCGTCGGAGGGGCTCGGACCGGAAGAAGGGTGGGGATGCTTCAGCTTTACCTTGAGGGGCTCGAGTGGGCGAAGGGGCCGGAGGATGGTCAGTTGATCGCCACCCCGGACATGGAGTTGGCATGGGACTGGCTTGAAAAGCACTATCCCGGGAAGCCGGTCGTGACCTTGACTCCCGCTGAGTTTCCGGCGGATTTGGAACCGGTTGAGCGGATCCGGTTCACCGCCGGATACCCCCTTGAGTCTGAAGAGACTTTGCATCAGCAGTGGGCGCGACTCCGCTTGGATCCGGCCTGACCCTCTGCCACAGCGTTAAAAAATGCTCGAGGACTTTCGGCTCGTACCTGACCAGAGACGGGATATGGGCGTACTCCGCATACCCGGGTTCGGAAGGTGCATCGCATGGGGGTGACAAACCTTGCAGAGGTGCGTTCGCATCCGATCCGAGTGCGACGCGATGTTCTCCGAGTTCGGCTCTCAAGGAATCAAATGCCTTTCTGAAGGTGCTCACGCCGCTTCGACATCCGTTTTCCGCGGATTCGACCCGAATCATTTCCTCGCTCGGGATGAGTCCGACGATTCCGTCGGACTTTCCGCGGATTTCACGGATCAAGGTCTCAGAGAGACCGCGCTCTGCTGGGAAGGAATCCCTGCTGGCGGTGTGAGTCACCAGGATCGGAAGATTCCGCTCACGAAGAAGGGGAATCAGGCGCTCCACAGTGAGATCGTTTGCGTGCGAAAAATCGATCCAGACCTGTTTCTGGATCAGCGCCCCGATCAGTTCGAGACCGAGTTCCGAGATGCCGACCGGACTCCTGCAGATGCCCCCTGGGCAGGTCCCCCGGTGATTGAGCCAAGCGAAAAAGAGCGAGACCGGAGTGTTGAACAGGGCAGCCCAGGGTTTCATGAGGGCGACCCCGCCAAAGCGGTCTTCGGTGAGGTGAAATGGCGTCAGGATGGCCAGCCCCCGATCGACCCAGCGATCTAAATCGGCAGGCGTGCGGATCGCCCCGTAGGCGCCTTCGATCGAAAGAATCAGCACCTTCTTTCCCGATTTGAGCGCGCTACGGGCCTCACGTGGCGATCGGGCCAGGGTCCAGATGGAGCCCGGAGCATCGACAAAAGCTTTGATCTGACGGTATTCCTCTTCGAGAGCCTCTGAGACGTTGGATTCGCGTCCCGGGAGATGCATGCGGCTCAACCACGGATGGCCATAGAGAGAAACCACGATCACTTCCGGACTCTTCGGATTCAACAGAGAGGTCCGGCTCGCCTTGGTCCTGATCCGGGAGGTCCAGTCCGGACTTCGGGGGGGGGATTCGAAATCACCGATCAGTCCCGGTCCCATTCCGGGTTTCATCACCAAATGAGCATGGAGATCGACTTGTGCTGATGCGACCGGAACCAAAGCGGAAAGAAGGGCCATGATGCGGAGCGGGAACATGGCTTCATCCTAGCATGAGGTTTGACAAAGAGGGGGGCTTTCCGATTTAATTACCCCATGAAAATCAGCATCTTGATCCTGCTGTCCTGGTTCTTTGCCTCAGGGTATTCCCTTGCTTCGACTTCCTACGAAAAGTTCCCGGTTCAGAAGAAGGGCGGGACCTTCACTGATGTGCTGGGCATGACTCCCCGGACGATGGTCCCGATGCTCGCGACCGATGTCGATTCGATGGAATTGGGAGCCTTGTTCTATCTGCCTCTGTTCGGCAAAGACGGGCAGACTTGGGAGGATTATCCTTCTCTGGCCGAGAAGCTGGATATTTCGAAGGACCGCAAGGTGTACACCTACACCTTGAATGCCAAGGCCCGTTGGTCGGACGGGAGTCCGGTCACCACCGATGACGTGGAGTATACCTTTCAAAAACTCATGGATCCCAAGACCGAGGCGGCAGCGCTACGCTCGTATTACGAGAATGTGACGTTCGAGAGAGTGGATGGTCGGACTTTCCGATTTAAAATCGAGAAGCCCAAGTTCAATACTCTGACTTTTTTAAACGAGTTCCAGACGATCCAGAAAAAACAGTTCGAAAAAGAACCTGACTTCAACAAGAGCAAGGAGGCCCTGAAACCTGTTGGGAACGGGCCTTTCCGTTTCAAGTCGCTCTCTCGCGATCAGCGGGTGGTGGTGGAGCGTGATCAGAATTGGTGGGCAAAAGATCTACCGGTGTTCAAAGCCCGGTTCAATTTCGATGTCATCCAATTCAAAATCATCCAGGATCCGACTCTCCGGTACGAGAAACTGCTTCAAGGCGAGATCGATCAAACCATCCTGACTTCCGATCAGTTCGTGACCCAGGTCAACGGGGTGGATCGTGAGCGCTTCGGCAAGACCTCTAATGAGGGGAAGAAGGTCTGGGCCGACAAGCTCAAGTCATCGGGGCCGATGGGTTGGCTCGGTATGGCTTTGAACCTGAAGAATCCGATGCTCGCTTCCGTGAAAACGCGCAAGGGGCTGGCTTATCTGATCGATTACGCCTCGATCACTGACAAGGCTTTTTACGGGACGATGGAACAATCGGTTTCTCCATTTAATTCAGCCTCGGACAATGTCCACCCCTCATTGAAGCAGGCCCAGAACCGTTATCGCTTCGATCCCAAGAAGGCAGCCGAATTCTTCGAACAAGATGGTTGGAAAAAGGATCCTTCCTCTCCGGTTTTGGTCAAAGAGATCAATGGAAAGAAAGTTCCTTTCAAACTCCAGTTCAAGTTCCCTCTCGGTAGCCCTGCTCAGAGCAAGGCGGCCCAGATGTTGAAAGAAGTGTTCAAAAAGCAGGGAGTGGAGCTGGAGCTCAGGGCCATGGATACCACGGCTCTTTACAAGGATTTTGAAGACTCGAACTTTGAAGCCATGTTCATGGCATGGTCAGGTAGCATGGAACCGGACCCGAAACAGTTGTGGTCGACGGATTCCATGAAGGGCGGTTCCAACAAGGTTTCCTTTTCAAACCCCAAGGTGGACGCGCTCATCCAGAAGGCCAATTTCGAGTTCAACCGCAAGTCCAGGACCAAGATTCTCCAGGAGATCGGAAAAATCCTGTACGAGGAACTGCCTTATATTTTCATTTGTGAGCGCCATTTCATCCTGCAGGGGACAAATTCGCGTATCAAATCCCCGGTCTGGATCGAGAAGTTCGGATCATCTTCAGCTAAGGAGTTGTTCTATGAGTAAGACAGAAGTCCTGAATGAAATCACCGAACCCACCGGGCTCAATGAGCTCGAGACCGTACGTCACTCTTGTGCGCATGTGATGGCCCATGCCATCCAACGCCTCTGGAAGGATGCAAAATTCGGTATCGGACCGACTGTCGAGGATGGGTTTTACTATGATGTGGAACTTCCGGTTCAGCTCACCACGGATGACTTGAAGAAGATTGAGAAAGAGATGAACCGGATCATCGGAGATGGTAAAGAGTTCGTCCGCACCGAGCTACCGGTTAGTGAGGCGATCGAAAAGTTCAAAGGGATGAATCAGCCGTTCAAGGTCGAGATCATCGAGACTCTCCGCGACCAGTTCGGAGCTTCGACGGTGAGCACCTACTCAGAGGGAGACTTCACGGATCTCTGCCGGGGGCCTCACATTGAGCGCGCTTCAAAGATCAAGGCCTTCAAGCTGATGTCACTCGCAGGGGCCTATTGGCGCGGGAGCGAGAAAAACCCGATGCTCCAGCGGATCTACGGGACGGCATTTCTCTCTCGCGAAGCACTTGATGAGCACTTGCATCTTCTCGAGGAGGCAAAACGCCGGGATCATCGCAAGCTCGGCAAGGAACTCGATCTTTTCGCCTTCCACCCCGAGGCGCCCGCGAGTCCATTTTTCCATCCGAAGGGAACCATTGTTTACAACCGTTTGGTCCAGTATGTGCGGGACATGTACGCCTACTACGGGTATGACGAGGTGATCACCCCTCAGATCTTCGATACGGTGCTCTGGAAGACCTCTGGGCACTACGATAACTACAAAGACGATATGTTCTTCGTGGCCAAAGGGTTGGATGCGGCCCAGGGCGCCAAAAGTACGGAGGGGGAGAGAGAGTTCGCCGTGAAGCCGATGAACTGCCCGGCTTCGACCTATATCTTCTCCGCGCACAAGCGCTCCTATCGGGATCTGCCACTTCGCTTGGCGGATTTCGGCAGGCTTCACCGGAATGAGCTCTCGGGTGTCACGGCTGGCCTGACGCGTGTCCGTACATTCTGTCAGGATGACGCTCACGTGTATTGTACTCTGGACCAGGTCGAGGCGGAGATCGGGAAGATTCTCGATATGGTCGTGAAGACTTATACCATTTTCGATTTCAAGGTCGATGATCTCGAAATTTTTCTCTCCACCCGTCCCGAAAAACGGATCGGTTCCGACGAAATCTGGGATCGTGCCGAAGGGGCTCTCCGTAAGATTCTGGACCAGACCGGGCGGTCGTACGGAATTGATGAGGGGGGTGGGGCTTTTTACGGTCCGAAGATCGATATCAAGGTCAAGGACGCACTGAAAAGAAAATGGCAGCTCGCAACCGTCCAACTCGATTTCAACCTTCCCGAACGCTTCGACTGTTCCTATGTCGGTTCGGACAATGCGGCCCACCGTCCGGTGGTGATCCACAAGGCGGTACTCGGGTCATTGGAGAGGTTTCTAGGAGTGCTGATCGAACATGTTGCGGGTGCGTTCCCGTTCTGGCTGGCTCCGGTGCAGTGCCGTCTCATCCCGATTACCGATGCTCACATTCCCTATTGCGAGGAAATGGGCAAGCGCCTCCGCGCTCTGGGTATCCGTTTTGAGATCGACTCCAGGAACGAGAAGATGGGGCTCAAAACCCGTGAAGCCCAGATGTCGAAGATCCCCCTGATGCTGGTTGCAGGCGACATGGAAATGCAGAATGCAACCTTCGCGGTCAGGAAGTACGGATCTCGCGACTCGGAGACTCTGGGGATCGAAGCCATTCTCGGCCAGATGGAGGAGTGGAACGCGATTCCGAAAAAACCGTTTCAGCTGTGAGGTTGATCCAGGGTTCCCGGTATCGAGGGTTCGGGAAAAAGCTGGAGCAACTGCTTCAGTAGCTCTGGATTGTAGCGGATATTCGAGGGATCGTTCACTTGCAAGGATCTGAGGTGTGATACCGCTTGGTGCGGAGTCATGAGCGGCTGGCCCTCTTTCAGGCAGGTGAGGTAATCAAATCGATCTGCGAGAGCCAGTACTTGGGCTTCTTTGCAGATCCGGTCTCCGAAATAGCCGTTCGGATAACCGGTACCGTTATAGAGCTCGTGATGCTGGAGAATGGCTTTGGTGACAATCTCCGGGACCACGATTTTTCGCGATTTGATCAGCTCCACCGAGATCTCAGGATGCTTCTTGTAAGCCTCTAATTGCTCAGGGCTCATCCGTTCGGGGTCGAGCACCTGGATCTCGGCCGGGAGTTCGGCAATCCCGATATCATGCAAGAGGCCTGCAAGAGCGAGTTCTTCCGGTTTCCCGATGCCGAGCCCCATGGAGAAGAGCGCGGCCAGAGTCGAAACGTTGGCCGAATGGGAGTAGCCGTCCCCGCGCTCTCCGAGAAGGGTTTGAATCCTCGAGTACCAGTCGTTTTCAGCTCCCTGAAGGATGTAGGATTTTACGATCTCCCCGCAATCTTTCATGATGGAGGCGCCTGTCTCAAAGGAAGCCGATTTATCGGAGAACAATCCCCCGATCAGGTCCCTGACCGCACCCGAGAGGCGTTCTTTTTTCTCGGTGACGCTCAATTGTTCCGAAGAACCGAGAGCATGGAGACGTTTTGCCGAATAGGCGTAAAATTGCTTGATCTGGTCGGTGGGAACCTGGATGTTACTGAACTTGCTGTTTTTGATCCGATCCACGCGCGACTGATCCAAGGCGTCGCCCGGGTTGCTGAGTTTTACGTAGCGATTGTTCGCAGGGAGATAAATGCTGGTTTCGAAATCAAGTTCCTGTCCCGGCTCAAGATCGATGATCTTCACGGCGCGATAAGATTTGAGCTTTCCTTTACTGGCTTGAGCCAGGGCGTCTGCCACTGAGGTCCTGAGGTTGGTGATGTCCATCGGCATCAGGAAGGCATCGGTGAACCCGTTTTTCAGAAAACTCTTCCGCTCGAAACCCTCTCTTTTGTCGCAAACCAGAAAAATGGCTGTTTCTGGAAATTGCATACGGAGTGATTGAGCCAACTCGTTAGCCGGGAAATCTGAAGTTGCCGGGCCGGAAATGACGAGGCAGGGTGGCGTCGGTTGCTCTTGAAGGACCGAGTCCATTTCCATCGGGATCTCGACGATGCTGACGCGAGAAAGGGAATCCGACAGGAGCTTTTTGATCTCCTCTCCGAGTCCGACCGTCAGGACGATCAATTGCCCATCTGTTGTCGGGTGACCAGCCATCGGGTGATCAGCCTCCGCGCTTCTTGTGGACTGCTTCGAGCTTTTCGATCAACTGCTCTTTGCCGAATGGCTTGACTACGTAGTTGTCCACGCCAGCTTTGATCGCTTCGACGACCTGGTGCTGTTCGGCTTCGGCCGTGACCATGATGAACGGGGTGGTCTTGAAACGGCTGTCAGCGCGGAGCCTTTTTACAAGATCGAGTCCTGAACAGTTCGGCATATTCCAGTCGGAAATCACCAAACCGATCGGAGGAGTGGAGTTCTGGATCGCCTCCCAGGCCAGGATGCCATCAGCCGCTTCGATGATATTTTGAAAGCCGATCTCTTTCAGGACCTTACTGACCAGTTTCCTCATGGTCATCATGTCGTCGACCACGAGAACTTTGATCTGTGTATTGAACATTTTCCTGTCTCCTCGCCGTAGATTGTACTTTGGAACGGGTCTCACTGTCTTTTTTTTTCATCGGCATCCTGAAGCGCTCAGGAGTGTCAAAAGAATGACCTCGCGAGTCCGCATGGGGTGAGGCACACTAGATCCATGCCGAAAAAAGATGAGAAGCGTAGCCGGGTCCGTGTTCCCTTGAAGAGCCGAGTGAGGCATTCCGAGTACCAGGTGCTCGGCACTCCTGTGTTCCTAGAGAATGCGGCCATTGACCTTTCAAGTGGCGGGATTTCATTCGAAGCTTCGCGGGAATACCGGGTGGGGAGTCTGGTGATTCTTGAGTTTGAGTTGAACGGTGAGAAGCTGAAGCTTCTGGTCTGTGTTGCCTGGGTGAAAAAAGTCGCAAAGGACCGTTTTCAGGTCGGGGCCGAAGTGATGGCCATGGATCCGGGAGAAAAGGAGCGCCTGAGGTCCCATCTGGGCGGGATGATTGAATCTCTCGGAAAGGCGTCCCGTTCTGGAACCCGGAAGAAGAAATCGGTCAATAAGAAAGCCGTTAAAAAGAAGAATTCTAAAAAGAAGACCGCTAAAAAGAAACCATCAGTCCGGAAAAAACAGACCAGAAAGCCTCAGTCCCGGAAAATGAAATAGGCGGCCCCGAGCAGGCAGATCGACGCATACAGGTAGTTCCGCGTGATCGGGGTTTTCATGTAAAACACCGCGAATCCCGCGAAAATCAACATGGTCAGGATCTCCTGGATGATCTTGAGCTGTGAAAGGGTGAAGGTCTCCGATCCCATTCGGTTTGCAGGCACCTGGAGGCAATATTCGATGAATGCGATCGACCAGCTGCTCAAGATGGCAAGGATCAGCGGTTTTTCACGCATGTTCTTGAGGTGCCCGTACCAGGCATAGGTCATGAACAAGTTGGCCAGAGCGAGTAGCAGGATCGGATTCCAGTGTTTCAAGGACATGGGCTCAGGAACTCCGGAGTTCTAAGGGGAGAGTGATCCGCGTCGTTCCCCGAGAGCGCGGAAAGCTCACGGGTGCTTCGAGCAGGATGGTCTTCAATGTTTTTCTGTCGAAGGGGTGGCCCAGGCCATCCAGCAAGTGATCGCTCAGTACCGTAATTGCCTCGGGTTGGCCGGTTGGTCCGATGAGCAGGCGGAGCGAAAGCAGGCCGGCATTTGGAAATTCCGCTAGTTTCCCGAGCACGGTCGATGCGAAAGCATCCATCGGCCGAAGGGCCTGTTTCATTCCGAGTGCGCCTTCGATCATCGGGCGAGGTTCGGTGAACCATCCATGAATGACCAAGCGGGATTCAAGGATGGAGGAAACTCCGTCCACCCTTTCGACCCCGTGAGGAAACCGGGGATCAAAGACGGTGAGTCGGTTGAATTCGGGAGCGATTCTCTCGATTAGGTCGGATTCCTCGTGGGACGTATTTTCGCTGGTGTCGGCCAGGCACCGGATCAGAGTCGGGCGTGCGAGCAGGGTTTCCCCTCCACGAAAGGTCCGGCGCTTCCAGTGGGTGATCGAAAAAACAAAACTGAAGGGACCATGGGGTACATCGGTGTGGAGACGTTGTTGGCAGCCATCGACATAGGCGCTGAGCCAAGGGTGGGAAATCATCTGACATCCGAGATTCTCACGACCCCATCCGGTCAGGTGCCGGATAAAAGCCCGGTAGTTCGAATCGCTGAAAAATCCGGCAGCCGGGGTCCTGAGTAGTCTGAACTGGTCACCCCGGTTCCAAAAGTCCCAGCAGAATCTGCGCGAGTCAGCTCGGACGGAATCACTGAAGCGGGAGTCGAATTCGTCACGAAGAGACAGGGCACCCTTGAAAAACCCCGGGTGGGTTTCAAAGGGAGAGTAGCGGGAGCGACGGAACAGGACCGGGAATCGGTTTTTCATGGCTCGTGACGCAGGCGGAGGGTTAAGATCGGGTTCATGCCAGAAGAAAAATTAACACAGCCCATCCGGAATGCATCTTGGAAATGGTTGTTCGGTTGCTCGGTTTTCGGAATGGTGGGATCCGGTTTGGGCGTGAGCATGGTCTTGCCCCGACTTTTTTCGTGGTATTTCGAGCCCCCGGCTTCAATCGGAGTCTCTTGTTCGGGCGCCGTACGGTGGGCTGTGGAGCGAGTGCTCCAGATTCAGCTTTTGGCGCTGGTCGTCGGGAGTGCTCTTGGGTTCTTCTTGGCGCTCATGTGGCGCATGCGTCAAAAAAAACGCAGCTGAGAGGTTCTCCGGCTGACTTCAAGTTCGGAGGGGAATCGTCCGATCAGGGTAAGAGAGAGGACCCTCATGGACGATTTCGAGAAAGAACTTAAAGTCGGATTTCTGGAAGAAGCCAGTCAGCTGCTTGCGGATGCCGAACAGTGTTTTCTGGCGTTGGAGTCGAACCCGCAAGACGGGGCCATGCTCGATAAGATTTTTAGGCTTGCACACAACTTAAAGGGAAGCTCGAAGGCGGTCGGCTTTGAAGACATCGGAGTCTTCACCCATCGCTTCGAGAGTTTCTTGCTCAAGGTGAAAAACGGAGAGATCCCTGTCAGTTCTTCTGTGATCAGCCTTTTGCTCGTGTGCAATGATCACATCCGTTCCATGGTCGACATCCTGAAAGCCGATCTGGATGCGAGGATTGACAGTTCAGCTTTGATGGAGCAAATCGAGAGTGCCAGTCACGGCGCCCAGGCCGAAGAGGGCGCCGAAAGTGCTGATGAGGAACCCACCGGACTCCAAGCAGTCCATGATGTGCATGAAGAGGAAGTTTTCGAGGCTCCCACGCCCGAAGAAGTCGAGCTCATCCGTCTGGTCAATCATTCCTTCGATGTCGGAGTTGCCGAGGTGGCTCCGGTAAGGGAGTCCGCGCCCGTGGTCAAGACGGTCGCCGCCCCAGCCACCGCGCCAGACGAATCGATTCGAGTTTCGCTCGCAAGATTAGAGAAATTGATCAATTCCGTGGGCGAGCTGGTGATCCTGCAGACTGTTTTGCGGGAGCAGTCCATGACTTCGAACGCACACCTTCTCAGGAAGACCATCCACCAGATGGGTAAGGTCACGAAGGAAGTGCAAGACATTTCCATGAGCCTCCGGATGGTTCCACTGAAGCAGACTTTTCAAAAGATGCAACGGATTGTCCGGGACACCTCTGGAATGCTCGGGAAGAAGGTCGGTCTGGTCACCTCCGGTGATGACACCGAGCTCGACAAGACGGTCCTCGAAAATATCAGTGACCCGTTGGTCCATTTGATCCGCAATGCTTGCGACCACGGGATCGAATCACCGGAATCGCGTCTCGCAAGCGGAAAGCCAGAGTCGGGAACCGTGAAACTCAATGCTTATCACCAGAGTGGAAAGCTGGTCATTGAAGTCAAGGACGACGGAGGCGGCATTGATGGTGTGAAACTCACTGCCAAAGCCATAGAAAAAGGCATACTGAAGCCGGGAACCGTGCTGCCCGAGCAAGAGGCCATTCATTTGATCTTCCATCCCGGATTCTCCACTAAATCCCAAGTTACGGAAGTATCGGGTCGGGGAGTGGGAATGGACGTGGTGAAAACCAATATCGAAGCCCTTCAAGGCGAGGTTCAGGTCGAGACTGTTCTGGGAGAGGGAACGACTTTCAAGGTCGTGTTACCTCTGACCCTCGCGATCATCGATGGTATGGTGGTACAAAACGAGGGCTGTCGATTCGTAGTTCCCCTTTCTCACGTGCATGAGACCCTGAAGCCCTCCAGTGACGATGTCAAACACACGACCACCATGGGAGAGGTCCTCCTCCTGCGCGGGGAGAACTTGCCCTTGTACCGCCTGAACACTTTGCTCGGCCACAAGAAATCTGCTTTGAAGGCTGCAAATGAACAGATTGCAATGGTGATTCGTTATGCAGGAAATCCCTTTGCGGTCCTGGTGGACGACATCCTGGGCCAACAACAGGTGGTGATCAAAGAAGTGGGCCAGGAGATTCAGAGCCTGAAGTGGATGAGCGGAAGCGCCATCTTGGGCGATGGCAAACCGGCGATCATCATCGAAATGAATGAACTTGTGAAACCATCCAGAAAAGGAGCTGCCTGATATGAATCATGCTAAAAATACCAATTCCAACCGTGAACGTTTTCTCTCGTTTTCGCTGGGGACGGAGGAGTATGCAGTGCCTTTGCTGGCGGTACGCGAGGTGATCGCACTTCCCGAGTACACACCGGTGCCCTACACCCCGTCCTACTTCCTGGGCATCATGAATCTTCGTGGCCAGGTGATTTCAATCATGGATCTCCGGCAGAAGCTCGGAATCAAGCCGGGGGTGGATACCGAAACCGCCGTGATCATCTGTGACTTGAACGGGGCATCGATCGGGGTGGTGGTGGATTCGGTGAATACCGTATTGAACCCGGAAACCGCGGATCTCTCGGAGAAGCCGGAGATCCAATCCAACCGGCCGACCGATTATATCACGGGCGTCTACCGAAAGGATAAAAAGCTGATTCTGTTTCTCGACCTCTCCCGGTCCCTGAGTCTTGAGGATCATGCGGCGGTGCGGAAGTCGGCGGAAGTCCGCGCTCCGAAGGCAGCTTGAGGATGGGACAGGCAGTTCGGGCCGTAAGGTACACCGACATTTATGCCCACCTTTCCGAAGAGGTGATGAAGCTCACCGGAGTCCAGCTGGGTGAAAAGCAGCGTTCAATGGTGGAGGCCCGCTTGCACAAGCGGATTCACGAACTCGGATTCAGAAACATCAACGAGTATCAAATCCACTATGAAACTCACGAGAAAGAGGAGATCCAGGCGATTGTCGGGCTTCTGACCACGCACTACACTTACTTTTTCAGGGAGTTCGCCCATTTTGAATACCTGGCCGAGAAAGTCCTTCCCGAGTTGGTGCCCTTGGTTCGTCAACGTCCGGACAAGACCCTGCATGTGTGGTCTGCCGCCGTCTCCCGTGGTCAGGAGGCTTATTCACTGGCGATGTTCTTGCATCACCACCTGAAGAGCTACGGGACCGACATCCGGGTCCGGATCCTCGGAACCGATGTGGATGAGCAGTCCGTCAAGGTTGCTGCAAACGGAGTCTATCCGCGCAAGGAAATCAGTGAGGCACCCCTGGCCTATCTGGCCGATCATTGGGCAAGGGGAAAAGGTGATATTTCCGAGTTTGTAAAGGCCCGTGATTCCCTTAAGAAAATGGTCGAGTTCGAGACGGCTAATCTTCTCGATTTCCGGGACCGTCTTGGAAACCGGATGTTCGATGTCATTTTTTGCAGGAATGTGTTCATTTATTTCAGTCCTGAACAAATCCGGTCTTCCACCGATCGGATGTTGAAGCATCTCCACCCGCACGGTCATTTCATCATCGGGATGTCGGAGTCACTGTCCGGACTCGGGTTTGATTTGAAGTGCAAGGGACCCTCCGTATACAGGTTTCCCGAGAAGGCCCCGGCGCCGGTTGCGGAAGTCAAAAAGACTCTTCCCCCCCTGGCATCGGCTCCGAAAGTCATCAAAGTCTTCTGTGTGGACGACTCCTCGAGTATCCATAGCCTCATGAAACAAATCCTGAAGCCTGATCAGGGTTTCGAGATTGTGGGTCAGGCCATGAATGGAGTCGAAGCCGCCCAAAAGCTCAAGCAGTTGAAGGGAGTCGACGTGGTCACGCTCGATATCCATATGCCGGAGATGACCGGAGTGGAGTATCTCGAGAAACATTTCGGTCCCGGACACCCGCCTGTGGTGATGGTCAGTTCGGTTTCAAGGGATCAATCGGAACTGCCTCTCCGGACACTCAAGCTCGGGGCATCGGATTATGTCGAAAAACCGGCACTGAATGCCCTTCAACAGCGGGGTGAGGAACTCCGCGCCAAGCTCAAGACCGCGGTTCTGGGTCGGAATCAGTCAGAAAGATCCTTGCGTTTGGAGGAGGAGTTCAAGAAGAAGATCCTGATTTCATCTCCCGAGAGGAAGGTGCGGGTACTGGCTTCTGGTCTCGGCCATCTGAAGAAGACCGCGCAGTTCCTGAAGGATCTCGATGGCGTTCAGCCCCCGGTTCATATTCTTTTTGAAGGGGTGGACGGGAACCTGCCCGAGGTGGCGAGGGAGCTCTCGTTCTTAAGCGGTAAGAAGGTCGTTTTCTCGGAAGACTTTTCATTGAAGGCCCGTCCGGGTGAGATCCGTGTTCTGGATTTCAAAAAGGGGATCTCCTTCCTTTCCAAGGTGCATGCAGGTGACCGGATGTCGGTCTCTGTCTTCGGTGAATGGGGAAGAAGCGCGGCGCTTGAGATCAAGGGACTTCGGGCTGCTCAGCTGTTGCTCGAGGATCTGGGGCATGGCAAAGGGGCGGAACATCTGCAACATGTTGCCAGTGATGTATTTCCGAGCACGAGCTTTCCATTTCTCGGAAGTGAGTTTTTCGCCAAGGGGGATGTTTGAAGCTCAAGCACCTCGAACTGATTTCGGTCAAAAGCGGACATCCAGGGGGGCTCGCTCTCTTTGACGGCGTGCTTTGGGTTGCTCATGGACCGAAGGAGTCCGCCGCAATCTGGCTGAATTCCAGATCCGCAGTACCGGCGGATTTCGATAAAGCCTTCCGAACGTTGGAGGGCGCGCTCGGAGAGATTCTCTGTTGCAAGCTTGCAGGAGAGGAGCACACCCTCCGTTCGATCGAGACTTGGATGAAGAAACAGGAACGTCCACTTGCCAATGCTGCAGTTCGCAATGGGGCATTCGAGGTTTCTTTCAATCCGAGTGAAAATCGGGTCCGGATTTCAAGGAAGCTCAGGGTATTGGTGGTCGATGACAGCAAAACCATCCGGAATCTGCTCACCAAAATTCTGAATTCCGACACATCCGTCGAGGTGGTGGGTACCGCTGATCGCCCGTCCGAAGCCTATCGTTTGATCGAGAGCCTGAAACCAGATGTGCTGACGCTCGATCTGCACATGCCGGAGATGAACGGCCTCGAATTTCTACGGAAGTTTCTTCCGACCCACCCGATCCCCACTGTCATGGTTTCGGCCGTCAGCCTGGAGGAGGGGTCCGAGGTGCTCCAGTGCCTGGAAGCCGGAGCGGTGGACTACATTCAAAAACCCAGCGCCACAGAAATCTCTGAGATCTCGCCCCAGTTGATTGAGAAAGTCAAGACTGCGGCCGGCGTGAAGGTGAAGGTCTCGGCTCCTTCCGGACAATCCACCCGTACCCGGCGCCGCTCCGGGGTGGCCCTTTCGATGGAGCGGGATCGTCTGTTGGTGATCGGATCATCCACGGGTGGGACTGAGGCCCTGCGCAAGATTCTCATCGAGCTCCCCGAAGCCATTCCTCCGACTTTGATTGTTCAGCACATTCCTGCGATGTTTTCCAAGGCCTTCGCGGAGCGGATGAACGATTTGTGTCCTTTCCGGGTAAAAGAGGCTGAAGACGGCGAGGAGATCCGTCCAGATCATGTTTACATTGCACCGGGTGGACGGCAGATGAAGATCCGCAAGAGGGCGGATGGTAAGAAGTTCATTGTGATCAACGACGCTCCGCCGATGAATCGCCACAAACCCTCCGTGGATTATCTTTTCCATTCGGTGGCCGAGACTGTCGGAGGTGAGTGTGTGGGTGTCATCCTCACGGGCATGGGGAATGACGGTGCAGCGGGTTTGAAGCGGCTCAGGGATGCCGGGGCCAGGACCATCGCGCAAGACGAAAAATCCTGTGTGGTTTTCGGCATGCCGCGTGAGGCGATTTTGCTCGGTGCCGCCCAAGAGATTCTGGCGCTCCAGGACATCCCCGGATGTTTGGTGCGCTGGTTCAGTCAGAAAAAAGCTGCTTGATGCCCGTTCCGGGAGCTTTCTCCTGATTCCAATTCGGTGTTTTTCAGCTTATTCTCTCGGCAGGGGGCGCCATGTTGAAGAGATTCCTGATGGAGACGGACTGGGAACAGTTGAAGACGGTGATCCGTACTCTCGATCGAATCGAGCTCCTGGAAGTTCCGGGTCTTGAGGATCGCATCGAGCGGCTCGACATTGAACTCAACTCGGCGGGTTTTGACCGTTGGGGTCTGCATCCCGATACCCTTCGAAAGTTCGCACCCTATCTCTATTTCCTCTACAAAAAATATTTTCGCGTGGAGACTGCGGGTCTGGATCAAATCCCTGAAGGTCGCGTTCTCTTCATTGGTAATCACGGGGGGCAGGTTCCGATTGATGCGATGATGGCCGGGTTGGCCTTGTTCATCGAGGGCGAACCGCCACGGGTCGCTCGTGCGATGGTCGAACGCTGGGTGCCGACCGTACCGTTTGTCAGTTCATTATTCACACGGATTGGTGCGATGGTGGGTGACCCGATGAATTGCCGGGAATTGCTCCAACATGGACAATCGGTACTGGTTTTTCCTGAGGGCGTCAGGGGATCTGGAAAATTATTCAAAGACCGTTATCAGCTTCAGCGATTTGGAACCGGCTTCATGCGCCTGGCGCTCGAGACGCGCACTCCAGTCGTGCCGGTTGCGATCATTGGAACGGAGGAAACCTATCCCAGCGTATTCAACTTTGAATTGCTGGCCAAAGCGATGGGGGCTCCGTATTTTCCTGTGACGCCTTTTTTTCCGCTTCTCGGGCCTCTCGGATTATTGCCATTGCCATCGAAGATCACGGTCCGGTTCGGCAAGCCGCTGTTTTTCGAGGGCGATCCGGGTGAGTCCGAGGAGTCCATTCGGGCCAAAGTCCAGACCGTCAAGGATGCCCTCCAGGAGGAAATCCGAACCGGACTGAGCTTGAGAGGCGAGAAGATTTTCACGGGAGCAGCCAAATGAAGATCCTGATCACCGGAGCTTCGGGAGCCATTGCCCGTTTGGTTGCAGGGGCCTTGTCTCCTAAATATGAATTGGTCGGCGTGGATCCGCGCCCCGCTCCGAGCGAGACCCATTTTCCAGGAGAGTTTGTGGTGGCGGATTACCACAGCCGGAAACTCGACGAGGTGTTCAAGCAGCATCGGTTCGATGCGGTCATGCATCTCGGGCGCATCCGCGAAAGCCAGAAGTACTCACCCCAGTACCGGTTTCAGATGAATGTGGTCGGGACACAGAAGTTACTTGATTTGTGCAAGAGCGGAGGGGTGAAAAACCTCATCATCCTGAGTACGTATCACGTTTACGGTGCCCACAAGTTGAATCCCCTCGCGCTCACCGAAGCCGCCCCTTTAAGGGCGTCCCAGAGTTTTCCTGAACTCGCGGATGCTGTGGAGCTCGATCATGCGGCTGTGAGTTTCATGTGGCGCGAGCGTGAGATCCGGACCACCATTCTCCGGCCGACCAACGTCATCGGAAAGCATGTCCGGAATACGATCTGCTCCCTGCTCCGGTCCGGAGTCTGTCCGCGTGTGTTCGGTTTTGATCCGCTCATGCAGTTCATCGATGAGAAAGACCTCGCCCGTGCTCTGATCCTGGCGCTGGAAAATCAGACTCCCGGAGTCTTCAATGTGGGAGGCGAAGGGGTGATCGCACTTTCTCATGCCATCCGTCGGGCGGAGGCGGTTTCGGTGCCCATTCCTCCTCTGGTATCCGCATCGTTTGTCAGGGTCCTCTCCGAAGTGAGCGGAATTCCATTCCCACCGTACCTGGTGGAGTACTTCAAGTATCCCACGGTGATCAATGACGACGCTTTCCGGAAGGCCTTCGGATATGTCCCGAAGGTGAAAACCACCACCAGCCTGAGGAACCTCGGACCGATCAGCGATCGCCCGCGCCTGGCGCTGAGTTCACAGGATGAGTCCGTGTGAGGGAAGGTTCTGCTGTCTGGCGCCTGGTCTCCTTTAAAAGTTAATTGAATTCAATGCTTTATAAAGCAAGTCTGGGTCACCACTGCTAAAAAAGGGGTCAGTTTACAGTTTATTTATGCGGGGAGTCATGATAGAAGGAGCCAGTGAAACTTGGGCTGTTTTCTCTTTTCCGTCTCTGCCTCCTCCTGCCTCTTCTGGCCGGTGTCATGGCTTGTGGCCAGAAAGGGATGTTTTCGAAGGGTGTTCAACCGGTTCGGATGGACCGGATACCGGGGCCGGATCGTGCCACTCGTATTGCCAGCGCAAAGATTGCAGCTGCTGGAGGCGAGCTCCGCTGTGACTTCGGTGAGGAGTGCCATTCCGCCGTCAGCTTGATTTCGGTGGTGACCGATCAAGGACTTGCTCGTTGCAGTGGTGTTTTGATTTCCGAAGACGAGGTGCTGACCAACGATCATTGCATCGGTATGGCTTTGAGTGTGGTCGAGCGTCCGGAGCAGGTCGAAGACATTCCCTGTTCAGGCGAGATTTATGCGCATTTTGCCGCTATCGATGGGAAGCCTGCTGTCCGAGGGACTTGTGCCTCCATTCGTTTCAGATCCCGTGAGCGGGGGATCGAGAGCGTGGACTACGCCATTTTGAAGTTGAAAGAAAAGATCCAGGATCGCGCCCTGCTCAAGCGTGCGGAGCGTGGTCTCGAAAACGGGGAGCAGGTGGAGATTTTCCGGATCCAGATGGACGGCGGAGAGAATCAGCACGGGGGAACCCAGAGTCTGCTTTCATGCCGGGCGAGTCACGGCACTTTCTTGTACCCGCAGTTGAACCATTCGAATCTTCCGCTCATGACATTCGGTGATTGTGGAATCCGCGTGGGCAACTCCGGGGCGCCCGTGATCACCCGTGCCGGTGAATTGGCGGGGCTCATCCAGGGCTATCTCACGGTCCGGCAGAATGAGGAAATCGACAGGGAGCTGAAACCCCATTTGCTTGAGGGTTCTTTCGGTTTGGTCGGTGTGGCCACCCAAACCCATTGCCTCTCACGAGTCTCGGGAAAACAGCTGGTCCCCTGTCGGGAACTGGAACCCTTCGAAGTTTGGCCAGTGAAGGATTATCTGAGCAGGATGAATCCGTGGAATTCTTCGCTCCTCCCCGCATTAGAATCTCCCAGGGTCTGGAGAGTTTCGGAGACGGGTGAGGGGTTCGAAAAAAAATTCTGGAGCGTCCCGGCTTGTGGAGATGATCCGGAGTTCCTGTCGACTCGAATCCAGTACCGCAGTGGGCTCAATGCCCGCTTACAGGCAGTCTGGTTGCGGGACGAGGAACAAACCCGGGATGATATCCGTTTTGTGAAGACGTCCGTTCAACCGGATGGAGGAACCCTCTATACCTCGATCGAAGAGGCTCTTTCGATTCCAGCCTGTGTTCCGAAGCCCGAGATCAGCTCTTCGTTTTGACGTTCAGCCTTTTGCAAAGCGGGCAGGTTTTTCCGTCACAGGTCCGGGCACCGCAGAATTCACGTCCGTAAAAGATGATTTGCAGCGAAACCGAGTTCCACGAAGATTCAGGGAAAATGGCTTTCAGATCGGATTCGGTCTGCTCGACGTTTTTTCCGGAGGAGAGTTTCCAGCGCTTGGCCAGGCGATGAACGTGGGTATCGACCGGGAAGGCCGGGATGTTGAACATCTGGCTCATCACCACCGAGGCTGTTTTATGCCCGACTCCCGGCAAGGCTTCGAGTTCTTCGAATGTCCGTGGCACCTCGCCCCCATGTCGATCGACCAGTAATTGTGACATTTTTTTCAGATTACGGGCTTTGGTCGGGGCGAGTCCGCAGGTTTTGATACAGGACAGGATTTGGGATTCACTCAACCGGGCCATGGCCTCCGGGGTCGAGGCGCGAGCAAAAAGTCCGGGAGTGACCAGATTCACCCGGGCATCGGTGGTCTGGGCCGAAAGTGCCACGGCCACCAGAAGAGTGTAAGCGTCGTGATGATCCAAAGGGGGTTTGGGATCAGGATAAAGCCGTTCGAGTTCCTCGAGGATCATCGAGGCCCTACGCAGGCGCTCTTTCTTGGAAAGGCTCATCCTTGCGTTCCTGAACTGAGCCCGGGTTTCAGGCCCTGCCAGCATCTCCGGTAATCCGGGTCGATCAGGTCTCCCCGCTTCAATACCTGCTCCGACGGCCAGAAGGGGTATTGGCTCTCCCACATGAAGGCCATTGTATTCTCGTATCGGACCGGTTCGAGCCTCGACTCGGACGCCTTCTTGAAGGCATCCGCATCGGGACCGTGTCCGGTGAAGGCATTGTGTAGGCTGGCACCTGCCGGCAGGAAACCCTCCTCTTTCGCATCGTAGCGCCCTGTGATCAGGCCCATGAACTCGTTCATGACGTTCCGGTGGTAGTAGGGCGGGCGGAAGGTGTGTTCGGCGACCATCCAGCGCGGCGGAAAAATCACAAAATCGATGTTGGCTGTGCCGGGCACGGCGCTTGGCGAAGTCAAGACCGTGAAGATCGAAGGATCCGGATGATCGAAGGATACGGTGTTGATCGTATTGAATCGTCTCAGATCATAGCGATAAGGGGTGTAGTTTCCTCTCCAAGCTACAGTGTCGAGAGGTGAGCCCTCCAGAGTCGTCCTCCAGAGCGAACCCTGGTACCTGGCGAACAGAAGGTGCTCACCCGAGCAATCCTCGTAGCTGGCGTGGGGAATCTCGAAGTCCGAGGGGTTCGCAAGGCCGTTTGCGCCGATCGGGCCAAGTTCCGGTAACTGGAATGGGGTACCGAAGTTTTCGCACACGTATCCGCGGGCCGAAGTGCATCCTTCAGCAAGATCGACCCTGAACTTCATTCCCCTGGGAATGACCGCGATCCATTGCGGGGACACTTCGAGAATGCCGAGTTCTGTCCGGATCACCAAGTCTCCGCTTTCCGGTACAATCATCATTTCTCCGTCAGCATTATACAGGTGCTTACGGTCCATGCTCCGGTTGAATGAGTAGAGATGCAGGGCGCAGCCCGAGTGGTTGAATGGGCTCCCATTCATGGCATAAGTGAACAAGGACTCCAGAAAATCCAATGATCGGGTAGGAAGCGGAAAGGGCCGGAAGCGCAGAGCCTCGGGGGTCTTGATGAAATTCCCTTGGGCCGGATCACTGATCCAAGTGGCATGACCGGTTTCCGCGAAGGCACTCTGGACCACTGAGGGGCGGATCTTGTAGAGCCAGGTCTTCAGATTTTGATGACGGGGGGCTGTGAAGGCCGAGCCGCTCAACTGCTCGGCGTAAAGGCCTCGGGCCACTTGCTGGGGGGAGTTCTGACCGACGGGAAGGATTCCGGGAAGGGCTTCCGATTCAAAATGATTACCGAAACCGGCTTGCAATTTCATGAAAAAACTCTAACGGAGTCAAAGTGTTGTCGCAACATTTTTGAGCCATTCCCGCCTCGTTTCCGGTATTCTAATGCAGTGAGACTGTGGAGTTTGCTCGGGATGATCTGGGGAATGAGTCAACTGGCCTTTGCCGGCGTTCAGCCGGCCGGACTCAGGCATCTTGCGTCTGGCGGCCCGGGTTGTTTCGAATGGATCAGGAGTCGGGCATCCGGGCCGGGAGAAGTGTCGCGTCTTCCGGAAGTCTGTCGGAACCTGCGCTCGGACTACCATCAGGCTCTTGAGGTCATTCATCGCGATCGGAGCGGACTCGTCGGGCAGGTTGGAAAAACGCTGAGAACCTCACGCTCGGACCGGAGTCCGTACGAAGCGATCCTGTTTTCGGTTCTCATGGGTGAGCGAGGTCTCCTGCCTTCATTACGGGAGCGCGAGAAGGTCGAAAAGAAAAAGAAGCTGAGGCTCCAGTATGCTTCTGTGGCTGTAGCGAGATTGGAAGGGAAAGCCTGTTCGGTCACCCAGTTTTCGATGGCCGAGTTCCAGGAGCTCTGTCGGGCAAGGGATTCCGTGTTGTCCGAAGCCGGGAGGAATCGATGAGGCCGATGGTTTTGTCTGCTCTCCTGTTTATTGCGGTGCTGCCGGATGCAGGTGCGGATCCTTGTGCCGATAAATCCGCCGAGCTGGAGAAAGCTGGTATCCGGGTTCTGTCCTGTTCCCAGGTGGATTTCGGGGTCAAGGCGATCTCGGGAGATTATCAAAAACTACAGACCCAGCCGGTCGGTGTGGCACCTTCGAAAATCCGTGAATCAAATCCTGACGGGAGCCCCGGAGCCTATGTTCATGTCAACGAGGCTCCCGGAATCAAGAACTCCACTTATTTCAATCCCGTCGTGTCCAGGGATGTCGCACCGGTTGCCGAAGGCGCAAGTCTGATCCAGAAATACACCACGGCTGTGAATTTCCGTTATCCGGAGGATCAGGATTTGGTGGCCTGGATGTCCGATCCGGACGGGATGCTGAAAGACCTCGTGCCCAAACCTGATGCGAGTGCGATGTCGGGCCGGTGTCGGGTCTGGTCGGCCTGGAGTCTTGATCCCGAGATTCAGAAATCATTGAACAGCATGTCCCGGGGAATCCTGTGTAACGAAATGATTCCCTTTACCCGTGGGGAGCTGAAGGAGTTACTCACCGTTCTTTATCCTTCCCCTCCGTTCAGTCAGAGGAAATTTCTCAGACAGATCTACTCTCATCCCATCAGGTATCCTTCGGAGGTGGAGGATGCGAATCTGACTCTGGCAAAATTGGGTGAACTCGGAGGGGGCAGTGACTTCACTCCGGATCTGGTACTCAAGATGGCCTCAGAGGCCAAGAGCCTCGGTCAGAACATGATCATCGACATAGACCCCGGTCGGGAGATCTGGAATCAACCCGTCGAGTGGGTGGTCGATATCGCTTTCGAGGATCCATCAACGGCTCCGACCGCCCAGCAGACCGCCACCGAGCTCGTTGGATCGGCTCCTGAGGGTGCTGCATTTCTTCAAAAACTACGGAATGTGGAGCTCGAGCTGACTTCGATCGCACAGATGGATGTACCGAAGCCCCTCTCGGGCTTATGTCCGCTCAGAACATCCTTGGGGCTGGCTTGCAGTCCTGTACAGCAGACCTTGAGTGCTCAAGCAGATGCCCTGATCGAGATCCAGCGGGTAGCAATGCAGAGAGGATGGGTGCAGTCGGGCCCCGCCAAGCGAGTCCGTCATAAGTTGTTCATTTCCTATGGAGTCGAGGGTCCATTCGGAAAGTCCGAAGACCTACCCGGAGCCGTTCGGGAACTCGAGTACCTCGAAGTCGGGTCAAAAAAGGTCTGGTCGCCGGCCGCGACTCCACTCAGCCAAGTCTGTGGCAAGGGTTTCTCGCGCGAAGACCGGAACAGCATCCTGACCCGGTTTGATGTGGATTCAGAATGTGAACGGTTCAAAAAGGGAGAGATCCCGGATCGAAAAATCATCACTGGCGCATTGCCCCCGAAAAAGTTCGAGACCTATGTCGCGAAGGCGAACTTTAAGGACGAACCTGATGCAGAATTCAAAAAGAGAGCCTACGAGCGTCTTCTTGAAATGATGAAACAGTGCGAAGTGTTCGATGACGCCGCCGCTTTTCTGGACCAATTAAGCCTGGCGATTGCCGATAATGCTCTGGATGACAACGAGATCGGAGCCTTGAGTGTCCGGTACCGTGAGGTCTCACGTTTCCTCGATCCTGGCTTTTTGCGTTCCGAACTGGACAAATCCCAGAACGGGATCAGGATCCGTAAAGCCCTGCTCGGGGAATGACGGAATTCAGAGGGACTCGACGACCTCATGGACCTGTTTGGCCCATTCTTTGGCGATGGGAATTAGCTCGGTTGTTCCGTAATGCACACCATCTCCTCCGGTATCCGGATACCGTGTGAACTGGAGGCTGTCGAACCACTGGCACCGGGCGCTCACCAGTTTTTCGAGACGTGCAACCAGGGATTTCCGCTCCTCCCTATACTTTCTCGAATCGGGTGGGCTCACCCAAAGGCATTTGGCACCGGTCGCGTCGATGTCTTTCAGGAGTTGCTCCACATCCCGGACCAAGGTTGCGTCGGGGTATCCCACCATGTAGTTCGCCCCGAGTTCGACAATGATCAGCTCCGGCTTCTGTTCGGAAATGAGTCCTGCGAGCAAGGGGGTGGGGGCCTTACGAGCTTCGGTCACCCGACCCTTGGCATCGATTTGCAAGAATCCGCAGGGAGTGGGGGCTCCCGTATAGAACCAACGGATGATCGATCCGCAGCTGGCAACGGTTCGAACCTCGCGTTTGGGATCTTCGCGTAGAAGGGAATCCAGCGTCCGACCGAAGGCTCCGACCGAGTGGGAGTCCCCGATCAAGAGTGTCGAGGAAGCTCTTGCATCGAGAGAGCTTGCTAGTGTCAATGCCATCAAAAAAAGAAGCTTCATCAGGGTGTCCTCCCTTCGAGGTCCCATCTGGCCGGGACAATCGAATAATGATCGAATTGCGTATCGGTTCGTATTTCACGGATCAGGTGAGCATGGGGCGTTTTCACTGTCAGGGTGAATCCGTTGATCTCCGCGGTCCCCGTGAGAAATACTTTTTTTGAATGCCTCGCAGTCGGGGGGGTGACTGAGAAGATCTCGAGTGTCCGCGGTTGTTGCGGATCTTGAGCACGGGCCAGCCACGAGTTGAAGAACAGGGGGGTCTCGGAGTCATAGGTGGCATCGAGCAGGATCACCCGGTCGAGCGACGAATCATCCGGATCGATGGACCGGGCGGCGATTGCGCCCCCGCCGCTGTGAGCGCTCAGGGTCCAGGGCAATCGGGAGGCGAGGATGCTCCCACTCACCACTTCTTTCCATTTGGACAGATCATCAGGGGTCTTGAAGTGAAGACGGTAATCATCCACGTGGCCTCGACTGAGAGGCATCAAGAGGGTCCCGGATGACGGGTCACAAGTATCCCGATGCATGCCATAAGCGAGGACCATTTTGAGCACCCGCCGAGCGTCTGGAGATCGTCCAGCAGGCCAGTCAAAATCATAGGACTGATGGATCGCTTCACCGCTAGCGTGCTGGGTCCATCCGTGCAGGTGGACTCTCAGGCGGGAGGATTCTGTCCCGGGCACCCGGATCCAGGCGGTCGGACGCGGGTAGCCTCCTGTCGGACCGAGCAAACAGAGTTCAGCCGAGCATTTCGATTCAGGAATGGGAACACAGTCCGTTACCGGCGGGCTTCCATGGGCCAGAAGGGGCAAGAGAAAGAGAAATGCCAACATGCGCCCCGCAACATAACCCATATGCAGCCGGAAGAAAACCTGACAATTCAATAATGATTACATGCAGATGAAGACTTCGATGGGTGAGGCGGGCCTGTAACTGTCAAGTTTTTGCACCCGGAGTCCGATAAACAGAAGAGGAGAAACTATGGTAATCGTCGGCGGTATCATCGTGATCGGATGCGTGCTCGGGGGCTATGTGCTTCACCATGGAAACATCATGGTGTTGAACCAGCCTACCGAATTCCTCATTATCTTCGGTGCGGCAGCGGGAGCTCTGGTGATCGGGAACTCCCCGGCCCAGATCAAGGGGATCATCCACGCCATCCTTCATGCGTTGAAGTCGAAGCCGAATACAAAAGAACAGTACCTCGAACTGCTCATGTGCCTGTATGAGCTCTGCAAAGTGGTCAAGACGAACCCGCTTTCTCTCGAACCCCACGTTGAAAATCCGGGTTCATCCGAAATTTTCAAGCGCTACCCCGGGGTGTTGGCGAATCATCATGCGCTCCATTTCCTGTGCGATACCCTGAAGGTTCAAGTGTCGTCTCCGATGAGTCCTTATGATCTGGAAGACCTGATGGATAAGGACATCAAGTCGGCCCATGAGGAAGAGTTGCACGCCCCGACCATCATCTCCAAACTCGGGGACGCGATGCCCGGTCTCGGGATCGTCGCTGCGGTTCTCGGGGTCGTGATCACCATGGGAGCGCTCTCGGAGGGTAAGGAAGCGATCGGTAAAAACGTTGCGGCCGCTCTCGTCGGTACCTTCATCGGGATTTTGATTTCTTACGGATTCATGCAACCACTCGCTACCAAGATCGAAGCCGACATCCATGACGCAGGCAAGTACATCGACGTGATCAAGTCTGCGGTCCTTGCCTTGGCCAAGGAGTGCGCACCGAAGGTGTGTGTCGAGTTCGCTCGTCGGACCGTGCCTCCGGGCGTCCGCCCGAGCTTCGATGAAGTGGATAAGGCGACCTCTGGCCAGAAGGCTGCGGCGTAACCGGAGACTGAAGCGTGGCAAAAGACAAGGAAAAGGGCGTCACAATCGTCATCAAAAAAGTCCAGGGCGGGCATGGCGGGGGCCATGGTGGTGCCTGGAAGGTGGCGTATGCGGACTTCGTGACTGCGATGATGGCCTTCTTTCTGGTTCTCTGGCTGACCAGCGCGGATGAAGAGACGAAATCCATTGTCTCGCATTACTTCAATCATCCCAACACCCCTTACAACAAGGGTCGTGACGAGAAAACCACCGAGGCCATTCCGCTCGGTGAACGCTATGGTCAGGGTGACTCGATGAACAAGGGGGCCGAAGGGGCTGTGCCGGATGATCTCGTTCAAAAGCCACTGAAAGACCTGAAAGATGAGGTTGAGTCCAAGCTTGGCGACATCACTTTCGGACTCGAGCTCGATTCAGATGTGGAAGTTTTGAAGTTCTCGATTCCCGGTGATGACTTGTTCGTACCCGGAGGCACGGAGCTTAAAAAGGAGGCGCACAAACGTCTCGAACAACTCGCCAAGATATTCCAGAAGGTGCAGGGGAATGTCCTGATCGAAGGACATCTCGACAAGAAGCCTCCGGTTTCTGGGGAAGACCCTTATCTTTTCTCGACCGAACGGGCGATTTCAGTCATGAATTATTTTGTCAGGAACCAGCACATGGACGAGGCCCGGTTTTGTCCGCGCGGGATCGCCTCCCGGCGTGCCTGGAGCATGAATAGCAGGGGGATCGCCTCGGATGATTCAAGGAACCGCAGGGTGGAATTTACCGTTTCCTTGCGGAATATCTGTCAGGAGTAGGACTCTCCCAGTTTCAATAGCTCGTGGATGAATTTCTTATGAGGATGGCTCCTTCGCCAGGCCAGATACAGAGTCCGGCTGGATCCTTTGCCGAGTGGGGTGAACCGGAGGGCTCCGGCCTCAACGGCTTTTTTGCAGGTGTGCAAGGGGAGTACTGTGGCTGAATTCGGGTTGGCTGAGACGAAGCTGGCCAGGGCCGTTAGGTCGTTCCAGTACAAGCGATAAACAGGGGGAGCCATTTTTTGCCGCCGGACGAGCCATTCCTCCACCGGGTTGGTCTGGCTCGAGAGGGTGCACCACGACAAGCTATCCAAGGATGAGCGCCGATCGGGGCTCAAGGATGCCCCTGGATGGGAGACGATGCCCCACTGTTCGGTGAAGATCGGCTTACAGATGAAATCGCTCAAGTCTTCTTGGTGTTCAAGAATGCCGGCATCGAGACCGGCCTGCACGAGCTCGAAAGAGACTCTCGAGAGGGCCGAGACGTGGACATCGAGACACAGGCTCGGATGGGCGCGATTCCTGGAGGTCCACCAGGGAAGCAGGACTTCGCGCATGAAGATCTGCGGTCCTACGATTCCGAAATGTTCGGGCTCATCCTGGTGCTGATGGAGCTTTCTCAGTCCCGAGTCCCACGACAGCAGCAATTGCTCGGCCAGACGGGCCAGTTCCCTTGCTGCAGGAGTCGGTTCGAGGCCCCGGGGTCCCCGCCGGTCAAAAAGCTTCACACCCAGTTCCGATTCCAGGCTCTGGAGGCGTTTCGAGAGGGCCGACTGGGTCATCCGGAATCGGTCGGAGGTCCGGCTCATGTGGGGATCTTCCACCAGGCTTTTGAGAATCTTGAGATGATATAATTCCATAATGGAATAATATTATCACATTAAATGCCTTTTGTTCATATCCAAACGGGAGTACAAGAGGGCCATGAAAACTCGAATCCTGATTCTTTTCGGTTTCCTCACCCTGCTTCCCTCGCCCGTTCGTGCCGACGAATCCGGGATTTCTCCACGCATCCTCGGTTATCTGGTCGACCGGGTCCGTAATTGTGTGGTCCTTCCGTACACCCTGAACGGTCGCAACCAAAAAGTTTATCATGCCCTCCAGAGTCATTGTCCTGAGGTGAAAGTCATCGGTCCCGGCTTGGCACGGGCCCGGGTGGCGACTCACCCCTTCGAGATCCGGATCGAAGAGTCCTCGTTCTCCGACGGTGATTTTTTCGATGTGGAGTTTTCAGATCTCCGCACGGGTGAGAAGTCGAGATTCGAAGGCATTCTCGCTTTCGGAGATGTGCTTCTGGCCGTGCTCGGTGGTCGGACGGAAGGCTTGAACGAGAAGCTTGTTCAGCCAGGACCGGCTCTCGAGGCGGGGAACCGGAACCTGCTCAGATCCCGGTTTTGAATCGCGCCAGTTGTGTAGCTGTCAGGATATGAAATATGCCCTGACAGGAGACATAGGGAAGGCCCTCGGTGTTGTAAACCGTGGAGTGCAACTCGAGGGATCGTGAATCCACTTCGACCAGCCGGGTGAGCACTTTGGCGGGGAGACCGATCGGTATGGCACGAGCATAATGGATCTGGAGTGACCGCGTGACACAGGCGTGCTCCCGGTCCCAAGCGAGAACTCCCATCACCTCATCCAGTAAACCCGCAGAAGCTCCGCCGTGCACATGCCCCGGAGGTCCCTCCGCGCGCGCTTTGAACCCTACTTTGGACAGGAGCCAGTCCGGCGACTCAGGGGACTTCCAGTGCGTGATTTCGTAGAGGGGACTGTCCGGGCCCGAAACAAAGCTTTTTTCCCAGTTCAAAAACCGTGGTCGGGTGTGAACGTTGAATTCAGTCTCCGGCTTGAAGGGGACCTGCCACGGGAGGCTCACGGGTCGTCCTGTTCGAAAGGGCTCGGACGGTAGAATTCATGGAATTCGTGGTAAAGCGTCACTTCACAGCCTTTTTCCATTTCGAATCCCTGTCCTGAATCCAGGATCGTCATCGGTACCCGTCTTTCGGCGATAGGCAGGGGGCAGGGGAAGTGACGGAGTTTCAGGATCTGGACCTTGATCGAAGGCAGGGGTTCCGAGTGATTGATGGCAAACTTGGCCCCCTTTTCGAATCTCAAGGCAGGGTCGATGATCAGCGGGGTGGTGAGGCGGACTAAAATCCCGGGCTCGAGATCCACCCAATTGAGGGGAGGCGTGGAGGCAAATGCTTGAGCGGAGAGGAAGACTTGAACCAGGACCATGAGTAAGCTTCGCATGGGATCATCTTAGGGGAAGGTTCGATTGGAAAAAAGCCCTGCCGCGTCAAGAATGCCTGTCTCTCTGGAGGAACTTTCCGTCCCGGAGGGTTCCTGGATGCCTTCAAAACAGAAGGAATTTCAAGGGCTATAGGTTGGCATCTCCCTTGCTCTTCATTTCGGCGGCACGAGCGGCTGGAAGGCAGGTGGTGTGCTTATGGAGAAATCCAGAGATGACTGAGTGTCTTGTTCGTGAACCCGCTCCCTTCGGGGAGTGTCAGTCCCGGGCCTTGAGCCCGGAACGGCGGTCGAACCAGTGATTTGACTGCCACCCGGTCCGGAGTCCATGTGGCTTCCGGACCGGGCTCATCCCAATTCATGTGCCAAGGAGAAAGAATCGTGATTCTTGAGAAAATCGCCAATCGGAAAGTCGTCACCATTGCGGGGTCGGAGAACCTGAAGGAAGCGTCGAAGCTGATGCGCGACCGGCATGTGGGGAGCCTGGTTGTGGTCAAGAAAGAGGGTCTCCGGGAGATCCCCGTGGGCGTGCTCACCGACCGTGACATCGTCGTGTCCACTTGCGCGTTCGGGATACCCCCGGACGGTGTGTTGGTCCGTGATGTCATGTCCTCCGAATTCGTTTCGGCCAAGATCAGTGACAGTTTCTATCATGTGTTGAACCTCATGAAGGAACACGGCATCCACCGGATTCCCCTGGTGGACGGCACGGGAAGTCTTTCGGGAATCGTCACGAGTCACGAGTTGCTGGCGGTTTTGGCCGATGAACTGGAATTGGTGGTCAAAGTGGCGGATCGGCAACACGAAGTGGAATCCGAGCGCCGTCCCCACCTCCTGTGAGGATTCCATGAGAACAGGTGCTGGAAACTATTTCAGAGACCATACGGTGAAAGAGCGAAAGTCCCGTTGGTTCGTCTTTGCCAACCGGACGGGGGCGGTGTTTTATCGGGATCTTCCGGATCACCACTTTCAGTTTGTGGACCGTCTGGAGAACCCGGCCGGGAGTCGGATGGAAAGCGATTTCGATTCCGACCGGCCCGGTTCGGGCATGTCGAGCGCCGGAGACGGAACCATCCGCCATTCGCTCGATCGGACCTTCCATCATGCGGAACGGAACGTAGAACACTTCGCGGGTGCGGTGGCGGGCAGACTCGATGAGGCTCTCGGGCATCATGAGTTCACGGAGCTGGTGGTGGTAGCAGAGCCCCGTTTTCTGGGCTTGCTCCGGTCCAAGTTGAGCCCGGGGGTGAGGGAGCGAGTCCGGCACGAAGTTCATCGCGAACTCATCCAGGGTTCCGACGAGGAGTTGAGGGCGGCCGCCATTCGGGCCATCCGGAACTCGAGGAAGTGATGGCGCACCTTGTAAAAACGTTTACAGAAAGCGGTTGAAACTCCGCATCCCTTCAGAGACACTCTCGCCACTGGGGGAGTTCAATATGAAATCATTCGTCGTTCTTTTGCTCGCATTCGCTTTGCTTTCCGGTCGTCCGGCAGTGGCCCACACCACAGGAAACCGTCTGGTACGGGTCCAACTTTCCGACTATCGCAATGGAATGAAGCGCATTCAGGGGCAATCGATCGACGTGGCCGGCGTGAATCTCGATACTCGGGAGGCCGACTTATTGGTGAATGCCGCTCAGGCCGAGTGGCTTTCCAAGAACGGCTTCCGTTTTCGCGAAATCCTGGAGAAGGTCGACTCCTCAGCTCCCGATTCCCGCTATCAGAACCCGACCAAGGTCGAATCCGCTCTGAAGCAATACGCGGCCGCCTATCCTTCAATCACCAAACTCATCTCAATCGGAAAATCCCTTCAGGGCCGTGACATTTGGGCGATCCAGATCACTGAAAATGCTTCGAAGGCCTCCGCCTCCAAGCCGCACGTGTTTTTCAATTCCATGCACCATGCCCGTGAGGTCATGACCTCCGAGGTGGGCCTCGATATCATCGATCAACTCCTTCAGGGGTATGGTAAAGATCCACAAATCACGCAGTGGCTTCGGAACTACGTCGTCGACGTGGTGCCGATGTTCAATGTGGACGGAAACAATCTGGTTTGGACGAGCGATTCCATGTGGCGGAAGAATGCCCGTGGCGGGTACGGTGTCGATATCAACCGGAACTATCCCTATGCCTGGAACAGCTGTCGTGGATCGAGTGGATCACGCTGGGCCCAGGACTTCCGCGGAGACAGCGCCGCCTCCGAGCCGGAAACCCAGGTCATGATGAATTTTGTCTCGAACATCCGTCCGGTCTTCTCGATTTCCTATCATTCCTACAGTGAGATCGTGATCTATCCTTATGGCTGTGCAGGTCAGCGTACCGAGACGCACGAGGTGGTTGAAAAAATCGGTAAAGAGCTCGCCTCCAAGCTCGTAAAGGATGACGGGCGTGGGACTTACCGTGCCGGAACCGCTCCTGAGCTTCTCTATTCGGTCGACGGTGGCGATATCGACTGGCATTACGCCGTTGCGGGAGTGATTCCTTACGTGATCGAGGTCAATTCGACCTCTCAGGGATTCCAGCCTTCTTATGCGCAATGGCGCGACAAGACGGTCGCCGGACAGCGTGCAGGCTGGAGGTACCTCCTGTCCCGAATGGATGGAGCCTCGCTTTACGGTCAGGTTCGGGGTCCCTCCGGAATGGGTGTACAAAATGCGACCCTCGAAGTCCGTTCGGTGGGTGGGACGTTCAAGCAAAAAGTCCGCCCCGCTGCTGAGGGTTTCTTTACGGTCATTCTCAATCCGGGACAATACGAGATCAGCGTCGAGGCGCCGGGTTTGAAGCGTTCGAGCAAGGTGGTCACAGTGGGCGAAACCCGTCTCCGGACCGATCTTTCACTTTCGACTCTTTAATTACCGAACGTCTGGATCAAAACAAAGGGATGGACCACGACGCACAGAAAGGTGCGCTCGGGGGTCTTTTCCCAGCTGGAGAGCATGTCGAGATCGGGTTTGGTGACGGCACCGGACCCGATCCATTCTTTCACGCGGTCTTCTTCGTTCTTGGCTACGGCAAGAGCCACTTCGATGAGCTCCAGAGCAGGGGACACGACAATCACGGTGTCCTTCGCCATTTGCTTTCTGATCAGTGACCATTCGGCAGGACCGAGTGATTTTTCAAGCTCTGCGCGCAGAGGGTCGGATTCAGGATTTTTTGGGCACATAACGCTTCGGTAGGTTCACCACAAAAGTGGTATTGGGCTGGTTTCGGTCGAGTTTGAGCTCACCTTGATGAGATTTTACGATACCGAGTGAAATACTGAGACCGAGTCCGGTACCCTTGCCGACTTCTTTGGTGGTGAAGAACGGCTCAAGAATTTTTTTGGCGATTTCGGTTGGTATGCCCTGACCGGAATCGGAAACCCTGATTTCCAGGCGTTCTCCGACGTCTAGCACTTCGACTCTGACCCATTTTTCTTCGAGTCCCTGTACGGCGTCGAATGCGTTATTCAACAGGTTCAGTAACACTTGAGAAATCTGGGTGGACTGGCACTCGATCATGAGACCGGCAGGGATCGGGTCGATCCGGAGTTCGGTACCATGGCTCCTGAACCGGGCATGACAGAAACTCACTGTGTCCTCGATGATGTCTTGGATGCTTTTTTGCTCGTAAGAGTCCCGGTTGCCATCCCGTGAGAAAATCTGGAGCCCCTTCACAATCCGTGCGATCCGGTTCGACGTCTGTTCGATCACCTCGACCCCCTTCGCCACGGAGTCGAGTGCGGGTCGGTCTTTGGCCAGCATCAGTTTCAAATGCTGGGCTTTGCCCAGAATGATGGCGAGCGGGTTATTGATTTCATGGGCGATGCCGGCGGACATTTCGCCCAAGCTCGACATTTTAGAGATATGTAGCATCTGGATTTCTTTTTCTCGGACCTCGGTCACATCCCAGTTCGCACCCACCAGGCGCTCGATCGTTCCGTCTGGGGCGAAGGTGCAGCGGGCACTCGCAGCAATCCTCTTGGTTTTTCCTGAGGGGGTGACGACACGGAATTCGGCTTTGAAGTCTTTTCTGAGCCGGACAGTCTCAGCCAGTTCAAACTGGATCCGTGCGACATCGTCCGGGTGCAAGGTCTTTTCAAAAGCCTCGTAGGCGCCGCTGAATTCCCCCTCCGGGATCTCGAAGAGTTCGTACATGTACTCATCCCAGACCAGGATGTTCTTTTTCAGATTCCAATCCCAGATCCCGAATTTGAGTGATCGGACAGCCTGATCCAGTCGTTCCCTGCTTTTTTCGAGAGCCTCTTTATGGGCGATGTTCTCGTAGGTGATTGAAACCACCCGGCATATGAATTCAATATAGGCTCGGTGGTCGGAGTTGAATGCATTTTCCCGGTCTGAAACCACACCGATGGTTCCGACACACTCACCTTGATAAAGGATCGGACAATAGAGCCTGGAGGTGAGCTGGAGACGTTTCTGGAATTCCATTTGCGGTTCCGGATCAGTCCCGCTCATCCAGGTGGCTTTGTTCCGGATGACCCAACCCGGGTGACGGTCCATTGCGGTGGCCTCGGCAGCGGCCCGTTCCTCGGGCGAGAGTCCTTCCGCATGGATCAATTCGAGGAGTCCGGTTTCCTGGTTGACGAAGTAGAACCCCGTCGATCGGAACTCGATATTCCGGCGAAGGACGTTCAGGATGGCGCTCCCGAGCTCGGTGAAGGTAGTGGTCTCGATGATCTGACTGAGCAATGGAGACAGCCGCTCAAGGGTTTGAGCCAGGGCTCCAGTGGGCAAGTGAGGGGTCGAGAAAGGGCTCATGCTCCGAATTCTGGATCGATCGCCTGCAAGGCCTCAAGAGCCGCCTTCACGCATTTTTCGTCCTGGGCATAATGACCGCCGCTGACTCCGATCGCACCAATGAGGGCGCCTTTGGCTTTAAGGGGTGATCCCCCTCCCAACAGAATGAAGTCCGGCAAGTGCTGTGCCCCTTGGAGGAGGATCGGATCATCCTTGATGAACTGGTACCAGGGTTCACCCGTCGGGAGCCCGAATCCCATTGCAGTCTTGGCTTTTTTGATCGAGCCCTCGAGGCTCACATGGGCCGCATCATCCATCGACGCGAAGGCGCGAAGTCTTCCGGCATGGTCGAGCACTGCAACCGAGATTCGCATTCCTGTTTCCGAGGCTTTGGCAACCGCTTGATCGACCAGGAATCGGGCGGCTTCGAGGGTCAGAACGGGACGCGAGGTGTTCGATTTCATTGGATTCTCCTTCAAGTAATGATTCAGAGCAGGGATTGAAGCATCTCGGGATGCAATTTCTGATGGATCTCGTGCGAGGCCCTGACAGGCAGGGCGCTTTCGAAGGACCGGGTACCGTAGGTATAGCGTTTGAAGTCCTCCACGAACGACGCTTGATAGTACTCGCCCATCCAGCCGATGAATTCCTCGATGTGGAAGGGACGGAAAATCCGGGTTGCGACGAGGTGCCGCATGAAGGGCTTCAAGCCCCCTTTCGAACGGGTTTTTCCGTCGAGGTAGCTCATGAATCGCTCTCCGAAGGAATAGGCGGCGCGATCGGTCGAGCGGGTGTAGTAGGGGTGGGAGGACATCCCTGTACTTCCCGAAAGACTTCCGATGGCCTGGTACCCGTCATCACGCCAAGAGGCGAGGGCCTCATCCACCCATCCGGCATTGCCGTTAGCCGGCATCATTCCCCGCGCAAAGTAAGAATGGAACAGTTCGTGGCCCACGGCGGACATGTCAGTCATGGTCGCTCCGCAGTACTCCATTCCGCCCGCACCGGCCAAATAGACCGTGATCGATGGATGCGGAAAGGGACCGTAATCCCGCTCGAGCTCAGAAATGACGCTGGTAACCCGGTCCTTCAAACGTTCGAGCGAGGACGAGAACACTCCGCCATTGGTATACAGCACCACCGGGAGTTCCCGGCCGTCGATCGAACGGAGTCCGAACCGCAGCTCCGGGTAGAGCCCTTTCGGAGCCGTATGGAAAAAGATGCTCGAGGAAGTGAAGTGGGAAGGATAGCGGATCTCGTAGGTCTGGGCATCAAAGCGGTGAACCACTCCGTTGGTGTAGAGGGTCTGCTCGGAGGTTAACCCCTTGAAGCGCAGGATCAGAGTCATCTTCACCTGATCGAACTCGAGATTGGCCGGGAGATAACGTTCAAGAAAACGGCGTTCCTCGAGGTCAGAGGTCCAGAATGCGCTCTTCACCCCGTCCTGGCGGAACTCGACCAGATCGGTGAGAGGAAGGGTGAGGTCAAGCTGGTGCATTCCCGGTGCGGTCAGGCGCTCGATCACCCGAACCGAAGTTTCTTGTCCCGGGGTTCGGGTCAGGGAAGCCGTGACAGGCTTTCCGTCTAGGGAGAGTGTGGTGGGATCTTTCACCGAGTCGAAAACCGGATATCCTGCTTCAATGGTCAGGAATCGAATTTGGGTTTTGGCGACGGCCTGGCGGGTATTGATGTCGTAGGTGACCTCGTACAGGGCTTCTTCAAAATCAGCGAAGACCGCCTTGGAGTCACGGAAAGCGAAGGGTTTCGGTAGGTGCTGGAGATCGTGGTCGGAAGCACGGGCACAGGTCAGGGTCAGCAACGCAAAAATAATGAAAGGCATGGGTCCCCCTTTGGATCGGTTGAATCCCGCCCATCAGACCAAAGGAAGCGCTGACTGTCTAGCTGTTTTGCTGGTGGGAATCGTCGTCGGACTTCTTTTTCTCGGCAATCCGGTCCTGCTCGCGGCTCGGCTCAATTCCATTGAAGGAATCCTTGAAGTTCTTGATCGATTGGCCGAGGGAGCGTCCGAGATCCGGGAGCCGTTTCGGTCCGAAAATCAGCAGGACCACTCCGATGATCAGCATGTGCTCGAATGATATTCCAAACATGGGCTTTTTCCCCCTTCCTTCATTCTAACACGGGCCTTAGCTTCCGGCCACTTGGAGTTCGCTGAAGCGGATCTCGGGCGCGAAGAATCCTTTGCCCGTGGTGGCAAGCAGGGTTTGTCCGATTCCCGAAACATTCCGGATCAGGTCGAAAAAGTTCCCGGAAAGGGTGATGCCTTTCACTCCCTGTATCGGCACCCCGTCCTCGAGAAGCTCACCGCTCGCCGCAAGGGAGAACGCCCCGGAAGAGGAATTGACCCCGGCATGGAGTCCGTCGAGAGCAAAGATACGGAGCACTTTTCCGGATCTCAAGCGGTTGTCGGGAGTGGTGCCGGGATCCATCACCAGTTGGGTCAGTGCCGTACCCAGTTGGCCCTTCGGGCTCCGGCTTGCGTGCCCGGTGGTGCCCGTCCCGAAGTGCCGGGCGGTAGCCGAGTTGTGGTAGAGCGAGACCAGTCTGCCCTGATCAATGAGGGTGAGGTCGGTTTTCTTCACCCCTTCGGCATCGGTTAACACATGGTGAAACCCTCGCTCGAAGCGCGGTAGATCCCGAAGGCTCAGTTCCGGGTGAGCGATGATCTCTCCGAGGGAGTTCCCGAAGCGGCTGTAGCCGTCTTTCACCGCTTTGGCCGAAAAGAGTCCGGTGAAACAGGTGAAGAGCCCCTGAAAACAGTCGGGCTCGAAGATCACATCGTATTTACCAGTGGGAACCGGGCGGGCATCGAGCAAGGTTCCCGTGAGTTGAAGAGTTTCTGCGATGGTGGTCTCAGGATCCAGCTCCTGGAAGGTGCGGCCATTGCCACCCCGGTAGAAAAGGGCTTGTTTATCGCCGTCCTTCAAGAGTGCAGACGTGTAACAATTGAACGATTTTTCCCGCTCATAGACCCGTAGTCCGAGGTGATTGCCGTAGTAGGAGTGGGATTCGCCCTCAGAGTAGCCGTTGTAAGGAACGCCTTGGACTCTCCGGTCTCGCTGCTTGATTTCCTCTTCCAGGCGGAGGGTCAGGCGGATTTTCTCCTCGAGAGAAGTGCTGTCCTCACGGTAGGTTTTTTGATTGGTATCGACCAAGGATTCTCCACTCAGGGTGATGCTCTGACTTTCGTCCCGTTCGACCGCACGAGTGAGCCTGAGAGCGCTCTCCACCATCGAACGGAGCGAGTCCAGTGAAAGATCCTCAGAATAACTGATACCCACCCGTTGGTCCCGGATCACCCGGACTCCGATCAAGCGGGATGAGGTGACCTTGTAAGTTTCGATACGACCCTGTTGGGCCGACAGGGAAAGTGCGTTCCCCTCGTTCAGGATGACATCAGACTGATCGGCTCCCAGCTTTTTGGCCCACTCCAAAGTCGATTCGATTTCCGGCCTCATTTGGCACCTCCCACCAGGATCTCGTCCACTTTGAGGGCGGGTTGGCCCACACTCGCAGGGATACTCCCACTCACCGAGCCGCACATGCCTGCCATGATCTCGAAATTATCGGCCACCATGGAGATCCGTTTCAGCGTCTCCGGACCCGTTCCGATCAGAGTCGCCCCTTTCACCGGTCGGGTGATTTTACCGTTCTCAATCAGGTAGCCTTCTTGGACGGCAAAGTTGAACTCGCCGGTTCCGGTCTTCACCGATCCTCCCCCCATGGATCTGGCGTACAGACCGCGGTCGATACTGGCGATCAGCTCTTCGAAGCGGTGGGGGCCGGGTTCGATGAATGTGTTCCGCATCCGCGAGGCAGGCGCGAATCGGTAGCTCTGCCTCCGTGCGGATCCGGTACGCGGGTGTCCCGTTTTCAGATTTCCCACGTAATCGGCCATGAAGTTCTCCAGACGTCCGTTTTTGATCAGTTGGGTTCTCTGGGTCGGCATGCCTTCGTCGTCGATCGACAAAGATCCCCAGGCCCCCGGGATGGTTCCATCGTCCACCGCATTGACAGCAGAGTGGGCGATCGGTTCCCCTTTTTTATCCCAGAACACCGAGGCTTTTTTCTCGACGGACGTGGTCTCGAGCAGGTGTCCGCAGGCTTCGTGAAAGATCACTCCACCAAAGGCATGGTCGATCACCACGGGCATGCTTCCCGCCGGGCAAGGCTCAGCATGGAGTGAAGTCACGGCCCGCCGGGCGATCTCGTTCGCAATGAATTCAGGGTCAAGTTTCTCTGCATATTCCCAACCCAATGCAGCCCCTGGTCCGTAAAAGGCGGAGTCCTTTTGGTCGCCATCCGTGGCTACAGCTTCCGAGCCGATCCGCGTGTACAGTCTGAGATCGGTCGCGTGAAGTCCGTGGGAGTTGAACAGTTCGATTTCCTGGTGCCGCTCGAGGGAGTGAGCCGAGACCTGGGAGATTTCCCGGCTCTGTTTCCGGGTCGATTCGTCGATTTTTCTGAGTAAGCGGATACGGGCTTCGAGGTCCGACCCGAAGGGAGAGTGAGAGGCCGATCGGGAGACTCTGCCTTCCGTTCGAAAGGAGGTTGAGCCTGAAAAAACTGGCGTCCGCTGATCCGGTGCGCAGAGTAGGCGAATGACCCGGATCAATTCGTCTTCTGCTGGAGAGTTCGTGTATCCGTAAAGGACCTTGGTTCCGAATAGAACCCGGAGACCGATTCCGAAATCGATTCCGTCAGTAATTTGATCCACCTTACTCGATTTCAGGTTTACCGATAGGGTCCGGTTCCGTTCGATGAACAGGTCTGCGAAGTCCGCTCCGAGGGAAAGGGCACAATCGATCACTTTTTTTGCAATGGCTTCATTCAGCATGGAGGCAGTATAGCGAGGGTGCGATGCGCCAGAAAAGGACAATACAAAAGAACCATCACGGAACCGAACTTTAGTTGAGACAAAACCATCCGGTTTCGTTAGACTTTCGCCCATGGAGAGCCAGCTATGAGAATCGCGATGTTCAAGGAAACGCGCGCCGGCGAACACCGGGTCGCGCTCACTCCCCAAGTGTGTGCCCAACTGAAAAAAATGGGACACGAAATCTCGATCGAGAAAGGAGCCGGTGTTGCCGCCCATTTCTCGGATTCGAGCTATGAACAGGTCGGAGTCCGGGTGGTCGAAGGTGGAGCCGCTTTGCTGAAAGAGTCCACCGTGTTCGTTCAAATCAACATTCCCGAGGCCAACCGAGTGGTCGAATTGCCGGAAGGATCGGTCTGGATCTCCATTCTCCAGCACCGGACTTCTCATGAGGTGGTTCAGGCTTTGAATTCGCGGAAAGTGTCAGCTTTCTCACTCGATGCCATTCCCCGTATTTCACGTGCTCAGAGCATGGACGTGTTGAGCTCCCAAGCCAATTTGGCCGGGTACCGCGCTGTGATCGAAGGCGCGTCTGTGATGGACAAGATTTTTCCGATGCTCATGACTGCGGCTGGAACCGTGACCCCTGCGAAGGTACTCGTGTTCGGAGCCGGCGTTGCCGGCCTTCAAGCGATCGCAACCGCCAAGCGCCTCGGTGCCGTCGTGGAAGCGACGGACGTTCGCCCCGAGACCAAGGAGCAAGTGCAGAGTCTCGGCGGGAAGTTCATTGAGGTCCAAGGTGCTTCGGTCGGTAGCGAAGGCGGATACGCCAAAGAGGCGTCCGAAGAGTACCGGAAGGCTCAGCGTGCGGCCGTGAACAAGTCACTGGCCCAGGCGGATCTGGTGATCACGACAGCTCTTGTCCCGGGACGCAAGGCGCCCATTCTCGTTGACGACGAACAATTGGCCTTGATGAAGTCCGGTTCGGTCCTGGTCGACATGGCTGCCGAACAGGGTGGAAATTGTACCAAGACCCGCCCCGGCGAGATTGCCGAGGTGAACGGGGTCCGCATTGTGGGAGCGCTCAATCTGCCTTCGCAATTGGCCAGCAACGCGAGCGAGCTTTTCGCCCGGAATCTGCTGGAGCTGTTCAAGTTGATCGCCCCGAAAGGCGAGATGATTTTTGATCTGAAGGACGAGATCGTCCAGGGATGTCTGATCTGCCACCAAGGCGGGATCCGGCACCCGTCGAATTGAGGTGAGCATGGAACTGTTGAATTGGATCGGTGAAAATATCACCTTTGTTTATTTGATTGTGTTGATGATTTTTGTGGGGATCGAACTGATCTCCCATGTTCCGAGTGTGCTCCACACGCCGCTCATGAGTGGCGCCAACGCTATTCACGGTGTGGTTCTGATCGGGGCGATCATTGTGCTCGGAAAAGCGGGCGAAGAAGATTGGATCAGTAAAACGGTCGGGTTCCTCGGGGTCGTCGTCGGAACGCTGAACGTGATCGGTGGCTTTGTCGTCACGGACCGGATGCTCGAAATGTTCAAAAAGAAGCCGGGCAAAGGAGGAGCTAAATCATGAGCCACTTACTCGAGCTGACTTACTTGTTCGGTTCCATCGCATTCGTGGTCGGTCTCAAGATGATGGGAAAGCCCGATTCCGCCCGTAAGGGGAACCTGGTTGCCGCGGCCGGGATGGCAGTTGCCGTCTTCGGAACCTGCTTCCTGGGCCAGGAGGGGTTCCGGATCATTGGAAACATCACGTGGATCGTTCTTGCGATCGCAGTGGGTACGGTGGTGGGAACCGTGATGGCCAAGCGGGTCCAGATGACCGCAATGCCGGAGATGGTTTCGTTGTTCAACGGAATGGGCGGACTTTGTGCTGCATTGATTTCGGTGATCGAGTGGCGTGCCATTCAGGCAAGCGGGGAGGTCCTGACTCTGGGACACTACCTCCCGATCATTGCCGGCCTCATCATCGGAACCGTTTCCTTCGTGGGAAGCATGGTTGCCTGGGGCAAACTGAATGGGTCCATCGGGGACTTCCGCTTTCAGGGGCAGCAGTTCATCAACGCGATCCTTCTCGTCGGGGTGATCGCCGCATCCGTGATGACTTACCAGGGCGGGGATCAGGGCATGTTGTGGTTCCTCGTGACGATCGCGATTTCGACGGTTTACGGACTTTTCTTCGTATTCCCGATCGGTGGGGCTGACATGCCGGTCGTGATCTCGCTTCTGAACTCCTTTACGGGTGTCGCAGCTGCGTGCGGTGGTTTTCTTTACCACAACAACGTGATGCTCATGGGCGGGGTCTTGGTCGGCTCGGCCGGCACCATCCTGACCGTGGTGATGTGTAAGGCCATGAACCGTTCGCTCACCAATGTGTTGATCGGTCTCGCAGGTTCAAGCTCCTCGGGGGGTGGCAAGGCGGTTTCCGGCTCCGTCCGCGAGGTCCAGGCAACGGATGTCGCCATCATGATGAAATATGCCCAAAAGGTGATCATCGTCCCAGGCTACGGATTGGCCGTGGCCCAAGCGCAGCATGTTTGCCATGAGCTCGAAAGCATGCTTGAGGCCGAAGGCGTGGATGTGAAGTACGCCATTCACCCGGTGGCCGGCCGGATGCCCGGACACATGAACGTCCTGCTTGCCGAGAGCAATGTCAGCTATGACAAGCTCGTCGAGATGGAGCATATCAATTCCGAATTCCCGACAACGGATGCGGTTCTCGTCGTGGGGGCCAATGACGTCGTGAATCCGGCTGCCAAGACGGACCCGAGTAGCCCGATCTACGGAATGCCGATTCTGGATGTCGACCAGTCGAAGCAGATCATCGTGCTCAAGCGTTCCATGAAGTCCGGTTACGCGGGCATCGAGAACGAGCTCTTTTTCAATTCGAAGTGCGGCATGCTGTTCGGTGACGCCAAGGAGAGCCTCCAGAAACTGGTCAATGAGCTGAAGACCGTTTGATCCGGGCCCTGTTCGACCGATCCATCTTTGCGCTCTGGTTCGGACAGGTGCTGTCCGGAGTGGGGGACGAGGTTTATCGGGTTGCCTTCACCTGGATCTGTGTCCAGGAGGTGGGGAAGGACGCCGGATGGCTTTCGGTCTTGCTCGTACTTGCCGGACTCGTAGGGGCGGGCCTCGCTTCACGTTGGTTCAGATCGATTCCGAGTGATCGAGTCTTGATTCGTCTCGATCTTTATCGTGCCGGGATCACTCTGATTCCTGTGGTGTGCTATCCATTTCCTCAGTTCCGGTTTCCCGCCCTGGTCTTCGCCACGGTATTGTTATTCGGCCTCAGTGCCGTTTTCGAACCGGTTCTGATGGAGCTTTTGCCAAGAGTGGCTCGCACACCTGAGCTACTCCGGGGCGCTAACGGTCTCATGGCCACCACGTATCGCCTGGCCCGGGTGGTGGGGCCTTCCATAGTGGGAGTACTCACAGCCTGGGTTCCACTGGTCCACTTCTTCACGATCAATGCCCTGAGCTTCCTCGGCTCAGCGTCGAGCATACGATCCATCGGACTTCCTCAGACTTCGGACGACAAAGATGAGCGGGGGGCCGGAGGTCTGGTCGAAGCCTGGCATTCAGTTCGCAGGGTTCCCGCGATTTATCGGAGTCTTTGGGCCAAGTGTGTGAGTGGGGGGGCCTGGAGTCTTGCTTACGGGGTGGGGCTTGCCCTGTTGGTGGAAGAGATGCGTCCTGGAGAGGTCTCGACCTACGGGACGCTCATTGCTGCATACGGTGTGGGAAACCTCGCCGGAGCGCTCGGGATCGGGAGTCTGCGAAGATTGCATCCGGAACTCTGGATCTACGGAGGGTTGATTTGGCTCGGAATTGGATTCCTTGCTCTCAGTGGGATTCGAGAAGTCTTTTGGCTCCACTGGGCGATTGGCCTGACTGCCATGGGGGGACCGGTGAATGATCTGCCATTTGTGGATCTGGCTCAGGCCCATTTTCGACCGCTTGAGCTGTCAGACGTATTCCGGGTGAAGGTGATTCTCGATTCTTTGATCACTCTCGTGTTCTTCGCACTCTCACCTTGGGCTTTTCAGGTCCTCGGAGTCCGAAAAGTCATGGCGGTTTGTGGAGCGATCATGCTGCTGAGCGGAATAGTGTCGGTTTTTGCCCGCAATTCGGTGATTTTCAGGCAGGGTTCCCGAGACACAGTTTGATTTCGCAGGAGATTTTTTTGAGTGGATCGTTCACTTTTTTCTCGAAAATTAGTTGACCGAATCAATCAACAATGAGATTCTGAATTCACGGAGGACGGTATGAGAAAAACCGCAGCACAACAGCTGTCTCATGACGCACGAGACGATAAGCACCAGTTCCACGATGCGGGGCCCCCACGGTAAGCCCAGCGTGAGATGACCACCAGACGTCGGTGGGTCTCATGGACCGCAGATTCGAACCCGGCCAGGTTCGGAGAGATGCGGCGAAAGTTCGCAAAACTGAATAATGATAGAGCGGGGATCAGTTGGAGTCGGGAGCCGGAAGAAAACTCGTAAGGCGATGATCCACCCCACACCCCCCTGAATAGTAGTCGTGATGACTCTAAGGGCCCGAGCGAAAGCTTCGGGCCCTTTTTTTATTTTAAACTGATCCGTTGATACTGATTCGGGCCCAATCAATTGGAGTGTGCCCCAACTCTCTGAGTGCTTCGTTTGTCTTTGAGTAGATTCGGCTACCGAAGAATCCCCGGTAGGCGGAAAGGGGAGAGGGATGTGGAGCTTCGATGATACGGTGTCGGGTCGTGTCGATGCGGTGACGGAGCTTCGCCGCATGACCTCCGAGCAGGAGAAACACGAGACCCCGCTCCCGGCGGTTGAGCGCATCAAGCACGCCTGTGGTGAACTTCGCCCATCCTGAATCGGCATGTGACAGGGGCTCGCCCTGTCGGACGGTGAGCAGGGTGTTCAAAAGGAGGACTCCCTGGTGTGCCCAGCCGGTCAAATCGGAATCCTCTGCCGGGACTTCACAATCGAGATCGCTCCTGAGCTCTTTCAGGAGGTTCTTCAAGCTCGGTGGTTTTTTCCGTAGTGAGTTCGGGACCGCGAAGCTGAGTCCGATGGCCTGCGACTCACCATGGTAGGGGTCTTGACCGACCAGGACCACCTTGACCTGTTCGAAGTCGGTCAGTTGAAAGGCTTTGAACAGGTGATCAGGCCCAGGATGGAGCAGGGCTCCCGAGCTCCACTCCTGGTACAGGAAGTCCGCGAGACTTGCGAAGTCCGGGCTCATCAGACTATCGGAAATCGCCTGTTTCCACGAGGAAGAGAGCTGGGCCGAGACCAGGGTTCTGAGGTTCATGGGGAATCACCCAGCCTCAGTTGAAATCGCCGGGTCGGACCGATGGAGGTGATTCCGGGTGCGAAAAGACAGACGACTCTCCACTTCCAGATCCCGGGCCGGGGTTGAGGAATGGCAATGAAGTTTTCGGTGGTCTCGAAGGCTCCGCCTGCCGGGTTCCAAGGTGAGGAGTCCTCGGTCACATCGACCCTGAATCGGGGACAGGCCGGCATTTCCTTCCAACCGAGTAAGAATCTGTTGGCAAGGAATTGCAGCTGTCCGGTATGGAACACGCTCCCTTCCTCCGGACTCACCGGCTGAGGAGCGGGAAGACTCCAGTTGAAGCGAACGGGTTTCGAACGGAGGGTCTTGCCGTTTCTCATGTCCACCTCGATTTTGAGTTCCCATTCGCCTGATGCGATCATCGGCACGGGGAGCTCCACCCATTCCTTCTCGGAAAGGATGAGCTGTCCCGCACCAGAATCCCCAATCAGGATCCGATAGGGGCTTTCGCGGCCAAACCCTGGGGATTTCCACTGAATCCTGAACTTTTGCTGACTGATCGGGAGTTCGTCATTCAAGGGGCCGCTTGCGGGAAAACTCATCACCCGGATTTCAGCCGACGGTTGACTGAACGCCAGTGTCAGTCGCGAGAGAAGGGGGCGATCCGGCTCCGAAGTGTTTTCTACTGCATCCGCAGGCGATTCCTCTGTTGCGGGCAATTCCGTTGTGTCGACATCCTCGGAAAGCCTGGTCTCCACGAATCGAGCGGCCGGAGCAGGTACAGGGGAAGAAGGCAGGACCTCGAGAAGGACTTCTCCGCGGGCATTCTCAATCAACACCGGGGCGCCGTCCGGACGGACTGCCGTTTTGACAGTCCCCCTTTCGAGTGTGATCTTGATTTTCCTGATGACTCCCCCGAATCCGAGGGTTCTGACCGGTTCGATCCGGATCAGGGATTCGGGACCGAGTTCGAGCAGACTTCCATCGGTGAGATGGATCCGGGCTGAAGCCTCTTTACCGGTCAGGATCCGGTCTCCGACAAAAATGTAGTCACCGGGGCGGAGGCCGCTGAAGGTGGCAGTCGACTCACTGCGCTTCCTTACCGTTCTTTCCTGCCGGGTGATTTCACCGATCGGACTCTGGTTCAGGATATCCTTCCCCGGGACCATCCTTTCGAAGATGCGTAACCCGGAGAACTCGACCAGGAGAGGGATGAAAATGAAGAGGAGGCCCAGAGCGAGGAAGGTCCTCTCGTCCGGTCGGATCCTGACCCGTTCAAGCACGGCCGCTTCCTTGGAAAAGAACGAAGGTCAGATCATCGGCGGGCATCCCGCCTCCGTAAAAATCACCGAGATCTTTCAACAGATTCCGATGACGCTCGTTCCAGTCCTTTTCCGGGGCTGAGAGCAGATCCATCACTCTTTGTTTCCCGAACGGGGTCTGGTCCTGTCCCGTATTGTCGATCAGACCGTCGGTATACAAAAACAGGGCGTCGTCCCGCCCCCAAGCGACAGTGAAATCCTTGGAGGGCTCGAAGCCGACGGCTTCTCCGAGGCGGGAGCCTCTCGCCCGCAAGGCGTCGAACCGGAGCGTCTGCCCGTTCGAGCGGATCAACCAGGGGGCATGATGGCCGGCGTTCGAGTAGGTGAGGGTCCCGTTCTCGAGGTCGATCAGAGCGATGAACATGGTCATGTTGATCTCACCCTTGCCGGAATCGACGATGATCTGATTGACCATCCGGAGCATCGATGAAGGTGGTCCCGGCTCCGTGTGCTCTTCCAGGAATATCTGTCTCACAGCCGAGAAGCAGCCATGAGTGACGGCGGTCAGCATGGCCGGAGGCAGTCCGTGTCCGGTCCCGTCCGAGATCATGATCATCAGATGACGGCGGGTCTCGATAAAGCCCCACCAGTCTCCACCGCATTCCGCGGCGGACTGGTAGTGACTGAGCAGGGAGTAACGGCTCTGATGGATCTCTGGAGGGGGGATCAGGCGCTGCTGTAGGTTGGCGGCGATCGCGAGTTCCTGCTCGATCTTGACTTTCTCGATGCTTTCCTGGAGCAGGACTTTGATTTTTTCGGACATGCGGTTCATCGATCGGGAGAGGTGGCCGATTTCGTCTGTGGCGGATTCACTAAGTGCAAGATTGAAGTCACCTTGCGAAATCACCTGGGTGGCCTGGGTCAGGTCTTTGAGCGGTCGGGTGATCCTGAGTGAGAACAGCACCACAGCCACGAGCGCCATACCCAGAAGAACGAATCCCACGAGCAACATACGCTCGAGAAGCATGAAGGTTCCCCTCATGGCGTCGCGATACCTGACCGAGTTGAGAACCATCACATTGAAGCCGGGGAGGACATAGGTACCCAGTCGGACTTCCCCGTCTTTCGGTGTGTACTCGAGAGTCCCGATAGAGACCGGTGACTGGCGGGCCGCCACAAAAAGAGGGTCGGTGGAGTCGACGGTTTTTCCGGTCAGTGTGGCATCCTTGGTGTCGATGAGGATGGTGCCGGAACGATTGACAATCCGTGCATCCGTCCCGCCCGAGTTTTTCAAAATGGCATCGGGGTTCAGCCTGCTCCTCACAAAGGTGATACGGTTGTCGCGCTCATCGGGGTCGAGCAGGGTGTAGAGGTAAATGTCCTGGATCCCTGATTTTCTGGGGAAAGTTGCATAAGTTATTCCGCTCTCGAGAATTTCTTTGACCCATTCTGGCGAGGGTGCGGGATGATGTGGATCACCTTTCCAATCGTAGAGTTCTCTTGTCCGGAAACCGCTTTTGGAAGTTTCGAAAATCTCGAGACTCAGAATGGAGTCCTGGTTCTCGAGTGCCCGGAGGGTATGTGCATCGACAGACGGGAGGACTTTGAGGGTGTGGACCACCGTCTCGACCAATGCCACGAATTTCTGACCCAGCATTTGGGACTGGTTGGCCTGGACCTCGAAAGTGAATGTACCGGTCTCCTCTTTCAGGAAGTTGTAGGCGAGGAGGAAGGAGGAACTCATCAAAAGCAACACCAGTGCGGTGACGCCCGAGACGAGCTTCATACCCAAGGATCCGGATCGTAAGGAAGGGGGTGTCACGGAGATCAGTTTCGCCTTAAACTCTTGTGAACGCAAAAAAAAGCGGATAGATCTCAAAGAGGGGCCTTTGCATGCGACGCGCGCTGATTCTAAAGATCGCTTTATGGCTGATACCGGCCTATTTTTCGCCCGTGCCCCTGCTTGCCGAGGAGATCGGTATTGCTGAGAATCCCGGCAACAGTTTCGGTCCGGACCGCGAGATCGAGTTCGAGCCTGTCGAGAGTCAGGAAGGCTGGAAGGATCCGTCAGGATCCTGGCGTTTTGATTCTGTGAATGTGGTGATTCGTAGTTTCGGGACCAGCTCACAATCCCAGATCCGGATCCGTGGGCGATTGAAGGGGGAAGGGAAGGTCTATTGTGAGGACCGGAGTTTTCCGATCGGGGAAGATGGCGGGTTCGAGATCGAGGTGCCGTATTCCGGTTCGAGGAAAAGGCTCGATCTGGCGAGGATCGCCCCCTCAGGGGAGATCGCGTACCAGTCCTTGCATTTCCGGATGAAGGTACCGTCGACTCAGGATTCCCGACCTGTTCCGGAGTCGATCCCGGTGGTCGAGTTCAACCGGGATCTCGATCGCAGGGCCTATTTTGCTCTGGGAACCGGGATCAGTGCGATCCGGTACAGCCAGTCCGATTCACGCTACACGGACTACCGCTCGACCGTGTGGTCGGTGAAGGGAGCGTTCAATTATTTCATCGCGCCTCCGGTCTGGGATCTGGGATTGTCCGGCTTTGTCAATGCGGGTACCCTCTCCAGCAATGCCCGGGCCGATGTCCGGTTTATCGGGGTCAATGCCCGGGTCGGTTACGTGTTTCCCGGAATTGAAAAGCCCTGGAGGCTCGCTCTCTACGGAGGTTGGTATTATTCCACCATGGTGGCAAATGATTTGAGTTTCGGATACCGGCACATTTCAGGTCCGCAGATCTATCCGACCCTGAGGCGTGCATTTTCGAACGGATCGGCTTTGTCCGGCTACCTGAAGTATTCCCCGATCGCCGATCGGATCGGTCTGCTCGATCTCGGTAACAGCGAGTGGGCCGCTGGACTCTCCTGGCTTCAGCCGATTGGAGGCAATCCCTATCTGTTTAGTGTGGACCACGCGCGCCTCCGCTTCTCGATTCAAGGGCGCTCGATCGACACGGGCAGCTGGAGTCTCGGTTTCGGGCGCGCGTTTTAGGGATCTACCGGCGGGGCGAGGGTTTGGAGAAACGGCAGATCATTGGGAATCAGAATCGCCGTATCGGCGGTGTTCAGTCTGATAATCATTTGGAGGGGCTGGGCGGAGTCTGGGTTGAAATCGGCCGTGCTTGGTTCATTCATCTCGCCCCCTGCCACCGTGAACCCCAAAAAGGATTTAGCGTCTCCCATCAGGATCGCTTCGGTTCCCAGGCTGATCACCCTGGTGGGGTTGGTGGGGCCGGGCGCGAAACGGAGAGTGGCGAAAGGGATGTTGAACGGAGCTCCGGAATAAGACTGTATGATGGAGCCCCCCGGTATCCGGAGCAGATGGGTGGATTCGGTATCGTTCGTCCGGGAGGTGAACGGTATGTGACTCCATGAGTAGGCCCTAAAACCAGGTATGGCGGAGACGACGGAGGCCGGGGAGGAGAGGGTGCTGGAAGAGTTCGGTAAAGACGCCGGCTCAATCATGTTGTTCACGGTGAAGGGGGTCGCGGTTTTGAGAATGGCGAGATCGGTCAGAGGATGGGTGAGTGAGTAATCGGGATGGAACACGGCGATCTCGACATCCCTCGTTTGTTCGTGCATCGAGGGTGATGGGGTGTTCTCGAATGTGCCCGCACGGATCTGGAGAAGAGTGCCCAAATGGGCTGTTTCTCTCAAGAGGCAGGAAGCCAGGGTGAGGACCCGGTCCAGGTCGAGGAGTACGCCCGGGCAGAGGATGCGCACCTCACTGGTGTTCTCATCGGTGGTGACAATGGCCACAATCGATTTTGGCAACCCCATGAAGGCAGTCGGCATGGGGGTGGGAGCTTCGATTGCAAAGCGTGCGCCCGGAGCTTGAAGGTTCCCGGGGAGTGAACTCTCGTCCGGCGCGGTATCTCGAAATTCCAGATCGAGCTGATTGCCGATCGTTCCATTCACGTTACCGGTGAGGACCACATCGCTATCATAGTTTATATCGGGGACAAGGAGCGTATGCCCGATGGCGAAGCGGGCCACTCCCTTTGGGTCCGAATCCAGTGTGATTTCTTCCGCATTGTTTGTTGAAACCCACCCAAAACGAAAGTCAGGAATATGAAACGCGGGAAACAGTTCTGGTTGAGTTTGAAGACTGACAGACTTCCCGATCTGTACCGGAACCCCGCCGATCGGATTCTGGAAATCATCTAGGACTTGGAGCCGGACCCCGGCCAAGGATGATCGGTTCAGGGTTCTTGCGACGAGGGGCACGGTGAAAGGGAAAGTGTCGAATGCCAGATAGGACTGCGTCGCACTTGCGGCCTGAGGAATCACTTCGATCTTCTGGCAGACGCGCGGAGCGGAGGCGATCCCGACCGAGCCGATCCTGGTCTTGAAGAGTCTGAGATCAGCGTAGGTTGATACCTTGGACTCCGGATCATACGTCGCGGACGGTTGGTAAGAGCTCAGGTCTACGGGGCCCGGCGTCGGGATCAGGCAATTCGCGTCGACATAGGTGTCAATCGCAGGAGTTCCCGGATTGACCTGGTTTTCAAACTCATCGGAGCCGACCAGCACCAATTCACTGATGAGTTCTCCTGCGACCACCGAAGGGGGAAGTCCAACCAGGGTTCTCCGCATCAGTGGGCCGGGTTGGATGGTCAGGGTTACGCTGTTTGGAGAAGTGGATCCTCTGATCTTCGGAGAGAGGGTTACGGTCCCCGCCCGTTTGGCGGTGAGTGCGCTAAATGTCCAAGTGCCGGCCGCATCAGAATAAACCGGCGGGGCAGTGTTCCCTCTGATCGAGCCCTCGCCCGAAACAACGAGCTCGACCTCCCGTGGGTCAGGGACGTCGTAAGGGAACGGGTTTTTGAAGGCATCCTTCGGGATGATCACCAGGGAAAAATTCTCATTTGAGGTGATGGACGTGAGAGAAATCGTGATCTCAGTCCGGTTCGGATCCAAAGCTCCCGGGGTGACCGTGACGGTTTTCGTTGCTTGATCGAGGAACGGTGGACCATTCAAGGGACTGTGCACGACAGTGAA
>CANHQK010000009.1 GCA_947462765.1 Bdellovibrionales bacterium
GATCCGGTCGTCCATGGAGGGGAGGTGATGAAGTTCCGAGATGTGGTAGAAGGGGGCTTTTTTGAAGGGATAGGGACTCGACTGTTCCCGGTTGGTCTCATAGGCAAGGTCGGCCCATCCCAGGATCTCTTCGATGAGATCCTCGATCCTGAAGTTACGGTACTCATCGCGGAAGCCTTCGTCAGTCTCCGACCGCGCATTGAAGCTCGAGCGGATTTGCTCTCCGAGGAGCTGGCGGGCTTGGGCAGCATTGAAAATGGCGGGAGTCGCCCCGGGTTCGGCAACACCCTGATCCGGAGTGGCAGTTGGACTCGGCGATGCTCCGGCCCCGGGCAGACGGGCGAAGGCTGCCACCGGTCCGTTCAGATTGAATTTGCTCGATTGTGCCTTGATCGAGAGATAGAGCTTCCCTTCCATACCCGAGTCCTTGCGGAACTTGGCCAGAGCATCTTTCAGCGGACCGGGCAGAGAGGAGATATCCCCGGAGAACGGGATGGTCAGGGGCTCTGACCAGATCTTATCGATCATGGCGGCCGGGACCATTGAGGCGGCAGGTCCGCTATCGGCACCCAGTTTTTTCAGTGTTTTTTTCAACTCGGAGTAGGCCTTGATCCGGAGAAGCGAAAGCCGGAGTCCGCTCTTCGCGAGGGCAAGCGCTTTCACCTGATCGAGCTTGTCGTAGGCGAGTTTCTGATTGATTGCAGCGACGTAGGTGATTTCGCTCACGAAAATCCCTAGCGTCGCCATCGAGGCGAGGACAATGAAAAGAGCGACTCCTTTGCGATCAGTAAGTCTTCGGAAGTAGCTCATTAGGTGTCTCCAGGTTGAATCGGACCCGTTCCTCGAGGATCCGGTCTTTCGGACCGATCAAAGTAACCTCCATTTGAACCGTGGCGGGAAAAGAGCCCGGTGGTTCGGCGGTTTCGGAGTCCCAATCAGGCTTTCCGTCTTTGTCACCAGCCTTGAAATAGGTGAAACGGATCTTCTTGATGTTGCTGAGAATGAGGTAGCTCTGCAAATGAGGGGCCTCTCGAGGTTCCTCGAGTTCAAAGGGGCGGGTGTTCTCGATTTTGTTCAGTGAGAACAGACCTGCCGCTTTATCGTTCTCCTCTTTGGTCAAATTGGGATTGGGGCCCTGTCGGACCACTTCGTAGCGGATTTTTGAGTAAATCGACTCTTTCTTCATCTGGTAGATCCGTGCGTGTGAGGCGGCAACAAAACTGAAGCGGTCTTCTTTGCCTTGGAATCGAGAGGCACGGATTCCCGAGGCGTCGAGCACGGGACCCCAGTACTCGAAACTCTGAGAGGCGGTGCCCCGGGTCCTCCTGACGATTTCGTCCACTCCGATCTTGGGAATGGGGTCGGCTTGATCGGTTAATCGAACCTGGCTTCCACCGAAGAAATCGAGCTTCTGGTGATCCGGAGGGAGAAACCACCTCGGATTGAAAACCTGGGCAAGATCGCGTTCGATGAAACCGGTCGAAGTCCGGAACTCCCCGTAAAACTCGGTCTCATCCTTCAAGATTTCTTTGAGGCGTGCGGCGTCGATCACCGCCTTGGAGGTGGTAGTGCCGATCATCACGAGGATGAAGAGCGAAATCATCACTTCGAGGAGGGTGAACCCCTTCCGGTCACTGTTCTGAAAGATTGAACTCATGATTGAGATCCACCCAGTATTGACTGACGCTGTACTCCTGATCCTGTCCTTTATCCTTCCACTTGATGGTGATGTTGATCTCACGGGTCGCCTTCGAGAGGAATTGGGTCGCCAAGCGAACCACTCTGGCCTCATTCTGATCCTCCGGCTGACCCGACTTCCCGCCCCCTTGTGCATCCGGTGTCAAAACGTTCGGAAAGGTGATTTCCTTGATCTTCCGCTCCCAGGAGTATTCTGCGTAGGGCGGATCGAATTTTCCTGAAAGCTCCTTCCGGGTCTCGTCGAACGTCTTGCCCTGGATTTCCCGCTCTGCCTCGATCAAGGAATTCCGTGCCAGGGTCGCGACCGTGGTCATTCGCTTCGCCCGGAAGGTGGTGTCGAGGCTGTTGTTCTCAGCCACCAAAATCGCCCCGATTCCGATGGCCAGAATCCCGATGGCGATCATGACTTCAAGGAGGGTGAATCCCGAGCGGTTCATCTCTTGAAGTACTCCTTGGCTTCGATATAACGACCCTCCACCGAACATCGCCCGAGCAGATTGGAAACAGTGAGGGTGATCTGGTTGTTACTGGTGTCTTCGAGATGGACGAGTGTTTTCTCGGACATTCCCTGCGGAAAAATATGTGTGTAGGCGAGGCCCTCAGTCACCGGGTTCTCACTCTGTTCGGTGTAAACATCCTTGAAACGTACCCCGATCGCAAGCGTACGTTTTTTCTTGGTCAGAAGGGGCTCTTGCCGGAATCCGCCGGTTTTCTTTGCTTCGTCGTCATTCTTCGAAAAAAGGCTTTTGGGGCGCTCTCTCTCGGCTCGAATGGATTCGTCGCTTTTCATCAGGGTGGCTTCCGATGAAGACTCGACCCAGTACTGCTGGTTTTTGAGATCATAAACCAAACGATGAACTTTGCCGCTGACCTGTGCCGAATTGGAGGCATCTTTGATCAGTGTGGCGAGTTCCCGGCCGGTAGATTGTACTGAGAAACGGAAGGTGTTCGAGATCCCGGGGATGGCGATGAGTCCCACCAGCCCCAGGATCCCGATGACGATCAGTAATTCGATCAGGGAGAATCCGGCATTCTTATTTCCGGGAGTCCCGCATCGGCCCATCGATCAGTCCTGATCGGTGACCACGATATCGGCTTTGTAGTCCGAGCCGCCCTCTTTCTTGTCTTCACCGTAAGACTTGATTTCGAAGGCACTGCCATCGGAGGTGTAGAGGTAGTCCATGTCCCAGGCATCTTTTGGAGCCGATTTCTTATCAAGATAGCCATTCGGAGCGTAATTCTTGCAACCCGGCTCGGAGGTGGGCTTGGTGACCAGGGCGTCGAGACCTTGATTGGTATTCGGGTATTGCCCGCAATCCAGCTTGTATTGTTTCAGGGTGTTCGAAATGTTCTTCATGTTGACCCGGGTGGTTTCCACCTTGGCCTTGGTGAAGTTGTCGATCAGTTTGGGTCCGACGAGTCCGATCAGGAGTCCGAGGATCCCGATCACGATCATCAATTCAATGAGCGAGAAGCCGGCGTCGGATCGGATTTTTTTACGTTCTGTTTGGTTGTTCATGGGGTTCTTCCTTTCGTTGTTTATCTGCTGAGATTGCTCATTTCCATGAGGGGGGTGATGACGGAAACGACGATGAAACCGACAGTGCCGCCCATGAAGACGATCATGGCGGGCTCGAGGAGTGCCGTCATGCTGTCAATCGCCGTACTGACCTGCTCGTCGTAGGAGTCTGACACGTTCTTCAGCATGGTGGGTAACTCACCGGTTTTTTCCCCGATGGAAATCATATGAATCACGAGCGGGGGGAACTCGCCGCTCTTTCTCAGAGGTTCGGCAATGGATTGCCCCTCAGTAATGTTGTTTCTGGCATTCTCGATCGCCCGTGCGATATGCACGTTGCCGACGAGGTTCTTGGCGATGTTCATCGCAGTCAGAATCGAGACACCCGAGCCGAGCAAGGTGGACATCGTTCCGGCAAAACGGGTGATGGCCAGCATTCGGGTGACTTTTCCGAAAACCGGAGCCACCAGTTTGAAACGATCCCACTTGCTCCGGCCACCCGGAGTTTCAGTCCAGCGGTAAAAGCCGAAGGCCACTAAAAAACAACCGAGCAGGATCGCCGGCCACCAAGTAGTGAACTGAACCGAGATCCAGATCAGAATCTCGGTGGTGAGTGGAAGTGCCTTATTCATGGACACGAAAATCTGTTGGAGCTTGGGGATGACGAAAGCGAAGATTCCGACCAGGACCGAGATCGCAACAAAAAACATGATCGCAGGATAAGTCATGCCGCCGATGACTTTGCGTTTCAGCCGGGTCTGGGCCTCTTTCAGGTCCGCCAGTTTAAGCAGAACCAGGCCAAGGGTTCCGGAGCTCTCGCCGGCTTCGACCATGTTGATGTAGATGTGATCGAAGGCTTTGGGATGCTGGCCCAATGCCTTGGCAAGCGAGGTCCCCTCGTTCACGGCCTCGCGAACCTGAGAAAGTACGGTTTTCAATGCAACCGTCTCCACTTGATCGACCAGTGCAGTCAGGGAGTCCACCAGGGGAATATTGGCTTTCACCAAGGAGGCCAGCTGGCGGGTCATCACTGCAACCTCATCCTGATTGACACGGTTGTTGAAAAGTGAAAGGGAGGCGCCTCCGCCTTTTCTTCCGACCGCATTCTTTTCCTGGATATCGGTGACCAAAAGACCCTGTTTTTTCAGTTTCTGCCTGGCCGTTTTTTGGGAATCGGATTCAACAACCCCTTTAGAGGCTTTACCGTCGGCTCCGATCGCTTTGTATTCAAACAACGGCATGGTTCACCTCAGACTTCCTCTGCGTGAGTTGCCCTGAACAGCTCGTCGATCGTAGTGATGCCTTGGAGTACTTTTGCGATTCCATCTTCCCGAAGCGTGATCATACCACGCTCGATAGCTGTTTTCTTCAAGGTTCCGGCGTCCACATTTTTGACGATAAGGGTTTTGATGACATCATCGACAATCATGAGTTCATGAATGACGGTCCGGCCAGAATACCCGCTGTTGGCGCAGCTCGGGCATCCGACTGCGCGATAGAACACCGCGCCTTTTGGCGGTACTTTCATGCCCATCTCGCTCAGTTGGAACTCGGAAGGGGTGTATTGTTCCCGACACTTGGTGCAAACACGGCGAATCAATCGTTGGGCCACCACTCCGAGTAGGGATGAGGCGATCAGAAACGGCTCGATCCCCATGTCGACCAGACGGGTGGCTGAGGTGGCTGCGTCATTGGTGTGAAGGGTGGAGAGCACCAAGTGACCGGTGAGTGATGCGTTAATCGCGATCTCGGCTGTCTCCTTGTCCCGGATCTCACCGACCATGATCACGTCCGGGTTTTGACGCAAGAATGACCTGAGGGCCACCGGGAAAGTGAGATTGATCTTTGAGTTCACCTGAACCTGGTTGATGCCTGGAATCTGGTACTCGACCGGATCTTCAACGGTCATGATGTTCCGCTCGGGGGAGTTGAGCTTCATCAAGCAAGAGGAGAGGGTGGTCGATTTACCTGAACCGGTAGGCCCGGTGACGAGGATGATCCCGTACTTACGGAAAATCAACTTCTCGATGTTTTCGACCGAGCGGGGCGAGAATCCACAAACGCCGAGTTCGAGCGGAGTGCCGCTCTGCTCGAGAATACGCATGACGACACGTTCTCCGTATGTGGTGGGAACGGTCGAAAGACGGATGTCCACATCCTTACCGGCAAGTTTGATTTTGATCCGACCGTCCTGAGGAAGACGTTTCTCGGCGATATCGAGTTGACCCATGACCTTGATCCGGGAGGAAATCGCAGCGTGGGCGCGTTTGGGCTGCCGGATGATGTCGTACAGCACCCCGTCGATCCGGAAACGTACCACGAATTCCTTTTCAAAAGGCTCGATGTGGATATCCGAACATTTCTCTTTAACCGCACGGAATAGCAGTGAGTTCACGAACTTGATGACCGGAGCGTCGTCCTCGGTCGCTTCGAGAATATCGATCGGACCTTCGAGATCCAGATCCTCCTCGGCAAATTCACCCTCGATATTCCCGACCATCTTGGCAGTTGAGCGCTCGTATACCCGGTTGATAGCATCCTGGATCCGCATCGGGGTACTGACCACGGTTTTCACGCGGTGTCCGGTCAGTGCCTGAAGATCCTCGGGAATCGAGGGATTGAAGGGGTCACCTACCGCAATCGTGAGGACCTCACCGAGTGCATCACTCGACAGGTAAAGCGGGATCACTTCCTTCGATTTGGCGTAGTTGATCGGAATACTGGCTACCAGTGCCGGGTCGATCTCATTGGGTTTGAGATCATCCAGGAAAGGAAGCCCGAGCTGGATGCAAAGCGCTTTCATGATTTCGTGCGGAAGAATGTAGTTATTCTTCAGCAGAATCTCTCCGAGCAGCCCGCCTTTCTGCTTCTGCTCGGCCAGTGCTTGATCGAGCTGGTCCTGCTTGAGGCTGGTGTGTTTCAGCAGGATCTCTCCGAGGCGCTCCGGTGGACGGCGTGCCTTCATGGACTTCCTCCCTCGGAGGGAAGTGCATCGGGAACGGTCACCGGTGCAGGGGGAGTGGTCGGTGGAGATTCGCTTCTCGGTGCATCAGGTCCCGGAAGCGTGAGAGTTTCATGCGTCTCCGAGATATCTTTGCCGGTGGCGCTGTCATTCAGAGCAGCATCTTTGGCGTCTTTTGGAATCTCTCCGTCATCATCAAGCGTGACCGACTTACGACCAGTGTAGTTCTTGATGGTTTTCACATCCGGAAGGTTTCGGATCATCCGATTGCGGGCCTCGCGGTGCTGGTCCTCTCCGCCGAAGGCGCGTTCGACGAATTCATCACGCTCCTTCAGTTTCTTGTCGAGCACCATCCGGACATGCTCCGGTTGACGCATGATCTTCGGAGTGATGAACAACATGAGATTGCTCTTCTCGATCGAAGCGGACCGGGACTTGAAGAGCCAGCCGAGGATCGGAATGTCTCCGAGAAGGGGTACCTTGTTGATCACTTCGCTGCTCTTGTCGCGGATCAATCCGCCGAGTACCACCGTGTCGCCATCCGCAACCATTACGCTCGTATCTGCGCTCCGCTCGATAGTGGAAAAAGCCTGATCCTGGACGGCTTTCGGAAGCGCCCGATTCACCACATCGCTGACCTTTGCTTTGATATCGAGCTTGATGAAGTTCGAGATCTTGTTCAGCTGAGGCTTGATCTTGATGGTGAGTGGAACGCTTTGCTGACTCACCGACACGGTCTGGATCCCGAGGCCCGCGTTGTTGATCTGCGGAACCGGAATCTTATCCGTACTGTCGAAGGTCGCCTCGGTATTGTCGAGGGTCATGAGCTGGGGAGTCGCGAGTACGTTTCCGGCCGAGTAAGTCTGGATCGCCTTGATGAGCGCAGCCAGGTTCGGAACCTTGATGCTCGTTGAAGTTCCGCCGGTCGGGATGGTGATACTTCTTCCGGCCTCGCTCTGGAACTGGAGGACCAGGCCATTTGGCACATCAGTCGGATTGGTCAGGAGCTTGTAAAGATCGCTCGTTGGAGCCACCACGGTCCCGCCAGGGAGCAAGACGTTCGCGGTATAGTCGCTGTTCCGCTGCATGGACATTTCCATGATGATTACTTCCACGTAGATCTGGTCCCGCGGGATATCGAGCTTATTGATCACACGTTGGATGGTCCCAAAATCGGCAGGGGAAGCGGTGATCACGAGAGAATTGGTGGTTTTATCGGGCGACACCTTAATCTGTCCCTCGAAAAGGGTGGTTTCGATCGGATTGATTCCGATTCCCATGCCTCCGGCACCCCCGAAGCCCGAACTGGGGCTGCTTTTAGCCGATTGACTGAAGGTGTTCAAGGTCTTGGCCATTTCTTCTGCATCTGCGAATTGCAGATACACCACGTGAACCTTACCCCCTCCTGGAGGAGGTGGAATCTTGCGATCGAGGCGAGCGATCAGCTCGCGGACCTGCAGGACACCCTTCGGGTTGGCATGTACGATGAGGGTGTTGGTGCGCTCATCTGCAATGATGTTGTTGATCAGACCGCCTTCTTTGGTTTTCCTTGCGGCAAAGTTCGAACGACCTCCACCGGAGCCCCCAGTTGGGAAACCGGGCCGGCCGGGGAAAGCTGCTTGAGTTCCCGGCAGAAGCGAATCGATCAGTTTTTGAATCTCGACTGCTGAGGCGAACTTCACGGAGATCACCTCGATTCCGGCATCAAAGCCCTCCACGTCGAGGAACTGGATCATCTTAGCCACTTTGTCGATCACAGAGCCGGTGTCGGTGATGATGATGGTATTGGTCTGTTCGAAACCGTAAATCCGGGCACCCATGTTGGCGTAGGTCCGGATGACGTTTTCGAGTTCTTTCGCGCTGATGTACTTGATTTTGAAAATCTTGGTGACGAGCGCGTCGGTATTGGGAGCCTTGGCGTTCGAGTAGAGGCGGATGTTCTTACCTTTTGCGTCGTTCTGGCGCATGATCCGTAGGTATTTCCCGGTGGGCACCAAGGCCAATCCGTTCATATCCAGGGAAGTCAGGAAAGCTCTCCAGGCGTCGCTGACCGTGATCGGGGAGTTTGAAATGATCGAAACCCGGCCTTTCACATCCTTGTCGAGAATGAAGTTCTTGCCGGTGAGCCTTCCGAGCGTCTTAGCAATATCCAGGATGTCAGCATCCGGAAAATTAAAGTCGGTGATGAGCTCCTTCTCGGCAGGCACACCTTCTCCGCTCTCATTGTCCACATAGAGATTGGGAATCTCGTTCTTGGCTTTGATGCCTCTTTCGGTCCCGGGCCCTGAAAGTTCCAGATTTCCACGGTTGCCGCGCTTCAGCTCGGGTCCCGACCGGTCATCCGGGGCGCCACCTACGCTGATGCCGCCAAAGTCGCCGTTCTCATCCCCGCCGCGCGGGGGAGTGCCCATTTTGTTTCCCGATCTCGGACGGACGGGAGTGGGGGCATCTGCAAAGCCGTCGTCGAACTCCTCGAAGTCCTCGTCAGCTCCCGGATCGCTGAGGGGGTTACCGATTGCGGTGTTTCCCGCCCGGAATCCCTGGGCCATCCCCACCTCCGAGAAAATCAGAAGCAGGATCCCGAGCAATGCGCAGAGTCCGAAGATAAAACTCATTCTGGTCGACCAGCTGTTATCGGATGTCATAGTTGAAGGGAACGTCCTTTCCTCCGCGCTCGATCACCATATCGAGCGAGGGCATTGATTTCAGTCCTTGTAAAAGTTCCAGGGCTTTTGCGGCGTCTGTGATCCGTTCGCCGTTCACCGATTTGATGACGTCGTTTTCTTTGAATCCCGCCTTCTGGTAGAAGCTGTTGGGAACGATTTGAGTCAGTTTGAAGCCCACCATTTGCCCCCCGCGCATTTCGGGTACGGCGCGCGCCTGGGTGATCAACACATTGAAATTGGCCATCTGGCTGTCAATCTCACTGCGGCTGATCACGAATTTGTTTTCTTCGACCTGATTGATTCCTCCCGCGGGAGCAGCCTTGCCCCCGGTGCTCCCGGTTGAGATCTTGATGGTGGTATCTTCCGGGATTTCGATGAACTCTTTTCTGCGCGCGGTCGTATTGATGAAAATGACCCGACGTGGCTCAACGCTCAGAATCTGAACATTGTCCCCCATCTGATCGCCCACCCGGACTGGATAGAGTTTATTGTCGCTCTTATCCTGAACTGCGGCGATGGAGCGAGCAGGGTTCCTGAAGATCACGGTTCCGATCAGTTGGTAGTTGAGCGTAGTCGGTACGGGCTCGGCATCGAGATCGATCGACCCGCCCCCTCCTTTTTTCGGCGCCTTGCTCGAAAAAAGATTTCGATCGCTGATCACCTCGTACTGCGAGGGATTCGCCTGCCTGACCCCTAGAGCGGAACGGGAAGCGAGCGGAGAAACAGGGGGAAGGGGAAGGTTCTTCTCGAAAAGAAGAGCGGACAAATCAGCCACCAAGCTGGCGCACACAAAAAAGCACAACCAGAAGGAAGCCGCTCGAATCCGATCGCCTCGAGCAAGCGAAGTCAATTGACCCGACACCTTCGACAATGAATTGACACTCAGTCCGCGTGAAGCTCCCGGATTCGCGTCCCCGCCTTTTCGCTTCAGAAAACCCATCATGGACTTCGCTGAGAAGGTCGGCATGTATTTGCCTAATAGAGATGCAAGTACGATGCCATGCGTGAGGTCGCAGAATGATTTCGCCAACTCACTGGTTGTACTGGAGGAATTTTCAAACTATCCTGAAGACGTTTCTGAACTCAATCGGTTTGCCTCATGCGTCTGACACTTTGTCATGACAGCTTGTCGAAAGGAATGTGAGCCATGTCGAACTCCAGCGCTTCTCAGAATAGCTTTTTGAAATCCCTGTTTTTCGGTCAGATCCGCGAGGAATACATTTTCCCTTATCCGAAGCCCGGTGCTGAAACCGCCGAAACGGTCGGGATGATCGTCGACTCGATCGATAAATTCGGTAAAGACATTGTCAAGGCAGCGGAATGGGATGAGATGGCGGCCATGCCGATCGAGGTGGTCCGTCAGATGGCTGAAATGGGTCTCACCGGTTTGGCCGTGAAAGAGGAATTCGGCGGGCTCGGTCTTCCACAAAGCGGGTATGCCCGGGTGATGCAGCAGATTGCCTCGCTCGACGGATCGTTGGCTGTGACCCTGGGTGCGCATCAGAGTATCGGCTACAAGTGTCTGCTGCTTTTCGGCAGCGACGAACAGAAGAAGAAATACCTCCCGAAGCTCGCAACCGGTGAAATGATCGCTGCGTTCTGTCTCACCGAGCCTTCAAGCGGATCCGACGCGGCATCGATTCAGACCCGTGCCGAGCTCTCGGCTGATGGCAAGTACTACACCATCACCGGGAACAAGCTCTGGATCACGAACGGTGAGATCGCCCAGTTCCTAACCGTGTTTGCGAAGACCGAAGTGGTCGAGAACGGCGAGAAGAAGGACAAAGTGACTTGTTTCATTGTTGAGGCACCGGCTGAAGGGGTGACCGCGGGAGCCAGGGAGCATAAGCTCGGGATCCGTGCCTCTTGGACGAATGCGATCCATCTCGACAAAGTGAAAGTCCCGGTTGAAAACATTGTCGGGGGCGTGGGGTACGGCTTCAAGGTAGCAATGGGAATTCTGAACCACGGACGTCTGGGGCTCGCCGCCGGATGCGTCGGGGTGGCCAAAAACGCGATCAAGGCCTCGATCGAGCATGCGACCGGACGCGAGCAGTTCAAGAAGAAGATCGGTGATTTCGGGATGATCAAAGAAAAGATCGCCCGGATGGTGATGAACAACTATGCGGCCGAGAGCATGGTTTATATGACCACGAGTCTGATCGACCGGGGTGATATGGATTACTCCATGGAATCGGCGGCAGCCAAAGTGTTCTGTACCGAGATGCTTTGGGAGACCGTTGATGAGAACATCCAGATCTGGGCCGGCAACGGGTTCATGAAGGAATATCCCTATGAGCGCTGGCTCCGCGACGCCCGGATCAACCGGATTTTCGAGGGAACCAACGAAATTCTCAGAGCCTTTGTCGCGCTTTCAGGTATGCAGGGGCCCGGCCAGGAGCTTGCCGGTCTCGCCAAGGCGATCCAGCATCCGCTCAAGGGCCTCGGCGTGGTGACCGACTACGCCACCCGGAAGGTGAAGCAGAATGTGTTCGGAGAGGCCATCACGAAAGCCCATCCGAGATTGAAGAAGCTTGCTGGATTCCTCGAGGAGTACACAATTGAGCTGTCCCAGCATACTGAAACCCTGCTGAAGCGTCATGGCAAGGAGATTCACTTGAAGCAATTCGCTCAGAAGCGGATTGCCGACGTGGTGATCGATTTGTATGCCATGTATTGTGTTCTCTCGCGCGTGACGGCAGCCATCGAAACCAATGGGGAAGAGAAGTCTGAAATGGAGATCGCCATCGCAGAAGCCTTTTTCTCAAAGGCGAACCGCCGCATTCGCGGGAACTTCAAGGCCATGAGTCGCAATGAAGACGAGCTCATGAAATACATTGCCGAGAAGTCCTATGAACTCGGTCACTATCCTTTTGATGTGTTCAAATCCTGAGTGATCAGGACATGAAGATCGTCTGGATCTCTTGCTCGATGACGGACTCCTGGGTCCTTTTGGCGAGCGAGAGTTCCTTCACGATGAGGGCCTTGGCTTCGTCGAGCATCTTGCGCTCGCCGAAGGAAAGGTCTTTGCTGTGGCGGAGCAGGAACAGGTCACGCAGCACCTGGGAGATCTCGTAGATCGACCCGGTTTTGATCTTTTCCATGTAATCCCGGTAGCGGCGATTCCAGGTGGTTTGATCGATCTTGACGTCGCGCATCTTCAAAATGGAATAGACTTTGGGTACTTCAGTGTCGGAAATGATGCTCCGGAGGCCCACCGCCTCGGCGTTGTCCGTCGGCACCATGAGCGTCAGGTTCCGCTCGAGGATCTGGAGGACGTAGAAGGTCTTTTTCTTGCCGCCGATTTCCCGTTCGTCGATACGTTTCACTACGGCGATGCCATGGGCGGGATATACGGCGCTTTCTCCGACTTTGAACATTCAGTCTACCTCCAAAAGTTGATGGCGGATCTTACCACAGTTTTTACACTGGGACAATAGAAATTAATTGCACAAGGATTGTAGACTCATTCCGGTTCAATTCCTTGAAATCACGGAGTATTTCGATCAACTCTTTTCAGTGAATCGCGGGAGTCTCTGTGTTGACATAACGCAGTGCGCATCCGGAAGATGATGTCTTATGAATCCAAACCCCTCTGTTCGCGTCCGTTACGCGCCTTCTCCGACCGGCTATCTTCACGTCGGAGGAGTCCGGACTCTTTTGTTCAATTACTTGTATGCCCGGAAGCATGGGGGGACCTTGGTTCTCAGGATCGAAGATACCGATCAGGCCCGCTCCACTCCAGAGCATGAGCGGATGTTGCTTGGAGACGTGGTCGAGCTGGGGATTGAGGCGGACGAGAGTCCTGGTAAGGGTGGACCCCATTCCCCCTATCGCCAGAGTGAACGGCTCCCCATTTACGGTCGCTATGTCCAGCAGTTGCTGGATACCGATCAGGCGTATCATTGCTTTTGTCCCGCAGAGATGATTGCCGAGAAGCGAGAGGCCGCACTGAAGCTCGGTCGGACTCCGATCTATGATGGAACCTGCGCCCGGCTGCCAAAGGACGAGGTTTCCAGGAGGTTATCGGCAGGTGAAAAAGCGGGTATCCGTTTTCGCGCCCCGAACCGCAGTTATTTGCTCGACGATGCTGTTCGCGGTCAGGTCGAGTTCAAGGCCGGTACAGTCGGGGATTTTCTCATCACCCGTTCACCGCAACCTCATGAAAAAGAGATCGGAACCGGGATCGGAATGCCCGTTTACAACTTTTGCTGTGTGATCGATGACGCGCTGATGGGGATGACCCATGTGATCCGCGGTGAAGATCATTTGTCGAACACCGCACGGCAGTTGATGTTGTATGAGGCATTCGGGTTCAAATTGCCGGTTTTTGCACACACTGCCATGGTACTCGGATCCGATCGGCAGAAACTCTCGAAGCGTAACGGGGATTCTGCCGCGCGCGATTACCTCAAACAGGGCTACTTGAAAGAGGCGCTCCTGAATTTTCTCACGTTTCTCGGCTGGAATCCAAAACTCGAGCAAAAGGAGTCATTGAAGCCCCGGTCCGGGCATGCGGAGATCCTTTTCATGGATGAGCTCATCGCTGCCTTCGACCTTTCCGGTTTGCAGAAGGCCCCTGCGGTTTTTGATCTGGACAAGCTCAAGTGGATGAATGCCCAGTACATGAAGCTCCTGCCGGCTGATACGCTTGCAGCTCGCGCAAGGCCTTTTTTCGATCAGTGCGACATTCCGGAGGTCCGGGAAGGGGTGAGCTCCGTGTCCGAGGACTGGTTCGTAAAAATGGTGGATTTGCTCCGGGTGGATCACGGGTTGCTCTCTGACTTGCCTGCGGCATCGAAAGTTTTTTTCAATGATGATCCCGAGTTGAGTGCGGAAGCGAAGCAAGCGGTGGTGGACGGGAATTCCGTTCCTGTTGTGACTGCGCTCAAGCATGCAATCGAGAGCGCCTCGGAGCCTGTCACGCAGGAAGCATTCGAGGCGATCCAAAAGCAGATCGGTTCCCAGCTCCAGGTGAAAGGTAAAGCGCTATTCATTCCGATCCGTGTGGCCCTGACCGGGCAAGTGCACGGTCCGGAGATGAAGAAAGCGGTACCTCTGCTCGGTAAATCCCGTGCCCTGCAACGGATCCGCGCGGTGGAGAAACAACTGAATGCTCACTAGACCCGTCTATTTGACCCATTCCGGTACCCGGAAGAAGGAGCGATTCACCCCGATGGTTCCGGGTGAGGTGAAGATGTACTCCTGCGGTCCCACAGTTTATGGTCCGATCCACATTGGAAACCTGAGGGCTGCCCTGACAGCCGATCTATTCTACCGGTTCTTCAAACATTTCGGTTACCGGGTCACCTACGTCCGCAATTACACCGACATCGACGATAAGATCATCCATCAGGCCCAAAAAGAGAATACGACTTGCGAATCGATTACCGAGAAATACATCGCTTACGCCGAGAAGGATTATGCTTTGGCGCTCATGGAGGAACCGACCCATAAAACCCGGGTTACGGAGCATCTTCCCGAGATCATCGAGATGATCGGAAACATCATCGGGAACGGAAAGGCTTACACCACGCCTTCTGGCGATGTGTATTTTTCAATCGATGATTTTCCCGGATACGGCAAGCTTTCCGGCAAATCGGTCGAGGACCTCATGGCGGGCGCCCGGGTCGAGATCAATCCTGAGAAAAAGAACCCCATGGATTTTGCTCTCTGGAAATCCGCCAAGCCGGGTGAACCCGCGTGGGATTCACCGTGGGGGCGCGGACGCCCGGGGTGGCACATCGAGTGTTCGGCCATGGCCTGCAAGTGGCTCGGGCCGAAGATGGACTTGCATCATGGGGGTGAGGACCTGATTTTCCCGCACCATGAGAACGAGATTGCACAGAGTGAGGCGGCAACGGGTTGCGCTCCCTATGTCGGATACTGGGTTCATAATGCCTTTTTGACTTTTTCATCCGAGAAAATGTCAAAGAGTCTTGGGAACGTGGTCCATGCGCGCGATTTCCTCGCCGAGTACGGGGGTGAGTTGGCGCGGATGATTTTTCTCGGTGTCCATTACCGTTCTGTTTTCGATTTTAATGCCGAGGTGGTGGATCAGGCCGTGACAAATCTCGAACGGGTCTACGAGGCCAAGAAAATCGCGGAAGAAATCCGTGACCGCAAGCTCGCGGTTCCGGATCCGATGGCCGAACAAGCGTGGGGTGGCTTCATCATCGATTGCGATCGTGTAAAAGAGGCGATTCTCGAGCATTATGCAAATGATCTGAACACTGCGGGTGCATTGTCGGAGTTGTTCACTCTCGTGCGTGAGTTCAACAGGGCTTTGAAACAACCGAATGCGGGGAATACCCCGGCCGGAATCCTGGCGGCCAACGAATTCATCAAGGTGCTCGAGGGGCAGATCGGTGCGGTGATCGGAGTCGGGCGCATGAGATCCGAGGCGATGCTCGCCCATCTGGACCGGATCAAGGTTTCGCGTTCCAAGCGCGAGGGGCGCGTCGTGATCGAGGATTCCGAGATCGAGGCCTTGATCCTTGAACGCAAGCTTGCGCGCGACAATCGTGATTTCAGAAAATCCGACGAGATCCGCGATCGGTTGCTTGCCGGAGGCGTGCTGATCAAGGACTCCCCCCAAGGGACGACCTGGGTCAGAAAGTGACCCGACAGGGGTGTTTTTTCCCTTGGATTTTTAATTGAATTGTTTGTTTGACTCTGTCCTTCGAGCGGGGGTATTCCCACTCGCCCGGAGGTGATTTCCTTCATGATCAGGGTCGCGTTTTTCATTCCATGGTTAGCAGTTTTCCTGGCATTGGGGCTCGGTACGATCCGGAGATCGGAGGGTGTGGAGATTTTCCGTGTGGCTCCGCGAGTGGGGGAGCCCGGGGTGTTCTGGTCGGTGACCGGCTCCGTTTGGTACTCGAAGCGGAACCCTTTTCCAGAGGTCCGGAGCCCGGGGGGGAATTTTTTCATCACCGTTCAGGGCGATTGGGTCACCGCTTCGAATGCAGGAACCTTACATCTCCAGCCGCTGCGCACCCCAATTCCTGCCGCAGTTGGGGGGAATTTTCTGATCGATTCGGTGACCGGAAGAATCCTCGGAGTGGACGAGTGGGGGTATCCGGTCGACACCCTGGCGGACGCCCGAAATTTGCGTGCACTTGGTTGGAATTGGTTGATCACACAGGAGGGGGTTTTGATCACCTTGCGTAAGTCAGGTATCGCTCCCGGGAACGGAGTCGGAATGCTGACTCGTAAGACCGGTTGGAACTTCAGCGACGTGGTGAGTGTCGGTGGGGCTTTTTTCATCTGTTCGGATGGGCGTGTGGTCACAATCAGCGAGGTCACAGGGTATTTCAAAGAGTGGAGTCCGATCATCTCCGGTATCCGTTTCGTAGGAGGTCGCTTTTTGATCGACGGGGAGTCGCACCTTTGGACGGTGGACGAGGACGGAGCGCTCATCAGGACGGATCGGGTGGTCTCTGGTCATCCCAGGATTCACGGGAATGCATGGATGGGTTTCCCGGACGGGATTGTGTGGAACATTGACCGCCAAGGACGTGTGGTGGACGAAGTGATGCTGGTAAAGGGTGCAGGTCAGATTCCGGTACGCTCTAATCATTTTTTCGAGAAATTCGATACTGGATCCGTATTCAGGGCAACTCTCAAGGAGATGGATGATGTGGTCAATTGATTTTTGGCGGTTTGTGGGCGGATGTTCGGTTTTGTTTTTTGTTTCAATTGTTGTCGAAGCAGCAGGTGTGAAAGAGGTGTCCTCGGCAACGGCAAGGCTGATCGGACATTCCCCCGAAATCCTCGATCTTGCCGGATTGGAGAAACACTCAAGGGGGGGCACGAGTGCCGAGCCCTGGAGCGGGAGCTTTTGGCCTGACATTCTCGGTGGGATTGCCAATCATTACCGTGACCGGACGAAGACCTGGTCTCAGGTCCGTTTCGGTCTGCGATATGATGTCGCCAGGCAGGGACTCATCCGGGACCACGAGGAAGTGTTGCGGAATTGGGAGCGTTTCACACGGGAGGAGTTGAATCAGAAACTCTCTCCCTCTGAAAAATACGATCTCCTGTTGGGAAATCGCGATTTTCGGTTCACCCGGGCGATTCTAGAGGAACTGGAATTCCGCGCACGCCATTTGCGGAAAAGCAAGCTGAGGGACGGGGGCGAGGCCGAGGATGAGGATCCTCTGCTCACGCCGAGGTATTCGGATGAGGATGCTTCTTATGCCGTGGTCGATCGTGCGGTCGAGTACCGCTACTGGAAAGTGCGGCGGGACAGTCTTTCTTATTGGTTCGGCATTTGTGACGGATGGGCGCCTGCATCGATCTATCTGCCCAGACCGATACGACCTGTGACAGTTCGCTCGATGACTGGCAGGGAGATCACCTTCTTTCCTGATGACCTAAAGGCCCTCGGATCCTATCTGTTCTCACGAACCAATACCGATTCGTTCTCGACCATGAACTATCGCTTCACCGGACGGCCCTGTCCGGACCGGGGATCCCCTCGGAGGGATCGTGAGGGAAGGGTGCGGGATTTCCGTTGTCAGGATGTCGATGCCGGTTTGTTCCACTTGGTCTTGGTGAACCGGATCGGCCTCGACCGCATGGGCTTCATGATGGATGTCGATAACAATCACAAAATCAACAATCATCCGGTCGGTTCATACCGGTCTGTCTGGCTCAATCCCAATTCTGGTCAGGAAGGTTCGCTCCATGAATCGGTGGTTGATCTCGATCGTAGACTGGATCCGCCTTGGATGCGACGTCATCCGGAAGCGCGTCGTTTGCTCGGTGTCCGCACTCTGGTTTCCTACCGTCATTATCATTGGCCCGAAGACCGGAGATCATACGAGACTGATTCGGTGGCTGATGACCGGGTCCGGGAAGTGGAGTATGAGTACGAGCTTGAAATCGACGCCTCAGGGAAAGTGGTGGGAGGAGAGTGGAGAAGCTCCGAACAGCCTGACTTTCTTTGGATGGCGGATCAGAAATCCCTGCCCTATTCGGAACAGTCCGTCTATGCCTTGCCTAAAGACGTGAAAGGGGATTGGGCCTGGGACGGTCTGGGACCGGTTCCCGCTGATTGGCTGCGTGCAGCCAGTCTCGATGCTGCTTGGAGTCCGCCGGTGGTCGGTGTACAGGGGCGGGGGACGCGCAATCGTAAACCGGTCTACCCGGAATCTGCGAGGAACGCACTCCTGAGGCCGGCGCAGCCGCTCTCGCACCTGGTCTACTATTTATTCGACCAATCCAGCATGCGTTGAAGTGCCGCCGATGCCGGCACCCGGATCGACTCGGGAACCTCGATTGCCGGAGCTTCCTCTTCCAGTGCCCGCGCCAGCTTTTCAAGGGTGTTGAGCTTCATGAATGGGCATTCATTGCAGGCGCAATTCTGATTCGGGGGGGCCGGAATCAGGGTTTTCCCAGGAGCTTTTTTTCCCATCTGGTGAAGAATCCCGGCCTCGGTGGCTACGATGAAGGTGGTGTCATCGGACTCGATCACGGTCTTCAGCAGTTGGCTGGTGCTGCCGATGAAGTCCGCCAGTTTCAGAATGTTCTCCTCGCATTCGGGGTGGGCGATGACTTTGGCTCCGGGATGACGGATCCTGAGTTCCGTGATCTTCCGCTCGGAAAAAGTCTCGTGGACGATGCAGCTACCCGGCCAAAGGGTCATTTCCCGTCCAGTCTTCTCCATGACAAAACGCCCCAGATTGCGGTCCGGTGCGAAGAGAATCGGCCTGTTCTTGGGAACCTGTTCGACAATGCGGATCGCGTTGGATGAGGTGCAAATCACATCGCTCAGAGCCTTCACCTCGGCCGAGCAGTTGATGTAGCTCACGACAAAATGATCCGGATGTTTGTTTTTGAACTCCCGTAGCCGTGCCGGAGGACAAGAGTCCGAGAGCGAACATCCCGCACGCAGATCGGGAAGGATCACTTTACGGGTGGGGTTCAGGATCTTCGCGCCCTCCGCCATGAAATGAACTCCGGCGAACAGAATCAGGTCGGCGGTGGACTTCTGTGCAGCGCGCGCAAGTTCGAGACTGTCCCCGATGAAGTCGGCCACATCCTGGATGTCAGGATCCTGGTAGTAGTGTGCGAGGATCACAGCATTCTTTTCCCGCTTGAGTCGCTCGATCTTGCCAAAAAGGTCCATACCGAGTTCCTATTTCACGGTTGCCAGGACGTCAAGCGGTCGATAGGCTGAAGGCATGAAAAACCTCGGGAAAATCATGATCTTGGGTACGATCTGGTCCGGAATCCTCTCCGGGTGCGTTTCCAAGCGGGAGGAGGGCCCCGGGGTCAGGGTGCTGACTTATTCGAGTCTGGGAGGGAAAGGCGGATTTCTCGAAAGCGTGGCGGAGGAGTTCAGGCAAAAAACAGCATGCTCGCTCTGGATTGAGACCACCCCTGGCGCGATGCAGGTGCTTTCTTATCTCGAAGAGCCGGTGCAGAGAGAGCGACTCGATATCCTGATGGGAGTCGACGAGATCCTTTTCGAGCGGGCCCGTCCCTATCTCATGGAAGTGGAGTTGCTCGGAGCTGAGAGCATCGCTCGCTTCGACCCCTTGCTTCGACCGAGGATCCGGAAAGGCTTCGTGCCGGTCGATTATGGAGCGCTCACCTTCATTTACAAAAAGCAGGGCCAAGGATCCATGCAGCGTGCTCCCGCGAGATTGAAAGATCTTTTGAAGCCCGAGTTCAAGAAGAAGTGGATCGTCCAGGATCCCCGCGCGTCCTCACCCGGGCTTTTGTTTTTCATGTTTACCGAGGGATTGGTCGGTATCCGGGAATTGAGCCGTTCCTGGCTCGCTCTCGCACCCGGCTGGGACTCGAGTTATAAGATGTTCCTGTCAGGTGAGGCTCCGATGGTCTGGAGTTATTTGAGTTCTCTTGCCTACCATGCGTCCAAAGGCGAGCAGGACCTGTACGGACATGTGCGGCTCGAGGAGGGGTTCCCCTTGCAAGTCGAGGGTCTCGGGGTGGTGAATCGTGCCGGGAACCGGCTCGAGCAGAATCCGTGTATCCGGAAATGGATCGGCTTCGTACTCGATCCTGTGATTCAGGCCCGGCTGGTCGAGAAACAGTGGATGATGCCCGTGATCAGTGGAACGGTCCTCCCCGGACCCTTCAAGAATCTTCCGCCAGTCGATCGTGCGGCCAATCTCTCGGGTGAGTTGAAGGAAGTCGAGCGGATTCTCTCCCGTTTCGGAAGGGATGTCCGGGGTGATGGAATTTAAGGTCCGGATTTTCGATCCGGAAGTCCTGTCCGCGTTGCGAATGACGCTGATCTGGTCGGCTGCAGCCCTCATTCCCTCTTACATTCTGGCCATGGCCTTGGCCTCCTATTCCAGGGGGCGTGACTTGCGCGCTCTCCGTTGGTTTGCCGTCCTGCCAGGCATGTTCCACTCCTTGGTGGTGTTGGTGTTACTCAGACACTTGGCCCCGGACCTCCGTTATTCGATGGTCGCTGTCGCGTTGGCCTGGATTCTGGCGGGGGTTCCCTATCTTGCCGTCACCTTTTCGGAGGGAATCGGCGATCTCGATCCGAAAGATCGCGAGGCGATGATGAGCCTCGGAGCCTCCGGAGTGCGTCTCTGGTGGCATCATGATTTTTTACAGACTCTTCCGGTTCAGGCCACAGGGCTTCTCCAACAGCTCTGGTATTATCTGACGAGTTTCTCGATTGTGGTCATTCTTGGAGGCGGGCCTCCGAACGAGACTCTTGAGGTCGCGGTGTATTCGTCGATGCGACTCGATCGCGTGGACCCGGGGCTTGCTGTCGGATTGGCGTTTTGGCAGGCGGCAATTCTAGTACTCGTGAGGGGATGGATCGGTCGGTTCCGGTCGGGACCGGTGCACGGGTTCACTCCTCGTCATGCGGGAGAGCGGACCGCACGAAATGTCCCTCTCGCAATCGGTGCGGGGGTGGCGCTGGTGTTGCTGCTGGTGACACGACCCGAACCACGCGAGTGGATCGGACCGCTGTTGACTTCGGTGATCCTGGCTTTCTTTTCAGCAACCGGTTCGCTCGTTTGGGCATGTGGGGCTTATCTTTCCGGGTGGAGATTTCTTGCCGAAATCGGGGCCTGGGTATCCCCGATGGTGCTGTCCTGGGTTTGTTGGACCGCCTCCATCCGATTCAGCTTCAGTTCGCTTCCGGTTTTGGTTTTGATCCAGTCGCTTCTCTTCGCCCCTTGGTTCGCTCGTACGGTTTTTCCGCTCCTGGACCGGAGCCGTAAAACGGAAATCGATGCCGCACGACTGCTCGGTGCTGGTCCTGTCAGTGCTTGGATGCGGGTGGAGTGGCCCCGGGTACGGGGCCCCGTGCTGAGTATGGCGGGCTGGGTGGGAGCGCTATCGGTCATGGAGGTGAGCTCTGTCATGTGGTTTTCGAGGGGCGATTTTGATACCCTCTCGTCCTGGGTGCAGAACCTTTTCGTGAGATTCCGGATCGATGAGGCTACGTCGGGTTTTGCCATCCTTTGCCTGCTGGCTTATATTTTCCTTTGGTTGACGGAGAAAGGTGGAAAATGAGTCTCGAGTGTCAGGGTCTCCGGGTGAGGGGACCCGGTTTTCAAATCACAGCCGATGATTTCAGTGTCGCGGCGGGAGAATGGTTGGAGATTTCTGCTCCGAGCGGTTTCGGAAAGTCGACCCTGCTTCGCTCCTTGATGGGCCTCGCTCCTCTGGAAGGAGAGATCAGGATTTCCGGGTTGGATTTCAGCACAAGGCCCCTTCATCAACGGCGTTTCGGCGTGGTGTTTCAGGAACAAGCCCTTTTTTCTCACTTGAGTGCCCTCGACAATGCGCTCTTCGGTTTGAGGATCCGGGGTAGGGTCAGTGATGCGGATCAGGCACGGGCAGAGGAGTCATTCAGAACCCTCGGCCTGCTTCACCGGATCCACGCTCCAATCGAGGAGCTTTCCGGGGGTGAACGCCAGCGTCTGGCCTTGATCCGGGCGGTCCTTTTTGGTCCGGTATTGCTTCTGTTGGACGAGCCGTTCAAGGGGCTCGATGCCCAGCATCTGTGCTTGATGATGGATTATTTACAGGCCTTTCTTAGCGTATCTCCGGTTCCTGTGGTATGGGTATCGCACCAGAACGGCACAGGTGTTCCGGGAAAGCGCCTGGTCGGGGGAGACCGCAATGGACAACGTCACTTCCAATTCCATCATTCATGACCTGAAACGGATCAACCTCATTTCGGGGAAGGGTGGAGTGGGGAGAACCACGCTATCCGCGGCGATGGCCAGGGCTTCAGCGGCCAGTGGCAAGAAGACCCTGCTCCTCGAGATCGAGGATGACTCGGGTTGGGACTCGGCCTTGGCCAGATCGTTCGGACGAAAACATTTCCAGATCGAGCCCGAGCTTCTTGAGAAGAATCTTTATGGCATCAGTCTGAGCGCGACAGTCGGGCAGGAGAGATTCCTCCAGTCCTTTCTGAAGTTGAAGTCACTCACCGATCTGGTGATGGGCAACCAGGGTGTGAAGTGGTTTCTCGAAGGGGCTCCGGCATTCAAGGAGATGGGGGTTTTTTTTCATCTTCTGCTCCAGATGCGCGCTGATTTCGATACCCTGATTCTCGATTTACCGGCTACGGGTCACTTTGTCGGACTCGCACGTCTTCCGGATCTCCTCCTGAAGATGATACCCTTCGGACCGATCGCTGATCGATTGCGTGAGGGGCAAAAATTCTTATATGACCGTGCCAGCTCGGCAGTTTGGATTGTGACTCTTCCCCAACCGCTTCCCGTGAGTGAAGCGATCGAGCTGCGCACCGTACTTCAAAAGGAATCTCTCCCTTTCGGCGGATTCATCCTCAATCGTGCCCCTTTCAATCCCTTTACCGAGCAGGAAGAGGAGTTGTTAGAAGGTCTCTCCAGGAAGAGTGCTGCCGGGAAGCTACTGGTGGATCTCGAACGCATTCGACGCTTCCGGGATTCGAGGAACCGGTTGAAGGAGTCCATGGGATCGTCAACGGGCACGGGCTCAATCTGGATCGCGCCCGAGAGTCTCCGTCCGGACCAGGAACTGCTGATGAGCCGCAAGTTGAAGAGGGTTGAATGTTAAGAGACGCGCTTTACGAGAAGCGCTGTCTGATGGTGTGCGGCGGTGGCGGAGTCGGAAAGACCACGGTTTCCGCCAGTCTCGCCGTGGCTGCGGCCCATGTCCGGAAGCGTGTGTTGGTGGTCACCATTGACCCCGCCAAGCGCCTGTTGCAGGCATTCGGTTTCAACGACGCTTTGTTGCAAGAGGGCGGAGCACCTCTGGCTCTTTCGGGTGATGTGTTGACACGATTGGGATTGCCCGAGAGTGCCGGTCTCTCCGTCGCGATCCTGAATCCCAAGTGGGTTTTAGACCGGATCGTGGCCCAAAGCTTGACTCCGGGACAGGGGTCGAAACTGAAGGATACGGTGATCTACCGTGAGATGGGTCAGATGGTGCATGGTTTGCAGGAGTACACTGCCTACGAGTGGGTGACACGGATGCTGACCGATGACGAGTACGATCTCATCGTGCTCGATACTCCCCCCGCATTCCATGCCAAGGAGTTTTTCAATGCTCCGGCCAAGATCCGTAACTTGATGGAAAGCCGGGTTTTCCAGATCTTCATTCCGTCCGGTCATTCCTGGATTCCGTCTCTTCTCACCTTCGGTTGGGTGGAGAAACTGCTCGGTGAGAGAATTTATCGCGAGAGCAAGATGTTTTTCGAGACTTTCACAGGTCTCCGGGATCGGATCATCGCCCGTTGCGGGAAGCTTGCGGAGTTCTTCAGCCAACGCGAGGTTGCGGTCGTGGTCGTGGGCACGCCGGAATCCACCCCCGTTTTGGAACTGGAGGGGTTGATCGGGTTTCTCGAGGAAAAGCGGATTCCGGTCGAAGCGGTCGTGATGAATCAGGTGGAGCGGGCCTCGGAGTTCACACCGGAGATTCTCGGTTCAGGAATCTCCGAGGAGTTACTGGCCAAGCTTTCTGAGTTGAAACTCCATCAGGATGCCAAGGCAGATCGGGCTTTTGAAAGCATCCAACGGGTGAAGTCCCGTCACCCGGGACGGGAGTGGGTCGAGTTTCCCATGGTCTATTCACTCGATGGGTTCGAAATCCTCAAACAGAACGCTGCGCAGATGAGGTAGTGGTTCTCAGGCGGGCGACAAAAACCAGGTAGCGGTGAAGCAGGAGGCCTGCGACGGTGAAGAGACCGATACTCAGACCGATCCAGAATCCTTCCACACCGCGGTTTTTCCAGAATCCGAGGTAAAGGCCCAAGGGAATCCCGAGTCCCCAGTGGCCGATGGCGTTCATGATCGCTTGGGTTTTGGTCTCCCCGAGCCCCCTCAGACAGCCCGCGAGAATGACCTGAAGAGCGTCACCGAACTGGAAGAAGCCTGCAATCAGGATCAATTGGACCCCGATGCTCCGGGTTGCTTCATCTGTGGTGTAGAGTGCGACCAGTGGATCCCGGAAAAAGAAAAAGAAAAGTGAACCGCATGTGGCGTAGGCGAGCCCCAGTAAAAGGGTGTGACGTCCTCGGCGGACCGCTTCGCTCGGATCTCCTAGACCGAGCGAGTGGCTCATGGTGAGGGCGGCGGCTGACGAGAGACCGGCGGGAATCATGAAGACAAAACTGGCCAGACTGATGGCAATCGCATGAGCTGCGTTCTGACTGGAGTCGAAACGTGAGGCCAGAAGCCCGACCAGAATGAAGGCTCCGACTTCGAACATCATGTGGAGTGCCGCAGGGAAGCCGAGTCTCAGTATCGGAAGCGCGCGGAGTTTCATGCTCTCCAGAATGCGCGAAGGTGACAAAGCGGGGATGGCGGACTTCCTGGACAGAGACCAGAAAAGGAACAGCACGATGAACCAGCGTGACCCTACATTGGCCCATGCTGAGCCCTGCACTCCCAAAGCCGGAAATCCGGCATGTCCACCCACCCAGAGCCAGTTCAGCAGGACATTCAGAAGGTTGCCAACGAGAAGTGCCTCGGTACTGGTGTTGGGAAGCCCGCGGCACTGGAGTTCGACTCTGATCACCGGAGTCAGCAGTATCGGAGGAATGCTCCATGCAAGTAGATCGCAAAATCGCACGACCGGATCGACGAGTTCGGGATTCATCCCATACATCGGAGCCAGGCGAGCCACTGTTGCGAGCCCGATCATGCTGAGTAATGACACCAGCACGCTTAGTCCCACTCCTGCCCGGAAGGTTTCCTCGGCTTTTAAGGGTTCTCCGGAACCATAAGCATGCGGAATGAGGTATTCGAGGCTGGAGAGCAGTCCGATTCCGAGAATGATGAACCAGGCAAGAAATGCGGTTCCTGTTCCGATCGTCGCGGAGGCAACACTCCCCAGATCGCGACAAAAGACCAGATCCACCACCTGCATGAGGGATTGACCAAGAAAGGTGGCCACGCTGTGAAATACGACAGGCCAATATCGGGGAGGGGTGGGGTGGGGTGTTGTCATCAGTTTAACTTAATATAATAAATCAAAAGCAATAATTATCACTTCTTTGGCACTTCTGGCATCTTCGGGTTCATAGATTTTGTGGATTGAGACATCAACCACAATCACACGTTGCAGATGATCTGGGAGTCATGAGTCCTCATTCCTCCCCCCCCCCAATCCCCGAGGGCTCGTTTCTCCCAGCTCATCTGTGACTTCTCTTCCGATTCCTTACCTCTTCAAATCCAGAGATTTATGAAACAGCTGCTCGAACAGGACTTTCTTCTGTTCGAATCGAAGCTGTTCCAGATCGCAGGGCGTCTTTGCTGAAAAACGGAGCTCCACAGTCCGCTTCGCCGTTCGGGCGCTCCGGAACTTCAAGGCCCCCTTGTGGGTCCGATCGCAAGCATCGGCGATTTGCAGGAGTGCGAGCAGTTTCAAGAAAACAGGACGGAGTTCGTCTTTTCTCTCGAACGGGATTTTTTTCTCATTCTTTTTCTCGAGAAGCTTCTCTTCTTTGTGGAAGCGACAAAGTGAGGCAATCAGCTGCGCCTCCCATCCGTGCATGCCGATGAAGTTCGCATTCTTCACCATGTATTCCGAGTGTTCAGCATGGTGAGCGTGGCTGATGGTCTCTCCGACATCATGGAGCAATGCGGCCGCTCCGAGGTAGGGTCGCCAGTCCATCTTCAGGCCGTGTACGGATTTGAGCCGGTCGAAAAGAAACTCGGCGTGGTGACGAACCGTCCGGGCATGGTTGAGATCGACGCCCCAAGCTTGGATGCGCTTTTCGATTTCATCGAGTGAAAACTGCGTAGATCGCGATCTCGAAGGCGAAATCCGTGCAAGAGCGTCGACTAAGATGCCGTCGCGAAGCGCGTACTCGGTGGTCCGGATCCGTTTGGCATGAAGGAGTAGGGCGATTTCGTCGAGCAGGATTCCGCCCGCGAGGATCAAGTCCACCCGTTTGGGTTCCATGCCTCCCATGGAGAGGAGTTCGGCAGTGGTGCGTTTCTGGATGAGTCCCACCACCCTTGAGAGGTCTTTTTTCAAGAAGGGGATATGCCCGCGATCCTTGTCTCGATTGACGAGTTTGGCGAGGGCGATGATGCTGCCGGAAGATCCGATGATGGTGTCGACCCGTGGCCAGCGATCGATCAGGATTTTCGGGAGGATCACACTTTTGATGAAGGAGCGGAGCTCGACCACCGGATCGGCCTGCTTCGGAGAGCGCTTCGGAGGCTGTGATTTGAGGAATACCTGCTGGAGTTTGGCGACTCCGAGGTTGAAGCTCTGTGAATGAAGGATCTGGCGACCCTTGCAGATCGAAATCTCCGTGCTGCCGCCTCCGATGTCGACCAGAGCGAAAAGCCCTTTCGGGAGCTCTTTTTCATGACCGAGAATTCCCTTGGCGATGAGGGAGGCTTCTTCGGCACCCGAGATCATACGGAATGCAACCCCGGTCGATTTTTCGATCTCCTCGAGGAACTGTTCGCCATTCGAGGCGTCCCGGATCGCAGCGGTTCCGAAAGCGATCGACTGGTCCACGGATAGTGCGTCCATGGTCTCTTTGAAGGATTGAACCGCTTCGAGAGTCCGACGTTTGCTGTCCTCAGCGAGCGTGCCATTCAAGAAAAGATCCTCGCCCAGACGGACCATGGTCTTTTCACGGTAAAGACGTCGATGTTGGAGTAAACCCTTCCGGTTTGCCGACACCTCTTGGATGTCAAACCGGATCGAGTTGGTTCCGAGGTCGATAATGGCGATTCTCATCCTGCCTCAGAACTGAGCTGCTTCAGAATTGAACTGTTTCAGAACTGAACCGTGTCAAATCAGCGGGCGCGGTTGATTTTGCGCTGCTTCATCTTTTTTGAGTTCGCCTGGTCGATCTTGTGAGGGCGAAGGGAAGGGTTCTTCTTGTGCTCGGTCGCACGGTCTTTTTTCATTTTGCTTTTCTTAACACTGAGACGAGTTGCCATGTTCTTTGGGTATCATGGTGATTTGATCTGATCCAGTATTTTCCGGATCTGCGATTTCAAATCCTCAAGTGAACCCAGATTCTGGATGTGATGGTCGGCATGGGGCAGTCGGTAGGAGTCAGGACTTTGTGCCTCGATGAGCGCAAGTGCCTCTGCTTGGGTGACTCCGTCCCGGGCCGAGATGCGTGCCAGGCGGTCGGGCAGTGGGGCGGTGACCACGATGACGCTCTCGAAGTCCGGCGCTCTTCCGGATTCGATCAAGAGCGTGGCCTCATAGAGCAACAAGGGGGCCTCGGGGTGTGCCCGGTGAAGGGCTTCGAGTTTCTCCCTGCTAGCGACTCGGATCAGCGGGTGGAGGAGGGCCTCCAGGTCCCCCTTGGCTACGGGATCGCGGGTGATGAGATCGCGGAGTTCTTTGCGGTCTGCGGTACCAAAACGCTTCAAGATGGCTTGGTGAGCGGGTTGTCCCGGTTCCCGGAGTTCTCGGGCTACTTGGTCCGCGTCCAAGGTCGGAACCCCCCCGAGCTCTGAAAAAAGACGTGCCACGGTGCTCTTGCCGGTACCGATTCCCCCCGTCAGTCCCCAAACTCTCACTGACGCCCCTTTTCCAAGGTCTTGGCTTCGTCCCAGTAGCGGTCCATCTCTTCTAGCTTGGCTTCGCCGGGAGCTTTTCCGGTTTCTGTCAGTCGGGTTTCGACATGACGGAAACGACCTTCGAAGCGGCGAAGCGTTCCCCTGAGTGCCGCTTCCGGATCGATTTTCATGAAGTGGGCGATATTGCACACACAAAACAGCAGATCACCGAGTTCTGATTCCACTTCTTCCCTGAGGGGCTCGCTTTGGTGATCCCCTGACTCGAGGGCCGCCCGGAGTTCCTTGACCTCTTCCTCGAGCTTGTCGAGCGGGCCATTCAAGTCCGGCCATTGGAATCCCACCTTCGTCACTTTTGAAATCACTTTCATGGTCCGGGGCAGGGGGGGGAGTCCCTTCGGGATGGAGTCGAACACGCTTGCCTGTTGAGTGGGCTGGTCGGCACTCTGCTTTTTTTCGGATTTCTTGATTTCTGCCCAGTTCTTGACCACCTCGTCACTGCCGGACACTCGGACCTCGCCGAAGACATGTGGGTGTCTCCGGATGAGCTTTTCCTCCAAAGTCTTTGCGATCGCAGAGAAATCGGTACCCGGGACGGTTTCGCTGGCGATTTCAGCGTGCAACAGGATCTGCAAGAGGACGTCTCCCCATTCCTCCACGAAGGCCTTCCGCAGGTCGGCGCGCTCGAGGTCGGCCGGCTGTCCGATCTGGTCCAGGACTTCCAGGGTCTCGTGGGCCTCCTCGAGCAGGTAAGGACGAAGGCTCCGGTGGGTCTGTTCGCGATCCCAGGGGCAACCTTCCGGGCTTCTGAGCTTGCGTACGGTGCCGAGCAAGGATTTGAGGGCAACCAAGGCTTGATCTTCGTTGTAGGGCATAGAGTTCCTTTGATACCATGGAATCCATGCCGCAAAAACCCGTGACCCAGAGAGAAATCGAGAAATACGCTGTCAGTGCCGTCAAGAAGTGGCTCAAAAAGGCCATGGTCCTGCCGGAAGTGAAGAAGCGGATCATCGAGAACGAGAGTTCCAGCTACCAAGTGGATATTTCGATCTGCAATGCGGCCCGGATGGCCCAGTTGAACGCCGCCTTCCGGAAAAAGCCCGATCCCACCGACATTCTCAGTTTCCCGACGGATGAGTTCTTTCAGCGCCAAGGGGTTCTCGGTGATCTGGTCTTGTGTGGACCGGTGGCGATTCGTCAGGCCAAGGAGCTGGGACATCCCTGGAAGACCGAAGTCGATGTCCTGCTGGTTCATGGGATCCTTCATTTGCTCTCCTTTGATCATGAGATCTCGGAAAAAGAGGCAAAGGAAATGTCCCGTCTCGAACGGAAGATTCTGGGGTCCACCGTCGGAAAAAAGGGCCGGGACGGATTGATCGAGCGTTCGCGGACGCCTGTGTCTTGAATTCCCGCGCTGTTTTGATAGGATGAGCGCCATATGAGCCGAATGGAAGCGTTCGAAATCCGTAAAACCCTCGGGGAGATGAAAGCGAAGCTTGATTTCCTCAGAGGTTCTCTTTGACCTCGCTCGCAAGACCCGTCGCATCGAAGAGATCTCCGATATGGAAACCCAGGAAACTTTCTGGGCAGACAATAAAAAAGCCAAGGTCCTGACTCAGGAGAAATCGCGCCTCGAAAACGAGGTGAACGGGTTCAAAGAATTGGATCTTGCGTACTCCGACGCTGAGACCATGTTCCAGATGGCCGAGGAAGAGAAGGATGATTCGCTCCTTCTCGAAGCCTCGGACATGATCGCTCCCCTTGCTGAGAAGTTCGAGAAAGCCGAATTACAAAAGATGCTCTCGGATCCGATGGACCCGAAGAATGCCATCGTGACCATCAATGCCGGTTCTGGCGGTACGGAGTCCCAGGATTGGGCGCAAATGCTCTTCCGGATGTACCAGATGTGGTCGAAAAAGGCCGGGTATGATCTGAAAGTGCTCGATGTGCTTCCCGGTGAAGAAGCGGGCATCAAGAACGTCGCTTTCACGGTAAGCGGAACCAACGCCTACGGGATGTTGAAGAGCGAGGCAGGTGTCCACCGTTTGGTCCGGATCTCTCCATTTGATTCGAATGCCCGTCGCCACACTTCCTTTACCAGCGTGTTCGTGACTCCCGAAGTGGAAGATGATTTCGAAGTCGTGATCAACCCTGCCGATCTCCGGATTGACGTTTACCGTGCCGGGGGTAAGGGCGGGCAGGGCGTCAACACGACTGACTCCGCGGTCCGGATTACGCACATGCCTTCTGGCATCGTGGTGACCTGTCAGCAGGAACGTTCTCAGATCAAAAACCGGGACCTTGCCATGAAGGTGCTCCGTTCGCGCTTGTACGAACGTCACTTGGAAGAGGAACGGAAGAAGATGGAAGCCATCGAGAACACCAAGAAGGATATTTCTTGGGGCTCCCAGATTCGCTCCTACGTGCTTCACCCCTACAAGATGGTGAAGGATCACCGCACCGGACAGACCAGTTCTAGTGCGGACTCGGTTCTCGATGGCGATCTCGACGCCTACATGAAGTCCTATCTGACCTGCAAGATCACCGGCGAGTGGGCGCGCGGTGGTGATGACGTCGAATAAGGCCTCCCTCGAAGAGCTTTGTCCGAATCCGGTGCTTTTGGCTCCCATGGTCGGACTGACCCATTATGCGGTTCGGGCGGCACTTGCTGATTTTCTCCCGGAAGGAAAGCGTGCGCTCTGGATGACGGAAATGCTGAATTCACGTCGGATTCCCTCACAAAAACCGAACGAGAATCCGGAGATTTATTTTCACGATGCGGAGAACGGACTTTGTCCCCAGTTGCTGGCCAATGAAGAGGAGTTCATCCGTCTTTCGGTGCCGAGACTCGAAGCTTGGGGATCGAAGGCCATTGATATCAATATGGGCTGCCCGGTCAAAAAAGCACTCAAGCACAACTACGGTGTGGCCTTGATGGGCGATCCCCACTATGCCGCCGAAGTCGTCCGGATGACGGCCTCGAGAGCCTCAGTGCCGGTCTCGGTGAAGTTGCGGGCAAGCGGGATCCCGCAGGATGGCCAGGTTCACGATTTTGATTATCTGGTGCGTTTCATCGGAGGCTTGGTCGATGCCGGAGCCTCCTGGATCACGCTCCATCCACGGAGTGCGGGACAGCTCAGAAAAGGGGCCGCCGACTGGTCGGTGATCGCTCGTCTAAAGCGAGAGTTCTCAGTTCCGATCATCGGTAACGGTGATGTGCAGATCGGAGAGGATATCGATCGGATGAAGGAACAATCCGGCTGCGACCGGGTGATGGTGGGGCGCGCCCTGCTCGCCAAACCCTGGCTCCTCAAGCATGTTCCGGGGTCGGGGGTGCCGGATCCGGACCCCTACGAGCAGCACGAACTCTACGGGCAGTTCTTGAAGGGGGTCCTCCGGCGCATGAAGGAGGTTTACCCCGTGGAGGCGGGGCTCCGGCGGATGCGCTTTCTGATCGTCTACAGTAAAGCCTGGGTCGAGTTCGGTGAATACCTGTACGGGCGGGTCATGGCTTCACAGGATTACGAGGAGTTGGAGGCGGCGCTTGATCGTTTCTTTTCGACGCGCCAAAGGATCCTCGAGCGCACCTCGCTCCGGAATTGAGCGTTTCCACCGCATGTGCTAGGGTCCGTGCATGATCCATTTTACAAACGTCCGGAAGCAATATGGCGAGCAACTCCTCTATAAGGATGCGAGCTTCCAGGTCAGGCCCGGCGACAAGATCGGACTGGTGGGTCCCAACGGGGCCGGCAAGTCGACGGTGTTCCGCATCATCATGGGGACCGAGGGAGTCGAGGGTGGTTCAGTCACTTATTCCGATAAGCTCGTGATTGGACATTTTTCGCAAGATGTTGCGGAGATGAAGGGACGTTCTGCGCTGGAAGAGGTGAAGGCCGGAGTCGGCCGGATCTCCGAACTCGCCAAAATGATCGATCAATGCGAGCGCAAGCTCCAAGGGCTCGAAGGTGAGTTATCCGATGACGAGATGATGAGTGTCGTCGAGAAGTACGGCGAGTATCAATTGGAGTTCGAGGCGCGGGACGGCTACACGCTTGATTCCCGTGTAAAAGAAATTCTGACAGGTCTCGGCATCGGCCCAGATGACTTCAACCGTCCGGTCGAATCGTTCTCCGGCGGATGGAAAATGCGGATCGAGCTCGCCAAAGTCCTGGCCTTGAAACCGGATGTTTTACTCGCGGACGAACCGACCAACCACCTCGATATGGAGTCCATCATCTGGCTTGAGGAGTGGCTCCGGAACTACAAGGGCATGCTCGTCATGACCTCGCACGATCGCGAATTCATGAATCGCATCGTGAACCGGATTGTCGAGGTGGCGAACAAGACCATCACGATTTATTCTGGGGACTATGATTTCTATCTGCGCGAGCGGGAGATCCGCCGTGAGCAGCTCCTTTCTTCCGCCAAGAAACAGCAGGACATGCTCGCAAAGGAAGAGGAGTTCATTGCCCGTTTTGCGGCACGGGCCTCCCATGCCGCCCAAGTACAGTCCCGGGTCAAAAAGCTCGAAAAGATCGAACGGATCGAAGTCCCCGTTGAGGAGCGCGTGATGAGTTTCGACTTCCCGACACCCCCCCGGAGCGGTCAGGAAGTGGTGAAGTTCCAGAATCTGAAGAAGGTCTACAAGAAGGAAAACGGTGATGAAAAGCTCGTGTTCCAGAATCTTCGCGGTCAGGTCCAACGCCTTGACAAGGTTGCGGTGGTCGGAGTGAACGGAGCCGGGAAGTCGACCTTGCTCAAAATCATGGCAGGCGCCCTGGAGGCTTCGGAGGGAACCTGTGTGGTCGGGCCTTCGGTCAAAGTCGGTTATTTCAGCCAGAGTGCGCTCGATGTGTTGGATCCGAACAAAACCGTGTTTGACGAGATTTCAGACCGAATTCCGGGGGCCACGGTGGGCTATGTCCGGAATCTTTTGGGTGCCTTCTTGTTCAGTGAGGATGAGGTGAATAAGAAGATCAAGGTGCTTTCCGGCGGAGAGAAAAGCCGGGTCGTCCTCGCCACGATTCTGGCCACCCCGGTGAACTTCCTGATTCTGGACGAGCCTACCAACCACCTCGACATCCGCTCACGCGAGATGCTGCTCGAGTCGATCCAGAAGTTCGAGGGAACGGTGATCCTGGTCAGCCACGACCGGCACTTCCTGAAATCGATTGCGACCCGGGTCTTCGAGATCGACCATGGCGAGCTCATTCCTTTCGAGGGGAACTTCGATTACTACCTCTCGAAGACGACCCGTTTGGCCCATTAAGTAAATTGATTTCATTGTGTTTTCTACCTGGCGTGGAGTAAAGTCTGTGTTTGACTAATTGCGTCAATCTTGATAAACTCCCGACCCTGATGAATTCCCTTCGTCTCATGCTGGTGATCCTCACGCTCGGCTCGGCTTCTGTCGTCCGTGCAGATGCGGTCACGCAAGCCAACCAGATGCTGAGCTTCTTCTCCGCAAATTGTCCCTCACAAGGACAGTGGACCCAGACCGCCCTCAACTATGCGAACAATCTGATCACCACGTTGAAAGCCATCGGCAACGATCCGGATTGTAAATCTTTGAACGGTGCGCTTTCCCAGCTTCAGTCCCTCTCGGTTGTGGTCGGAAATCTCGGGCGGGATGAGAGTGAACGCACATTGCTCGCGCTCAAGAAGCAGCAGGAAGAAGTCCTGTTGATGTTGGCGGCTTCGAATGATGCCACCCTGACCGCCCAATTGACGAGCCAGCTCCAGGGGTTGAATCTGAAAATCGCGGAAGCTCAGAGCAACCGGATGACGGATGGAGCCGATCGGCGGCAACTCAATCAGGCGACTGCGCTCGGGCAGTTGGTGAGCGGGACGAACATCATTCTGCAACAAGCATCGCAAAACGCGGTCTGTTTGGATCGCAACCCCGGGATTCTTCCGGCGATCGCAGGGCTGGCCGGTTCGGTGCAGAGCGCACTCATGACCAGCGGTTACTCCATGATTGTGGCTGCGGGAGCCGAGTTGATCAATGGAGTCGTCGAGGGGATCCGGAAGACCCGGATCGGACGGCGAATCAACAAAATGTCCTCGGCGATCACTGCTCAGGCCTATCAGTGTGTCCTCGAGTCGCTTTCCAATCAGTGGTGTTCATCACAAGACGCACTCGAGGTGATCCGTCTGAAGGGGCGATCCATCATTGCATCCGCCAGCCCGGCGCCGATCGAGCAGGGGATCAATCTCTTGCATACCGATTTCGAAATCTTCATGTCCTGGCTCGAAACTCTCCGGGCCGGAACCGATCCCGCGAACCAGGCGACCTCGATCCGTCAGGCTGCCGTGTTGGACCGCGACCGTCAGGTGCGCTCGGCGCGATTGAACGGTCTCGGAATCATCGCGGAGAATGCCCCCGTATTCAACCGTACCGAGGGTGATGAGCAGCGCTGGCGTTTCCAGTTGCAGGTCATGAACCAGATCGTGGGTACGCTCCTCGGGAACGGAACTGGCCCCCTTGCCGATGTGTTCGGCGCGAATCCGTTCGAACAAGCTCCATGGTTCCTGATCGGTGTGGCAGACTCGGGAATTCCGCGGGATCCGAATACCGGTGCCCGGCGGGCTCTTGCTGCCTTCGCCTGGAAAGACATTCCCGGATTGGTGGGCAATAGCACTTTCAAGCCTGATCTGGCCGTGGTTCAGAGAAACATGCTCGAATGGGTGAGGCTTGCGAGGGATCGGGTCAATACCGAGCTTTCCCTTATTTTGAACCTCGATCCGCTCAAGCTCATGGTCAATGCGGCGACTCCGGGACTGAACGGGATGTCCCCCTACGGATCCTTAAACAAATTGATCGTTTTCATGAAGGGCCAGGCTCCCGACGTGAGTACCTATGGTTCGTTCCGGAACATTTATCGCGATACGGTCAAGCGGCTCGAGACAATCGCCGACAATATCAAGAACACCCTCGATGCCGATCCGGATCAGATGGACCCTGTGACGGCTGCCGGAACGATCTCGAACGTGTTCCAAGCTGCCGTTCTTGAAAACGGTATCGGGTTTCTCGGGGACCGTCTCAGTTGGGCCATTCGACTATCATTGAACCAATTGGTGACTTCGGGACAGTCCGGTGTTTCGAATGCTCAGGCAGCGGCTCTTCTAGCCTCGAATGACATTCTGGCTGAGCTTCAGAAGTTTTCTCCGGAATCTGACATGAACGCCATGGCCCGGGATATCCAGAACTCGCAAGTGGTTTTGGAGAGCACGCTTCAGTCCTTCACGGAGCAGTTCGGCAAGGGGATTCTCCGGACCATGAAGGAGTATGAAGATCAGGCTTCTTCATGGCAGCAGGATTCCGAAGGAACCAGCCGGAAGGCCCTCGCTGAGATGTGTCTTAAGCTCCTGGCCGTGCCGGTCTGGCCGGAACGGATTCCAGTGTCGATTTGCGAGGGAAAAAAGCTGAACTCGGTCTTCCAGGATGGTCCAGCGTCGATTACGGTCAGTGCGTCACTCGCCAGTGGGAAGCATAAAGAACGGGTCTGTGCGTTTCGTGATTACCAACGGAAGAACAGGATGTACCAGTTTTATCGTGAGAGGAAGCTGTCTCTCGGGTTCTAACCCGCCAATGATATTCCCATGCTTGGTTGAGGAGCATGAGAAACGCCAAACACTAGGGGAGTCGTGAAACGCTGTCCGGGTCGGTTAAGCTCTGGGTGGAGTGGCCGTTAACGAGGATCAATCTCATTCCCTCCAAAAAGTCATCCAAGCCGAAGGGCTTCTCAAAAATCACACTCACTCCCGCCTTGAACAGAGTTTCCCGGCAGAGTCCCTGCTCTGATCCGGTCATGATGGCAAACGGAATATCCAGTTCGCAGTTCTTCATGCGTTCCAGGAGTTCAAGTCCGGTTCCCCGCTCGAGGTAGTCCTCGCAAATCACGGCATCGATGGATGCACTCGCGAGAACCTCCAATGCATCTTTCAGGGTCCCGGCACTGTGGACCTCTGCATCGACCAGTTGAAGAGAATCCTCGAGGATTTCTCGCATCAGAGGATCTCGATCTACTACCAAGATGGATTTGCCGTTCAACATGGCGCGAACCCTAACATGAAGTAGCTTTGTTTTTAACTGGTAAATCCAAACCAAGTGTTCAGTTCACAAGATTTTTCACGAGCTTCCGAACGGACTTCCGTTTTGATTTTTTAGGTCGGGAACAATTGTCCCGAACGGGTCGCAATCGCTCATGCATTGTGCTTTGCGATCCAGATCAATCCTCCGAAATAAAACCCAACAAATGCAGCCAATCCATACACAATCCATTCTGCGTTCATACACCCTCCTTCGGTGATTCTGAATACAGTTTACGCTCTGTAACCCGTACAAAGTATGATCCGGTCAGCGTTCGTTATGATCTAGGTCATGTTTCGACGAAGGGGATCCAGTGGGTGATGGATTTGGATTCCATGGACTCAGGATCGGGGAGTGGCTATGATGGCGCAATGAGTCCTACTGAAGTCTGGTTTACCTTAGGAAATGCTCTCATCTTGCCTTTTTGGGGGATGCTCTTTTTCCTTCCGAGGTCCAAGATGACCCTGTGGGTATTTGAGCGCTCTGGAGTATCCCCCTTGCACCTGCTCGCCTTGATTTATGCCATTACCGTCGTGCCGGCCCTGGTCTCGAATCCAGAGAGCCTGGTTGCCCTGGCTCGCCCCACGCTCGAGGGCGTGAAGGGCTTGCTCGGATCCGATGCTGGGGCCGCAGCCGGGTGGATCCACTACCTGTGCTTTGACTTGTTTGTAGGAGTGGCAGTTTGGAAGTCCGCCCGCGAGCGCAAGCATGGTTTCTTTTGGGTGAGTCCGGTGCTTGGGCTGGTTCTCATGTTCGGACCTCTCGGGTGGCTGACGTATGAGGGGATATCCGGTGGTGTACGATGGAGCCGGAAGTGAATCATTCCAAAGGTGAGGTGCTGATGCGTTTTCTTGAGCAAGTCTCGAGCGAGATTGCCGCCTTGACGGCGAGCGCGCGAGCGGCTCATCAGGCAGCCACCCACGAGGAATCAAAGGCCGAGGACCGGCACGATACCTTTGCCATCGAAGCTTCTTATCTTGCAGCAGGGCAATCGGCACGGGTGATGGAGCTCGAGAAGGTCCGTACCGAACTCGAGGGGTATCTCTCGGGTTCAAGAGAGAGCGATCTGGTGGTGCCGGGAAGCCTGCTTTCCTATGAGTCGGACGGTGCGATTCACTGGGTGCTGATGGCCAAGAGCGGGGGAGGATTTCGAACCTCGCTGGGCAAGGAGGGGGCACGGGCTCCAACGGTGCAGATCTTATCCACCACTTCTCCTCTCGGGAGCGAGCTCCTCGGCCTTCGGGCAGGTGACGAGATCGAGGTCGAGATCCGCGGGGGTGTTAGGGAGTTTCTCGTCCGGGAAGTCAGGTGAAGGCTTACTTAACCTGAACATCCACCCGGCTGACTTTCCCCCCCACATAGGGTTCCAAGCCTGCTGAGGTGAGTGGAGGGCCAGGCGGGGGATTTTTCTTGAGGCAATTCGCAAAATACTGGGTCATCGCCGCGCGTACCACTTTTTGTACATCTGCACGCGTCTCCGACTCCCGTCCGTGTTGATCTCCTCCGGTGGAGTCGGTGAAATCCAAGTGGGCAGCCGGGGTGATCCAAACCATGGCATGGCGACCCTTGAGCTCGGGCCAGAGTTTGAAGGCCTCGAGACGGGCCAAAGGAGGTTCGCCGTTTTGTTGTTTGTCCTGTGTTCCAGAAATGCCGAGGACGGGCGTTTTGATAGATGCGTAGCTTTCTTTCAGGAAAAAAGGTTCGCCCGGGGCTTGAGGAGAGAGGGCGATCCCGCACTGGATGCGCCCATCACTCAGGTCCGGACCGAGACCCTTGCCGGGCTCCACCTTGGGCTCGATCCAATCGAGAGCCGGGCGGGCACCTGCAAGAGCGAGCACGGTGTAGGCACCGAAGGAATGTCCGACGACTCCTATTTGGCTCAAGTCGAGGCGTCCACGGAGTTTGGGGTGGGTTCGATTCCACTCCGAGGCCCGATCGATCAAAAACGAGACATCTTTCGGGCGCCCGAGGACTTCGACTGAATCGTAAATCATATTTTTCAAATTCTGGAATCTGCGGAGGCTACTTTTCATTCTTTCGGTATTGCTACCCGGGTGCTCGATACAGAAGACCGCGTAGCCCTGAGTGGCCAGATGCTGCGCTTGCGCATAATGAGTGTCCCAGTTGCCTCCGGCCCCGTGGGAGATCAAGATCAAGGGCAGTGGCTCACTCGTTCTCGGTTGCAAGATCGGAAGATGGACCTTCACATGAACCGCTCTTCCCGGGGCCTCAGTCTTCTGATCTCGAAATCGTTTGAAGAGCCTTGGGCGATCCGGCTTCGGGGTGGAGATGCCATTCGGATTCAGCACATCCCGGATTTCGAAGACCTCGACTGACTCGGCAGCAAGTGCCAAAGGAAGGTGAAGGTAGCTCAGTATCCAAAAAAGCAGAATGATAGCTTTCATCAGGTTTTTTTATCCCCGAGGAAAATGGCTATCAAGCTAAATCCTGTGTGGGTTCGGTTAACCGGATTCCACATTTAATTGGGTGTCACCACATGCCACCTCCCGGCGAACAGCTCCAGGCGAACAGCTCCAGGCGATCCGGCCGCACCTTGAGCCGGGACTGAGTCCCTGGTGGAGCCGTGATGGCACCGGCATCTGGGATCCAATTGGCACCGTTCCTCTCGAAGTAGCCCTTCTGGAAAAGCTGGTGACGGCACAGGACTTGCTGGTCCTTCATATAGGGAGAATTTAAAATGCATCATCCATGGTTTGCTCAACTGGTTTTTGGAGTTCTATTGACACTGATGGGTTCGGTTTCGGCTCAAGCTGTGAGTTTAGATGAAAAGGTAGCTCGCTTCTTTTTGAGGGAGGCGTCACGCGCAAGCGTGGTGCTCGAACAACACGGGGACCGTTGCGAGCCCATTGAGCCGGCAGGCAAGGAGTGCATTGTCTATGTGGCCGGGGACTATGCTTCGCAGGATGAGCGGCTCGCTTCCGCCCGGGCATGCATCGGGAATCGCGGAGTCGAGTGTGCGCGCTATGTGGCCGGCGACTATGCATCAAGAGAAGATCGCATTTCGGCAGCACGGAGTTGTTCCAGGGTTCCGGAAGCCGCTTGTGCTAAATATGTGGCGGGCGATTATGCGAGCCGTGCTGATCGGGTTGAAGCCGCCAAATCGTGCAAGAATTCCAGTCTTTCGTGTATCCGGAGTGTGGTCGGTTCTTATCCATCCCGGAGCGATCGGATCAAAGCTGCGCGGGCTTGTGCGGGGGAGGATGAGTGAAAGATTCCGACCGGTGCTCGTAGCCATTCCAGTTGCATTTAGGACTGAAAGTTAAAAAGCCCCCGGAGCCGTTGGTCCCGGAGGCTTTTTTAATGGCGGAGAGAGAGAGATTCGAACTCTCGAGGGATGTTACTCCCTGCACCCTTAGCAAGGGTGTGGTTTCGGCCACTCACCCATCTCTCCGCAGCCGTAGGGGCAAGGTATCAAAGCTTAGGACAGGGTGCAAAACCAAATTTCAGATCGATAAAGGCGCTGCGTTAGAAGGGTCGGGTCTTGCGAGGTTGCGCCTGGGCGCAGGCTCCCGTAAACTGAGTGAATGCTAAAACTCCTCTCGCTTTTTTCAGGCCTGATTTTCCTGTTTTCCGCACATTCTTCCCTGGCATCCCCCAATCAGGGTTTCCAGGGTTGGTGCCTCGATCCGGCCTCGGTCCAGGTGGTGTGGACTGCCTTCAAGACCACGCAAAAACTAGGAGTGAACGGGAACTTCACCTCCGTGAAAGTCACGGCGCCCGCCAAAGGGGTTGGAAGCCTGCCCGGGCTCTTGAATGCGCTGAGAGCCGAGATCAAGCTGGACGGAGCCTCTTCACTTTCCACCGGCAATCCGGGGCGCGATCAGACCCTGTTCGATCACTTCTTCAAATACCTGAAAGGTCCCGTACAGATCCAAGGGCGGATCAAGGGGGCGAAAGGAAATGAGGAGGGTGGGGAGCTGAAGCTCCTGCTCACGCTGAACGGAAAGAAGAATGAAATCCCTATGACCTGGACCCGTACTCCCGAGGGCGGAGTCGTTGCCAAAGGCAACTTGGATGTGTTGGAGTTAGGGCTAAAAACCGCCTTCGATGATTTGCACAAAACCTGCGAGGCGCTCCATACCGGGCCCGACGGTATTTCAAAGACGTGGTCCGAAGTTGCGCTCCAGATCCAGGCTAAGCTCATTCCGGGTTGTGGCAAGTGATCGCTTCGTTCTCACTTCTGCATCCCGCTGAACTCGAGGCGCTCCCTCCGGAGTTGACTCTTTTTCTATTTCCGGTGGGTGGACTGGAACAACATGGGCCACACTTGCCGATGGGGGTGAAGCTCCGACAGGCTGAGGAGCTCTCAAAGGGGCTTGCAAACGAGCTTTCCCGGCGTCTTCCGTCGTGGAACTTCATCTTGATGCCGCTCATTCCGCTCTCTGTCGACACTCATACTTCCCGGATTGCACTGTCGGTGAGGGCTCATGTCGTCCGGGATGCGGTGGTCGATCAAGCTGATCAACTGAAACGGCTTGGATTCCGCAACTTCATCAGTGTTAGCTCACATTTGACCCCACGACAGCTTACTGCTCTCGAAGATGCCGCCCGTCTGGTCACCTCCGGATGGTTCGGAGGCGGAAGTGCCCAAATGGTCTCGGTCTCGAGCGCGCTTGTGGATTCGTCGGAACTTTGGAACTCGCCTCTCTTGTCGTTACCGAAGGAGCACGGTGGGGCAAGAGATACGGGCTTCATGATGCACTTCAATCCGGAATCGGTGACGTCAGACTCCGCCTCGCTACCATCCATCCCATCGCCGAAGGCCTCGCCTGCGCGTTTGATCCGTTACTTCCGTCACGAGCTGGACGGATACTGGGGTAGCCCCGCGAGCTCCAGTGTTTCGGATGTCAAAAGTCTATTGTCTGGAGATGCTGAGTCCTTGGCCACCAGATTACTACCTTGGCTTGAGCGATCGGAGGGCAAACGGCAGTTTCTCTCGGCTTATGGCCGATTTCCGGTGAATGGCAGTTTTTTCAAAGCCTACCTCCTCGCGGCGATTTTTTTCGTGGTCATGACCTTCTGGGTGCTTTGGAGCATGAAAGATGTATTCGAGCCTTAAGAACGGTCTGAGTGCGATATGCATGGCGATGATTTTGTCGTGTTCTACTCCGCCTGCACCGAAGACTCTCACGCTGAATGAGCAAATCGAAGTCGATACCGTCCGTGCGCGTGAGCTCACAGGGGAGTTCATGGACCGGGTTGAGTTCCGGCAGTGGGGAAATGCCGAAGCCTATTTTCTGAGGATTGCGGATGCCTTAGCGAAGGAGATACCCGCTTTTCCGGTGCAAAAACTTCGGATCCGGATCCATATGGCTCAACCCCCCGCCGGAGGGGCAACCTACGCGTTTCCTGGGGCGCTCATCTCCATTCCTGACTCTTGGGTCCGGAGTGTGGAATACGAAAACGAGTTGGCCGCAGTGCTGGCTTACCAGATGGCTCATTTGGTGTTGCGGAGTCTTGCGATTCACGTCGAGGAGCAGGCGTTGAGACCCGTCCCCGTTCCCCCGGTCTTGTTTGGCTCGGGAAGTGTATTCGAATTTCATCGTGAGGAGCGTGCTTCTGCTATCCGTCTTGGGGTGAGGATGCTTTACCGCGCCGGGTATGACACTCGCGGGATGGCGTCAATTTTCAATCGGACACCAGACCTGTTCGGAAATCCCGATACCGGATCCTCTAAAAAAGAAGTAGAATTCAATATCAAGGAGGCTCAGCGAGCTTCGAGTGAGCTGCTTCCTGCGATCAAACCGGTGGTCAGGAGCCCGGAGTTCATCCGGTTCAAAAAGGAACTGGAGCGGATGAAGTCATGAAATTCAAAGGAGTGATCCAAGCCATGGAAGCCAGAATCGTCGAAGAGCAGGGGTTGGAGAGATTTGTCGAGCGTACCGGTGGTGTTGTTTCTATCGATAAGATGCCTGGCGATGCGAGCACTCGCAAGTACTACCGGATCCGCGCCCTGGACGAGAACCAGGTACCTCGAGATTGGGTGATGATGGTGATGGAGCCCTTCGAAGAAAAGGGCAAGAATATCCCGTTCCTGGCGATTCAGCGCCATCTGAGTCAGGCCGGCGTGGATGTGCCGCGAGTGATGGATTTTGAGCCGAGAAACGGCTTTATTCTTTTGGAAGACCTCGGTGACACGACACTTTTACGAAGGCTCCAAGAGGTGGCAAGTCCAGACGAGGAGAGGGCGCTTTTCGAGAAGGCAATCGATGCGTTGGTGACTCTTCACACCCGGTCCGGACCTGCCAGGGCTGATGAAGAAACCGCTCGTGCCATTGATGGTTTCGGGCTCAGGTTCGATCACGAAAAGCTGATGTGGGAAGTGAATTTCACCATCGAGCATTTTTACCAGAAGCATCTACAACGTGAATTCAAAGAACAGGATTACCGGACCCTTCAGGATGGTTTCAGCCGGATCTGCACTGAACTCGCATCTGAACCGACGGTGTTCACCCATCGGGATTACCATAGCCGGAATGTGATGGTTTCGCCCGAGGGCCGGTTTGTGATGATCGATTTCCAGGATGCCCGGATGGGGCCTTGTCACTATGACCTCGCATCCTTGCTGCGGGACAGCTACTACCAGCTCGACGAAGCCCAGATCAAACGCTTGACCGGATATTATTTCGCACGCATGAAGGAGGCCGGCGCCGATCTCGGTGATGTTGAGCATTTTCAAAGACTCTTTGATTTGATGTCGGTTCAGCGGAACTTCAAGGCGATCGGTAGTTTTGCATCCTTCTTGAATCGTAGAGGGAATCCCGCTTACCTAAAATTCATCGGCAACACTTTCGAGAACATTCGGAGGAACCTCCTGAAATACCCCGAGTTTCGTGAATTGCGCGAGGTCCTCTATCACTACTACTATTTCTAGTGCGATGGTGCTGGGTGCCGGTCTCGGCACTCGTTTAAGACCTTTCACCGATCGATTGCCGAAGGCCTTGTTCCCCGTGCTCGGGATTCCGTGCATCGAGTTCGCACTTCGGAATCTGGTCCGTTCGGGTGTTCGGAATCTGGTGGTCAACGTTCATGCGCATGCAGACCAACTTGAGTCATGGTTACACTCCAATACCCCTCCCGGAGTCGCGCTGGCCATCAGTGATGAGCGCAGGCTCCTGCTTGGGAGTGCAGGCGGGTTCAGGCAGGCGCTGGATCTCCTTCCCGGTGAACGTTTTTTTTCAATGAATGCCGACGTGATTCATTTTGCCTCGCTCGATGGTTTGAGTTTTTTTCATGAGCGTGCGCGTCGAGATCACGACGTCTGGATGACACTGGTCCTCAATCGTGGAAGGGCGCTCGAGGGAGTGGATGGGGAATATCGCGAGATTCTCGTCAACGAGGCCACTGGTTTGGTTTCGGGGTTTGGCGAAAAAAAGCGAGGCGTACCGTTTTATTCTGGAACCGCAGTGTTCGAGAAGTCCGCATTCTCGAACCTCCAATCGGGAGTTCCTGCCGAATTCGTTCCGGACGTGCTCGAGCCGGCAATCCGGCTGGGTAAAGTCGCGTTTTGTTATGCGGAGGACTTGTGGATCGATATCGGGAGCCCGGAGCTGTGGGCCCGGGCCCAGGAACAACTGCGTCAGGCGGTACGGTCCGGAATCGTTCCGAAGGATCTCCTGAGTCGTTTGGAAAATGCAGATCCGTCCTGCGGCGGACGTTTCGATCTTGGCAAAAGTCGGATCCGGATGGACGATATCGTGTATGAGATTGCGGGTATTCGGGGTTTCTAGGCTGTTATTGGTCATTTACGGCCTATTTCCTCTCCTCGTTTGGTCGGGCTTTCATTCTCCTTCCATCATTTATCGACGCGAGGAGGCCGCATGGGCGATTGCCCTCGGTCTGATTTTTTGTATTGGATTCGTATTTTTTTTCAGGCGGGGCGGATTTTGGATCCGGTATGCATGGGCTGGGTTGACCCTCATGGAGTTGCTTTGGGAGATCGTCCCCGCTGTTTCTGAGAGGGACTTTGCGTCGATTGGAGGCATACTCGGGGCGCTTTTGTCGGGAGTGGCCATGGCAATCTGGCTCGAACGCAAAGTGGACTCCGCGTCCTTGAATCCCGGGGCTTTATGGTTCGAAGGAGGCTTGAAGTCGATTCCCCGTATTCGTGCCCGCGTAAAATCCGGGGAGGGTTGGATTCCGGCCAGGGTCCGTCGAATTGACGAACGGGGGCTGTTTTTATTGCAAGAGACCACGGCAGGTGTCAGGGCCGGGCAAACAGTGGAATTCGAGCTTGAACATGAGGGGCAGGGGGTCGAAGGAGAGGGGCGGGTGGTGGCTTTTTTTGTCGACTCACTCCCGGGTTTGGGTCTTCTGTTTTTACCCAAAGACCTTTATCATTTTCAGCAGTACACTGCATTAGTCAGGCGGCTGAGAGGAGAGGGGCTTTGAGATTCTCTGGATTGATTCGGAGTGGGTGCGGATGGTTGGCGGTCTGGTCGCTTTTGGCGGTAACCGCGTGTACCCGTGATTCTGAGGAGTCGACTCCTGTTCGGACTCTCGAGCAATATGTCCGTACCAGCTTTCAAGCGACCGGGATCCAGGACAAAAGAGTCATGGAGAGCCTTCTGACCGGTGATACCCGTTCCCGGCTCGAGGCGTGGAATGACGAGCAATTTCAGCGTGCATTCGTTGACCAGAAGAAAACTTTCAAGGAGTTGAAGATACTCGAGAATCGAAAGGTCTCTCCCCAAGAGGTGATTCTGGTTTACGAGTTGTCTTATCATCAAGGTCCCCAGGACAAGGGTGTCCGGATCACGCAAAGGAAGCTCGGCACTCTGGTTCGTGAGCAAGCGGATTGGAAAATCAAGGAAGTCCGGAGTATCCGGGAATCAATTGAGTACTTAGAGGAGTTGAGTCTTCCGTGATCCGGATGCTGATCATCCTCATTCTGTTTTTTTCAGCCCCCCTCCTGTTGATTGGCTTCGGACTTCGGTCGTGGCCTGTTGCGTTAGGCGGTCTTCTGCTGTCCATTGTCTACCTCTCCATGGTGATCTCGAGCGGGTTCTCCGAGTTCTTATCAGATTTGAAGGCCCAACATGTGGATGAGGCACTGGACCTCCGTCTCCGGAGGCTCTGGGGTCAAGCAGGTCCGGGCAAGTTGCATGCGAGGTTCTGGGTTTACCCTTCACCCATGATTGAGTTCAAAATCTGGGCTCAGGATGAGCAGCGGATCGAGATCTTTTTCAGTCGGGGATTGATCCAGATGGCCACGGATTCGGGTTTGAAGGCGGCGTTCCAGAGTATTGGCGAGAAACGGATTTCCGAGGTCAGGTTACAAAATCGTCTTCATGCGATGATGACGCGCCTGGAGCGCCTCAAGGGCCCGAAGGAGGATTATCGGTACTGGTTTCTTTCCTTTTGGCTCTATCCACTTGAGCGACTCCTGAATATTGCTAAGATCTGAGGCATGCTTCCGAAACTCGATTTGACCACCTTCTTCCTATCCGTATCCCAGGCGGCCATGCAGTCCATGGATGAGCAGGGGCGGGATCTCGAGATGGCCCGACACAATATCGATCTTCTCGAGCTCCTGCAGGACAAAACCAAAGGGAACCGGACACCCGAGGAAGATCAGTTGCTCGAACACCTTCTATTTCAACTCCGGATGACATACGTCAAATCGGATCCGCGTTCTTCTTGAACCCTTCACCTAGAAAGCAAGATTCTTTATGGAAAAACAGGTCTCTTTACCTCTAAACGGGCGTTCACGCGAGAGCGTGCTGGAAGAATTGAAGCAACTTCATCTTCAGGACACCAAGTGGCACGAGGGCCGTGCCTTCAGTCTGGTTTATCACGAGAGTGACGAGCACACCCAGTTCCTGAAAGATGTTTACACGATGTACTTTCACGAGAATGGTCTCAATCCCGGTGCGTTTCCCTCAATCCGGAAGTACGAGGCTGAAGTGGTGGCCATGGCTGCCCGGTTGCTCGGGGGTGGGGATCGTGCCGCAGGGACCATGACTTCAGGAGGGTCTGAAAGTATCATGATGGCCGTCAAGACTCATCGGGATTGGGCATTTTCCACCAAGGGAATCCGAAATCCGGAGATGATTGCGCCCTTGACCGTTCATCCTGCGTTCGACAAGGCGGCTCATTATTTCGGAGTGAAGCTCGTTAAAGCAGGACTGGACTCGGGACAACGTGTCGATCTCGAACAAGTCAAGACTCTGATCCGGCCAGAAACCATTCTTTTGGTGGGGTCTGCGCCGCAATACCCTCACGGAGTGATGGATCCGATCGCTGCATTGGCCGGACTGGCTCGCGATCATGGGATCGGTATGCATGTGGACGCATGTGTCGGCGGTTTCATGCTTCCGTTCCTGAAGAGGCTGGGTGTTGATGTTCCTCCGTTCGATTTCTCGGTGGAGGGGGTAACGTCGATTTCGGCTGATTTGCACAAGTACGGGTTTGCCGCTAAAGGTGCGTCTGTTGTCTTGTATCGGGACCAGGACCTGAGACGGTTCCAATTCTTCGTCAGCAAGGATTGGCCGGGAGGTTTGTTTGCATCACCGTCCGTCACCGGGACTCGTCCCGCGGGTTCAATCGCCGCGGCCTGGGCCACGATGAATGCCCTTGGGGAAGAGGGGTATCTCAGGATCTATCGCGACCTGATTGGAGTGGTGAAACAATACCGTACCGGGATTGAAAAAGCCGGATTCCGGATTGTCGGGGATCCAGTCGGAACGGTCCTGTCTTTCGAGGCTCCAGCAGCGGTGAATATCCATGTCATTGCTGATCTGATGGAAAAACGTGGATGGTTCGTCGATCGACAAATGAATCCGGATTCGATCCATCTCACCATCACTCCTGCGAATGCCCCCGTGGTGGAACGTTACTGCCAGGATCTGGCCGAGAGTGCGGACTATGCCCGGGCGCATCCAGAACTGGGTGGCGAGGGCATGGCGGCCATGTATGGAATGGTGGCCAAGTTGCCCGACCCGACGCAGGTCAATCAATTTCTGTATCATTACATGGATCAGCGTTATCAGACCTGATTCGCTTCCTCGCTGGTCTTGACTTCGCTCCACTCGTGCCCATTAACACTTTGGAGGGACGATATGAGCCAGAAATTCACGACTTCGATGATGAATGCCCTGCAGAGCGCCCAAAGCGAAGCGCACCAGCGGGAGCACCAGCAATTGACTGTGGAGCATGTTCTGTTCGCGTTCACCTCCAGTGAGGGGGAGGATGAAACCTCCCTTCCTCGTTTGCTGGAGCTGGCTGGAGTCTCTCTTCCAGCTATGAAGGCCGCTCTTGAGGGCCGGCTCAGGGGATTCCCCAAAGTGCTCACTTCGACAGGACAGCTTTATCCCGCACCGGAGCTCCAAAAGCTTCTGGCTTTATCAGAGGGCGAAGCGAGAAAATGGAAAGACGAGTATGTGGCACCCGAGCACTTCATCCTGGCTCTCTTTCAAGGGAGTGTCTCGGGTTTCGAATCCGCCCGGATCATCCGTGATCTCGGTCTCACTGAATCCCGCTTCCGTGAGGTCTTGAAGCAGGTCCGTGGAAATTCACGTATTCAGGACGAGAACCCGGAGAGCAAGATGAATGTTCTGAAAAAATATTGCCGGGATCTGACTTCTCTTGCCCGTGAGCAAAAGCTGGACCCGGTGATCGGACGGGATGAGGAGATCCGTCGCGTGATGCAGGTTCTTTCAAGACGGACCAAAAACAATCCCGTATTAATCGGTGAGCCGGGAGTGGGGAAAACCGCTATCGCAGAGGGGCTGGCCCTCCGCATTTCCACGGGAGATGTCCCCGAAAGTTTGAAACACAAGAGAATCCTGGTCCTCGATCTCGGGGCTTTGATCGCAGGGGCCAAATTCAGGGGAGAATTCGAGGAGCGTCTGAAGGGTGTGCTGAAGGAGGTCACCGAAGCCAAAGGGGAGGTCATTCTGTTTATCGACGAAATCCATACTCTCGTCGGCGCGGGCGCATCTGAGGGGGCGATGGATGCCGCCAATCTGTTAAAGCCGGCACTTTCCAGGGGGGAGTTGCATTGCATCGGTGCTACGACACTCGACGAATACCGGAAGTATATCGAAAAGGATGCCGCTCTTGAAAGGCGGTTTCAGCCCATTCAGGTCGAGGAGCCTACTGTCGAAGCCACGGTATCGATCTTACGGGGGCTTCGGGAGCGTTACGAGGTTCATCACGGGGTGACCATCCGGGATGCCGCTCTGGTTGCTGCTGCAACCCTTTCTCACCGCTACATCACCGATCGATTTTTACCTGATAAGGCAATCGATCTGGTCGACGAGGCCGGGTCGAAGGCGCGGATCGAGTTGGACTCAAGGCCTGAAAAAATAGATCAGATCGAGCGAAGACAGATCCAGCTCGAGGTCGAACGCCAGGCACTGAAGAAAGAACCCGACCCGGCTTCTAAAGCGCGTTTAGAAACAGTCGAAAAGGAACTCGCCCAATTGAGGGAGGAAAGCCAGGGGCTGAAGGCTGTATGGGAGAGTGAGAAAAAGATCGTCGAGAAGGTGAAACAACTGAAGGAGCAGATTGAACAAACTAAGCTCGCATCCGAGTCGGCCGAACGGCGAGGAGAGCTCGAGAAGGCGGCAGAGTTGCGATATGGCAAACTCACCGCTCTTCAAAAGGAGTTCGAATTGGCTACCCGAGGGGATGGAGGGCGTAAATCCGTCACTTTGCTCCGGCAGGAGGTCACAGAAGAGGATATTGCTGAGATCGTTTCGAGACGCACGGGAATTCCAGTTGCCCGGATGATCGAGAGCGAGGGGGCCAAGCTTGTCCAAATGGAAGAACGGTTGGCTGGGAGAGTGGTGGGGCAGAAGTCGGCGCTTTCTGCTGTAGCCAATGCGGTCAGACGCTCCCGTGCCGGCCTCCGTGAGCCCCATCGCCCGATTGGTAGTTTTTTGTTCCTGGGGCCGACGGGAGTGGGAAAAACGGAGACAGCGAAAGCTTTGGCCGAGTTCCTGTTCGACAGCGAAAGTGCGATGGTACGCGTTGACATGAGCGAGTACATGGAGAAGCACTCCGTAGCCCGCTTGATCGGTGCACCTCCGGGCTATGTCGGATACGAAGAGGGGGGTACTCTGACGGAGGCCGTTCGCCGTAAGCCTTATTCCGTGATCTTGCTGGATGAGATTGAAAAAGCTCATCCTGATGTGTTCAATATCTTCTTGCAGGTACTCGATGACGGTCGAATCACTGACGGTCAGGGCCGGACGGTGAATTTCAGCAACACGCTGATCATCATGACTTCGAATCTCGGAAGTCAGGTCATACTGGGTGAGAAAAACCCCCTGATCCGTGATTCGAAGATCCAAGAGGCGATTCGGGCGCACCTCAAGCCTGAGTTCGTGAACCGGATTGACGAGATGGTGGTATTTGACCAGCTCGGTAGGGAGGATCTCGACCACATTCTCGGTCTTTATCTGGAGCGTCTCAATGCGCAGTTGAGGGATCGGGAGCTCCGAATAGAGTTAGCGGACGGTGCCAAAGGCCGCTTGCTTGAGGAAGGATATGATCCCGATTTCGGAGCGAGACCGATGAAGCGGGTGTTTCAACGCAGAATCCAGGACAAGCTCGCACTTGAGATGCTGAAGGGCAGGTTCGAGTCCGGTCAGGTGATCAGGATGGATTTCGACCCCAAAAGGGAAGAATTCTATCTAGTCTGATCGAAGATTTTTCCGGGGTTCATTAAGCCGTGCGGGTCGAAGCCCAGTTTGATTCCTCTCATGAGGTCGATTTCGGCTGGTGTTCTTGAAAACCCGATGGCGTGCTTCTTCAATAATCCGATCCCGTGTTCGGCAGAAACCGATCCTCCGTATTTTTCGAGGGTTTTGAATAACAGGAAGTCAGATTCTTTCGCGGTTTTGTAGAAGTCGTCTCGTTCCATTGATCCGGGCTTACGAATGAAGATGTGGAGATTCCCGTCTCCGATGTGTCCGAAAAAGAAAACCTGAAACCCTGGAAGAGTGGATGAGTAGCGTTCTTGAATTTCGGCATAGAACTCTCCAAGAGTCCGGACTGGTACGGACACATCTTCCTGGTGCACCAAGTATCCGGTCAAGATAGCTTCTGCCACGCCCTCGCGGTAGTGCCAAAGTTTTTTCCGTTCCACGTCGTTTCTGGCCATGATTCCGTCGAGCGCGAGATCGTGCTCGAATATGCCCGCCAGAGCACTCTCCGAATGGGAGTCGGCGGTGTTCTCGAGCTCCATTAATGCGTAGACATTACCGGGAGAGTTCACCGGCAAGGGGTCGCCCCTAAAGGTGAGCACCTCGGAGAGTGAAGCATGATCCAGGCACTCGAATGCGCTCAGACCCGGGAAGCAGGATCGGGCATAATCGAAGAGTCCAAGGAGCTGTTTGAAATCCCTGAGTGAGAAAAAGAAAAGGGATGTGCTTTTCGGTATCGGACAGAGCTTGAGGGTAGCTTCAGTGATCACACCGAGCGTACCCTCACTGCCAGTCAATAATTGGCGGAAGTCATATCCCGTATTGTTCTTCTCCAGGTCGCGGTTGAAGCGGTGGATGGTTCCATCCATGGAGACGACAGTGAGTCCGAGCACCCAATTGCGAGTATTGCCATAGCGGATGACCCGGATGCCACCTGCATTGGTAGCGATATTCCCGCCGATGGTGGACGATCCTTTTGAGGCGAAGTCGACCGGCCAGGTGAGGCCTAAACTGGAACAGTGCTCGTGAACAGCTTCGGTGATGGCGCCGGCCTCCACTTGCAAAGTCATGGATCCCGGATGTACCGCCCCAATTCGGTTCATTTTCAAGGTCGAGAGAACGACCTCGCCACGGGTTGCAACGGCGCCTCCGGAGAGCCCGGTCCGGCCGCCGGAAGGAACAACCGGAATGCGGAGACGCTGAGCCAGTGCGAGAGTTTTTGAAACATCATCGGTGCTCCGCGGAAATACCACCGCTGAAGCGCGAGCAGTGAGAGTCCTGCTCCAGTCTTGAGCGTAGTATTCGCATTCACCGGCATCGCAAGTGAAGTGCGTGGCGGGAAGGATCGATGCAAGCTCGGTCAAAAAACTGTCGATTTTTTCCATTGAGAACAGAATGCACTCGGCTTGGCAAGAGGGTCAAGGCGGTTTCCCGGTCAAGATCTAAATTTGCATTATTGAATAAATTTACGTAAACTTGGAAATGAAGCTTCGCGCGATGTCGGGTGAGACAACGCATCCAAAATCAGCGAGCGAAGAGTTGTGGTCAACCAATCCTGGCATGGGGAATGCGAGGGAGAGTCTGCAAAACGGGATCAACAGGGAAGTTGCAACGATTCTGGATGAGCAGCAAGGAGAAGGAAAATGGAAATCACCGAAGTGAAGGTTTTTCCCGTAAACGAAGAGAAGTTGAAAGCCTACGTGACCATCGTCCTCGACCACTGTTTCGTGGTCAGGGATCTCAAGATCATCAATGGCGCTACTGGACTCTTTGTCGCGATGCCGAGTAAAAAGAGATCGGATGGATCCTACAAGGATGTAGCCCACCCCTTGAATAAGGCAACGCGGATGCAAATGGAGAAGAAGATCCTGGAGGCTTATCTCGCTGAGATTAAGCGGGGCGTCGGACATTCCGGCCTGCCTGAGGACGACGGATTCCAGGAGCGCGCTGGTAACGAGTGAGTTTTTTCAGTTTTCAGTTTTGACCGATTGAGTCATTCTTGCGTGACGAGAATGGCTGTGGTAACAATCTTTCATCCGCATAGATTTCTGTTGGGGTGTCGGCAAGTGGTAAGCTAGCGGATTTTGATTCCGCCATTCCTAGGTTCGAATCCTAGCACCCCAACCATTTCTTTTTCTTCTTCAAATACACTTCTCTTTGCCCGTAAATCCTTGGTGATAATCCATTTCATTAGTGGAAGAATGGCACTTGAACCATTTCAAAGGAGAGAGAGTTGAAAATTTTTTTAGCCGTAGGCTTCGTCGTTCTGTCTTTTTTTACATCTGAGTCGAGCGCTACCACTGGCGGTTGCGTCAACGTGAATAACGTTCCCAGTCCGACTAGCGTCAGTTCAGCCGCTTTTCAGTACTGTCAGGCGACAGGTTATAATGGTTCCGTGCCCTGCAACGCCGATAGTGCCTGTAGCTGGAATCCGGTTTTGTATCATGAGAACTACTGCAACGGGCCGTATTTGATCTCTGTTTTTGAAGGGAATTGTCCTACCGGTTATTCGCAGACTTCCTATCCAGCGGGTGTGCCAGTGAACCCGAAGTTCAAGTGCTGCAGAAAACCGGGAGAACCGACGCCGACAGCCACTCCTAAACCTACAGCCACTCCGAAGCCGACTCCAACGGCTACTCCGAGGCCGACTGTGACTCCAACGGCTACTCCGAGGCCGACTGTGACTCCAACGGCTACTCCGAGGCCGACTGTGACTCCAACGGCTACTCCACGGCCGACTGCGACTCCAACGGCTACTCCACGGCCGACTGTGACTCCAACGGCTACTCCACGAGTGACTCCCACACCGACGCCGCATTCAGGTGCAGGGAAGTGTTGCAATCCTGCTGGGAACGTCGTTCCAAGCCTGGTTCCTTGTCCAACACTTACCAATCCCAATCGGTGTTGCAATCCGGCAGGTAATCCGGTTCCACCCATGAATGGATCTGTGGATCAGTGTAAAGGTCGCTGAATCCTCCGGCCAAACAGTGATCACAGAAGCGATTCGGTGATCTGAGCAGGGTTGAGTTCCTTTGGGAACTCAACCCTTTTTTTTACGGATCAGACTGCCTCTGGATTCTCTTCTTCCTTGTCTTTGACCACGAATGATCCGGTATTCCTGATCGATCTTTCGATCTTGTCGAGCGCGCTGTTCATGGCCTTGATCTCGGTTAAGCCTGGGTCTCCCGATCGGAGTGAAATGCGGGCGGAAAGGTTCCCTTCGAGGAAGAGTTTCAGCTGACGGCGGATCGCGTAGGAAGCCATGTAGGTTTTTCTGGAGAACTTCGCTCCCGCTAAACAGGAGGTGATGGTCACGATGATAGTGAACGTCCAGCCTATGGTCTCAGAGATTCCGAATTGGAAATCGAAGAAGCTCGAGGCATTCACATTCTTGATCTGGGTCATTTGAGAGGTCAAGATCACGATCTTTGAATTCGCATGCCAGAAGATCATCATGCAAAGCGCCGAGTAGTAGGCTGCCAGGCCTCCTGCAATGACGGCGAACTGGACCTGGTCCAGAATGTAAACCCGTATTCCTTTGGGCCAGAGAGAGAGAAGTTTAGTTCTCAGATCACGGAATCGCTCTGAATCTCCTTCCTGCTTCCTTATAGAAAGTAAGTGGATGAAGTCTTCTGCTGAATCCTGGAGGGGGCCGAGTTGGCGAGGTTTGTGGAACTGTAAGGTTTCAGCGAAAGCTTCTAATTCCTTCCTGAAGCGAGAGAAGTAGTGTTCCTGGGAAATTCCGAATAGACCTGCAATGGCAGTGTTTGCCAGGATTCCAAGAATGATCAGAGCCGGTAAGAAGCTATCATAGGTGAAGGCTTCCCTCATGATGTCTCCCCGGATCAGATCATGTTTAAGCATGGAGTTGGCCTCCATGAATGCGATGTCCATGCGGATGGTGTACGCAGTGAGCAGAATCACGCCCACGAGTGCCCCGATCGAGAGCAGGGCAAGCGTGAGCGCAAATCGGGCATAAGCCTTGAACCGGTCGTCCAGCTTGAGCTGGATTTCGCGGAGGGTTTTAATCATCATGATGTCTTTGATTCTATTCGAATCCATGAATCGAGTTAATGTGTCAGGCTTGACTTGCTTAACCACTGATCATCATAAGCTTTTTCCAGTTGCCCCCCTCCCGGGGAGATCTGTTGAGGGGGAAGAGCGGATCCGGATGAGATTTTGTCTGACCCGGCTCTCTGAACGGTGATGGAGTCGTGAGGGGTTCAGATCGGAGTCAACCGCCACCACGCCCGTCTCGAGGTTGAGCAAACGATTTCCACGAATTCGGACCTTCGGCCCGTGGATCCTCATGCCGAGATCTCCTCCTTGAATGGTGTTGCCGGTGATTTTAACCGGGCCTCTGCTGCTGATGGACATACCCGTGTTCGCTCCATCGATCACATTCTCCGAGCAATCAAGAGTGTAGGCTCGCAACAGAATCTTGTCCTCGAGGATGCGGGGAGTGACATACAAGGCGCTTGATACCCAGACCCCCGTGTAGCTGTACAATCCCTCAAAGACATTGTTGGTGATCCTGGCCTTGATCCGTGTGGTCTCAGGGTCTTGAATGCCTCCGATTTGTATCCCGTTTTGGTTTTGAATCATTGCTCCCGCGCCTCGGATCCGATTTCCGGAGATCACCAGTTGCATGACGAGGCCATCCGGGGCGCCGTCGGAGTGGTGGACCAAGATTCCGTTACTTTCAAAATCTTCAATCAGATTTTCCTCGATCCGGATCGGGCCTCCACCGTCTAACCCCCGGCGGGCTGAGATCCTGATTGCGGATACGTCCCAGTCGCTCTGGTGTTCGGAGTGACGGACCCGAATGACACGGTTCTTACTCAAGGTTCCGCGTGAATTGATCAGGTGGATCCCGGTCAGACCGGAGGCCCAAGGATCATCAGCCCGGGCACGGCCATCGATGGTCAGGCCCTCAATTTGGATGTCGGAGCTCACTGCCAGGAGAAGGGGATGCAAGGTGGAATAGGGAAGTGCGGTCCACGGATAATCCGGTGCCTCGAGAGTGGCTCCCGGGGTACCGCTCAGGGTGAGTTTGCGGTTCACTATCCTGATGGCTTCTCTGCAGGTTCCCCGGATCATGAGGGTATCCCCATCCCTCGCTCGGTCGATCGCCAGTTGGATTCCGACCCCTCCCGATCCGCATTCGATTTCGTGTGTGCGAGCCTCAGCGGGTAATCCGCGACCGATCCATGGGGCAATCAGTCCCAAGAGGATCAAGAAACGGGTCAACTGGGTTGTGGTAAACATTGGTAATCTCCTTGGTTTTTATTTCTTCAGTGCATACTGAATGGCAAGCTGTGTGCCAGAGCATCAAAGAGGTTGCACCCAGGATCCAGAGTGTTAATGTCGGGTCGGATGTTCAGGGGAAGGAAAGTTTGGTCAGTCTTGATGGCCCTCTCGATGATTTCGGGAGTTGGTCTGTCGGTGCCCGCCCGTGCTTTGCCGGTCGGTTTCAATCAAGCTTGGTTCAAAAATCATTACGGCACTCAGTACCTGGACGAGGCATTCGATCCAGCAGAGGTCCGTCGCTTGTTCCGTTTGGCGAAGTCCGCTGGAGCCGATCAGATCCGGCTCTGGTTTTTCGAGACTACGAATTATCCGATGTTGAACTGGAGTGCTGACGGGCATCTCACGGGGATCCGCGAGGATTACATCCGGAATGTGGTCCGGATGCTCTCGATCGCTCGTGAGAACGGAATTCGCGTCTACATGACATTGCTCGACCCTCAGGTTTACCGGCCCGATCGTCGCAATCAGGATCACTCCCGGTTCAAGTGGATCTTGAGTCGGACCGGGGGGCGTGAATTCCTCGAGTCGGCCCTCGCACCTTTGCTCAAGTCGATTCACGAGTCCGGTCTCGCGGATCGGATTTCACGGATCGACCTTGCCAACGAGATGGATGCGGCAGTGAATCGGTTCGCATTCGAGGGGGGATGGAACGGGGCCTCGAGGTTCTTGTGCCAGTGGCGGGCGTTCATCCATTCGAGCCCCGGCTTTGAGACGACTCCGGTCAGCGCCTCGCTAAGACTGCATCCTCTCTTGTGGTTACCCGGGTCGATTTTCGATTCCCAAGGCTCGATGGCCTGCTCTGATTTCCTTGATTTTCATTCCTACTCGGACAGCGGAAAGATTTACCGTTGCGGCGAGATTCTGGCCTACTCGAAGCGAAGCCGTAAACCCGTCATTCTCGGTGAGTTCGGTCAGGCTTACTTCACCCGTCGCTACAGCGATGACCTGCAGGTCAGGAACACCCGGAACTACATCGCTTCTGCGAATGCTTGTGGATTCAAAGAAGCCTTGGCCTGGCGGTTGTCAGACATTCGGGAGGGCGAGAATCCCGAAGCTCGCTACTCCTTTGAAGCTTTTGGAACCATCCGTCCTGCCTTCGAGCTGATTCGTGAGGAGAATGCCAGGGCTTCAAGGCCCTGAGGTCCCCCCGACCGCCCGGAGCACATCGAGGAACACATTGCATTCGGTGGCGGACCTGCCTCGGGCTTGATGCCGTTCTTTCAGCTTTTTCAAAAATGAGAGTGAGTCGGCACCCGGGTTGATCTGTTTCAGAATCCCCTCGGCGAACTCGGGGCTTTCGCCTCCGAAGAGCTCCAGAAGCGCCTTGTTCTGAGGATACCACTCGAGCTGATTTCCCCAACCTTCCCGCAGTTCCAGGATTTCACTCTTCATATCCAGGTAAATGCCGGAGCGGACCGGATCCGGCAGTTTTTTGAATGCCGCGCGGACTCTCCCTTGGGCCAAACCAGAACCTTCTTGGGCCAGGAGCGCACTGAGTCGGTCCCAGAGTCGCTTCCGGGCCGAGTCCACGTGATTGAAGTCAGCGCGAGCCAGGTCCGGATGACTCACCATTCGTTCGAGCAACTGGGTTCCCGCCTCACGGGAGCCACTCGCCGGAAGGAGTGTTTCCAGCTCCTGGATCGACATCCCGCTTAACGAACCCATGATTTGCTTCACGGCAATCGGGTCGGTTGCCCCCATCAGGGTTCCCGCATGCAGCAGGCGGGACTCTTTCGAAAGCGGCAGGCGTGAATACAGATCGGCAAAGGTCTGTTGCAGGTCCTTTGGAAGCTTCGGATCCCCGAGGTCGGCACCTACATACCGCATCAGCCCCGGGATCTGTTCCTCCGGGAGTGATGCGAGCCAACGCGATTCCTGTTCGTTCAGCTTCTGGAGAAAGCCTGCATCTTTCGCCCGGACTGACTTCAAGTCCCTCGCGAGCAACACCCGTTCATAGGGGGGGACTTGGGCGAGCTCCTCGAGTGTCAGGGTGCGGAGTTTCTGTTGGTAGCGTTTCAAGTAGTCTTTGGCGCCCTCGCTGAGCCTCGGGTAGTCCGATTCGGCCAGGTACTGCATCGCCCGTTTTCCGCTTGGTCCGAGTTCATTCTGGATGGATTCCATGGCGAGGTAAGACACCACCGGATCACTTGCGAGATTCCCCGCGGCGAGAGTGGTCGCCGCATGGTAAGCCGGAGTTCCCACTTTTGTTGTTTTGAGCTGATGGACCGCTGCGAAACGGTAAAGCTGCTTCTTCAGGCTCTCATCGTAGAGACCGTCTGCAAGACGTGTGAAGTCGTCCGCATTCTTGTATTTGAGATCGAGAGCCTTGGCGGCTCCTTTGATCTGGTCCTTGCTGAGCCCCCAGGGATAGGACTCGAACAGGTTCTTTGCCATCTCTCCCACCGTTTTTTTCTGGACGGCGGTCAGTTTCAGTTCGGTGAGATCCCCGAGTAATTCGGCCTTCCGTGGAATCTCGAGATGATCATACCTGTTTTTGATGAATTGCATGGTCTGTTTCGGGGTGGCCTCGTACTGGAACTTCAGGAGATCCTTTCTGACCTGAGGGTCCGGATTGCGTTCGATGGCGGCCAGCGTGAGGGAGCTCTTTCCCGCTTTTTGCGCCCGTTCAGCCAACCAGCGTGCGAATTCCCGGTCTTTGGTGTTTTCAAGATAGAGCTGGAGGGTTTGATCGAGCAAAGGAACGGGTTGAGGACGGCTCAACAATCGGTCCAACTTCTCAGCCAGTGCCTGCCGTTCTTTCAATGGAACTTTGGGGTCCCGGGACCGCTCATAGGCGGCTTTCAGATAGAGGGGCAGATCCGGAGCCTGGATCCGCTCGATGTCTCCGAAAGCCTTCGGAAACGATTCATCGAGCAGAATCGATGCGATCTTTCTTTCGGAATCACTCGAGGACAGGAATCCGGAGAGCATGTTCTTGATCCCTTCCTTGTCATTTCTCCGGATCGCGCTCTTCAGGAAGGCATTCCGAACCTTCTCGTCGGGATGTTTCATCAGGTCGCTCAGAGCCTGATGGGCAGCGGGGGTTCCGCGAGTGAGCCCTTTCTGTGTGAGGTAGGCTGTTTTGAGTTCCGCTGGCTTGGTGAATCTCTGAGCCGCATCCGACCAGTAACGGACCAGAGCATCTTCGCTGCCTGGAGGGAGTTTTTTCAGATCGATGCTTTGAGTGAACTCGGAAAGCCCTTTTAGGCCCCGGGTTTCTTCGAGGATGGTCGAGAGGTCTGCGCTTTGAAACAGGGATGCCTTACGGGCATCGTCGAGTTTCATGAGCTCTTCCAGTACCGGACCGGAGACTTCAGCATCCGGGAAAAAGGCCAGCTGCCGGAGCAGAGCCGAGGCCACCTCGTCATCACCGTGTTGCAAAAGGGACTTGGCGATGAAGCGCGAGCGCTCCGCGCTTTGCTTCATGTTCTTCGGGTCGAAAAAGTAGGAAAGGGTCTCCGGATCTTTCGGATCGAAGTAGGACAGGTTCCAGGAGGAGATCCTCGACACGATTTCGGAAGTGAGGCGTTCCACTTCCTCGGGCTTCAGGCGCTTGGAGTGCAAGCGGAGCAGATCCAGAGCCTCAAGGGGTTCGAGAGCTGCGAGTTGGCGCTCGTTGAAGGCTTCCAGGATCGTCGTCCGGGACGGGAGCTTCTGGGTGGTGAGGTTGACGGTCTCCACTGAGTTCATCTCCTCCCGCAGGAGCTCAGCCCGGGCTGCGGCCCCCCGTCTCAGGTCGAAAAGTTTTTTCGATTCTTCGTCCACCGTTCCGGTCCACCGGTGGTCTTCAGCTCGAATCGATTGGGTGGACGGTCTTGCGGCAACCGCCGGGCTCCAGTTCTCGGTTCGTGGAAACAGGGCCATCTTCTCTGAGTAGGGCACGTAGGAGGGCGAGGTTCTCCAGTCCTCGGTGATGCGTAGACCATCGTAGAGATATCCCCGGTATTCCTCCGGGTTCAGCCCCAGTTGGGAAGTGAGCTTGGCCAGACCCTCTTCCGCTTTTTTCGGATTTTTCGCCCAGCTTTCGTAGTTCACCTCCTGGACGACTCCACTCAAAGGGGCCGATTCATCCAAGGCGTAGTCGATCATCGATCGGACCAGTTTGATCTGCGACTCGGCCTCGGACGGAGTCCGCGGAGCTCCGAAGAGACGGAATTCCGCCTTTCTGATCTTCGGGTCCACGTTGAAGGTTTTGCGCCAGGGGTCGTTTTTCAGGTCGAAATCCGTGGTCAGGTATTCGGGTGGGATGATGTCCTGGAAGTAGGCAGAGACATCGAGTTGAGTGTATTTGGTCTTACGTCCGAGGCGGGTGTTGAAGAATTTCTCATCATAGAGCAGTTTTTTGAGCTCGGATTCGGTGCCGTTGAAGTCCTTCAGTTTGTTCAAGAGGTTTTTCGAGACGGTGTGCGGCTCTGCGGAAGCCAGTCGTCCGGGGTGTTGATAGAGCATTCCGATGGTCGCGCGGTTCTCGAGGAAGACCGACAGGAAGCGCGCCATGGCCTTCGGGCGCCCTTCGAATACGGCAAGGTCGACGTTGATGTGTCCGCCGCCCATGGCGAAAGAAGGTTTCATGCCCTTGGCTTCGAATGCATCGAATACCGCACCCACGCTCTTCGATTCAGGATTGAATTTCGGAGTCACGACCTCGATGTGGCCACCGCGGATGGATTTGTCGATCAGTTTCCCGTTCTGATCATAGTCCCGTCCGACCCCGTCCCATTCCACGCGCCATTTCTGGTTGTTGGGGTCGCGGAACTCGTAGGCGATGACCATGGAGTGTCCATGACCGGGATCGGAGAGAGAGGTGATCGGTGTTTTTTTCCCTCCGTTCATTCTTTGGGCCAGATCCTCTGCGAGGTCCTCGATCACTTTCTTCTTCTCTTCGACACTGAGGTCCGCCTGGGTCGTGATCCAAGCCTTCTTGCCGGTTTCGGGGAGCGGGTTCTCACTCAAGACCACTTTGGTCCGGGTCGGGAAGCGGGCGGTGTACTCGATCCCGAGATCGACTTGATTCACATCGACACCTCTCGGATTTTTGGATGCGAAGCCCCCGAACTCGGGGTTTTGCGAGAAGGAGGGCGGCTTCGGTTTCAGGTAGGTTTCGATATCCCGTTTCAGATCGCTCGAGGCCACCCAGGTTTTCAGGTGTGACCGGATTCCCTCGAGGGTGGGGTCCTTCATGGCGGCCAGGTTCTTCACGAAGGATTGAGTCAGCTTTTTGAGCTCTTCGCTCTTGGCGGGAGAGACATAGGGGCTTTTCTCCCAATTCCAGAAGGGGAGCCAGAATTCCTCCTGGAGCTTGCGGGTTTGCTCGTATCCGCCCTTCATTTTTGACATTTCGACAGATTGGATATTGGCGATCGCCTGTCTGACTTCGAGATCGCTCAGGCCGAAGCGCTTTGCAAGATTACCCTTTTCGAATTTGTGAAGCTCGTAAGCCGCATCGCCCAAGTCGTCGAACTCAGCAGTGGCGTAACGCGAAATGAGACAGGATTGGAGGAAACGCCGGTTTTTGTCGAGTTTGGTTCCGGCGCGTTGTTCGAGATTGAAAGAGGGCACTCCATCGACCTGGAATCGGTTCCGCTCGAGTCTCAAGACGCCTCGCCAGGTTTCATGAGTTTTCAGGCTCTCGGTGGTCTGGAGGTCCTTGAAGTCGGCGATTTCGATTCCTGTTCCACCTTCGATCCCCGAGAGCACCGTGTGGGCTTGCATATTCTGGTAGATGTCTGCAAGTTTGTTCCGGACCTTCTGATCCGCTTCAGTATTGGATGCGAGGTTTTTGTATTCGGGGAACACGATCCACTGGTGCCCCGGCGCCTCGAACAGGACTCCTTGATGGGAGAGCGAATTCCGGTACCAGGAGATCATCTCCTCGAACTCACCGTAAGACCTTTGGGGCTTGAAGTTCATCTCCCAGCCCACCGAAGTTCCGTGTGCATCCGACAGGAAACGCTCGGCATCGCCGAAGTGGGGCTTCCATTTCGTGTATTCGGCTTTTTTACTGTAGTTTTTCACTCTTCCCCAATGGTCCGATCCGGTCATTCCTGCGAATTGTCCGTTGAACATTTTGGAGCGGGTGGTCTGATTCAGGAAACTGAAGGGTCGGTCTTCGGTCAGCTTCAACCAGGAATCGAAATCTTTTTTGACCTCTGCAAAAGGGAGCGACCGGTAGTCCTTGCCCTTGAAAGTCCCGGGATCGACGATTTTTTTGTTTCCGTTGGCATCGACCACCGGAGCCTTGTTCCGGTAGCGGCCGGCGGACCAACCTTCCATGAGCTCCCGGATGAACTCCTGCTGTTTTGCCTCGTCCATCGTTTCGATCAGTTTTTTGAACTCATTGGAATCCGGGCCCATCACCCGCGTGATGCGGGAAGAGGAACCTTCTTTCTCACCCCCGAACATGAAGACCTGTTCGGTTCCCACGACGGTGATCGGTTTTTTCTCAAAGGTCATCGAACTTTCCATGAGGTCCGACCAGACTCCCCAAGCGCTTCGTTGGGCATCCTTCGGCATGACGAATTCGGTACCCGACTGCGGGAGGGTCTGAGTGAGGGGTTTTTTCGGGGCCCTGACGGAGCGTTCGCTCCGTGGAGAAACCACCAGGCCCGGATTCTGGGCATGGACCGGGGTTGAATCCAGTGTGACCAGGATCGAGAAAAACGCCACCGACAGAATCGATTTGATGTTCATCGATTCCTGATCGGCAACAGGCCTTGCGGAATGAAGCTTTAGGTGAGAGTCAATCGCCTGACGTTAACGAAAGGCTTGTCGATACGCCGTTTCAATGTCGAACGGGAGGAATCGGTCCTTCACGGGCTCTCCCCGATCCACTGCTTCGAGATCTTTGGGTTGCCACATGTACATGGGCGCTACCATGAAATAACAGTACTCGGTGTGCTGGACCGATGCGTAGTCGGAGTAGCGGCTGACTCTCTTGCAGGGGGTTTTTGGTTTGATGAAGTCGTCCGACCAGTCCTTTACAGTGACCGGTTGTTTGAAAAAACCGGGATCCATGACCCGTTCCTCCGGGCCCTGCGGGGTGATGACCCGGGTCAGGGGTGCGACATGAAACCACCAACGGTACCGGTACTCACGGATGTAGCGGGAGGAAAAAAACATGAATAGTTTCTCGGATCGGATGTCGAGATCGCGGTCGGCCTCATAAGCCCAGACATGGGCCCGATTGTAGCATTGGGCGCGGTAGCGGGTTTTCCGGTTCATCGCCTTGAACCAGCGATGCATCAGCCCTTCGTCGAGGACATCGCTTTCGTAGGCGATGGGGCTTTCCGATAACACCCCGTATCCGTGTTCTCCGGTTGAAACGATCTGCCTTTGTATCCACTCCTCGGAGCCGGGAGGGACCTCTTGGACCGAACCGTCGGACAAATAGACCAAGGGCGCTTCGCCAGGAGCGGTGTCCAATGCCACCATCGTGGTGGAAGACGGGAGAGCGTGGGCCATGGAACTGAAGAACAGGAGGATGAGGACGTTTACCGACATGCTCTCCCGGAGTGCAAAAGGCGTGCTCGAAGGAAGGAGTCAGGGTTCCGAACCCGGGGCGCGTCTCCGGTTCGGATTGTAGATCATGAATTTCATCCCGACGCTATTTCCCATGAATCCGAGATTGTACTCCTGGGTTCCGTCGAGGAACCCGTGCTTCATGTGATAGAGACCGAGCTTGTTTTCATAAA
>CANHQK010000010.1 GCA_947462765.1 Bdellovibrionales bacterium
GAGGCGTGGGGGCCCAGGAAGACAAGGGTTGGGATCTGGTCTCTTATCTGGCGTTCGAAGCGGCCTACACCGGACAGCTTGCCGAACTCGGATACGAGGACACCTACAGCAGGAAAGAGGAGATTCAGGAATTCCTTTTCGGTGGGGCGGTGGTCAAGAACTCCAGATCCTTGTAATTCTCGGTTGCCCAGCGTAATGCCCAATCGCTCTTGAAGAGGATGACCGGGTTCTCATCACGATCCAGCAGACAACGGGAGTCTTCTCTGCGTTCAAAACGATCCGCATCGAGATTTGCACCTTTCAGCCAGCGCGCGTGCAGGTAGGGAAGCCGGTCGATCCGGATGTCCACCGAGTATTCGGCTTTCAGACGGTGTTGGAGTACCTCGAATTGGAGCGCTCCAACCGCTCCGAGTACGGGATCCTTATCACCCATGCCTCTCTGGCGGTAAATCTGGACCACCCCTTCTTCGGCGAGCTGTTCCAGGCCCTTTTGCAATTGTTTACGCTTCATGGGATCCAGGATCAGCACACTGGCAAAATGCTCGGGTGAAAAAGATGGAACGCCTTTGTATTCGAGTCCCTTCATCTCAGTGATGGTGTCACCGATCCTGAGGGAACTGTTCGTGTCGACGAGGCCGATCACGTCGCCCGGCCAAGCTTCTTCCACCACCACACGTTCTTGGCCGAAAAAGCTGACCGGCATGGCCAGTTTGATGTCTTTCTCAAGTCTCGAGTGCTTCACCATCATGTTGCGTCCGAAACGGCCTGAACAGATCCGGATGAAGGCGACACGGTCGCGGTGGGCGGGATCCATGTTCGCCTGGATCTTGAACACGAATGCCGAGAATTTGGATTGGGATGGATCGATCTCTTTTTCTCCATCCGATCGAGGCGCAGGCTGAGGGGCGAGCTCGATGAAACGGGTCAGGAACCGTTCGACCCCGAAATTGTTCATCGCCGAGCCGAAGAAAACCGGCGTCAGGTCTCCCTTGAGTACGCGGTCCCAATCAAATGCGTCGCCGGCCATTTCCAAAAGCTCAAGTTCGGTCTTGAATTGATCGTAGAGCTCCTTGGCTTCGAATTCGTCGTTGCGTTCGCCGCCGAGAGATTTCAGAAATTCAGGATCGTTGACGCCTGACATTTTTTTGGATTCGATCCGTTTGCCCTTTTGTTCCGAATCCTTCTGGAAGAAGTGGATTTCTTCAGATTGCCGATCATAGACACCGCGAAAGCGGTCTCCCGAGCCGATCGGCCAAGTCATCGGGCAAGACCGGATGCCAAGAACCTTCTCCAGTTCATCCAACAGGTCCAGAGGTTCTCGAGACGGACGATCCATTTTGTTGATGAAGGTGAAGATGGGCAGTCCCCGCATGCGACAGACTTCGAAAAGCTTGCGGGTCTGGGGCTCGACCCCTTTTGCAGCGTCGATGAGCATCACGGCAGCATCGGCCGCCATCAGGGTTCGATAGGTGTCCTCCGAGAAGTCCTTGTGGCCGGGGGTATCGAGGAGGTTGATGATGGTTCCTTGGTACTCGAACTGGAGCACCGAGGTACTGATCGAAATCCCACGTTGTTTTTCAATCTCCATCCAGTCGGAAGTGGTGTGACGTTGATTCGCTTTGGCCCGAACGGCGCCGGCCAAGTGAATGGCTCCACCGTATAGGAGTAGTTTTTCGGTGAGGGTGGTCTTTCCTGCATCGGGGTGCGAGATGATCGCAAAGGTCCGCCGGCGCTGGATTTCTTCTTTCAGTTTGACGATGGATTCGCTCACTGGAGCGTGATAGCAAAATTCCCTAATATTTTCAAGAATATAAAGAAATCCCAAAGAAAATCCTTATGCCTGACTGTTTTGGTCCGATAAGTGTAGTATGAAAAGTGCGGAACAACCGACCATTGCCATCGTAGTGACCCGGGACGGGGGGGAACCTGTCCTAGCTGATACGCTGACCAGCCCCGAGGAAATTCTCGAGCTGGAGTTGGCAATGATCAATCGGGAGCCTGAGCCCCTGAAGCGGGTGGAGGCGTTCCGGACCAAGCAGCGGGCCGACGACGAAGAGTTTGCGGACTATGTGGAGGGCTTGCTGTCTCAGCCATTCCTGAAGCCCGAAGTTCAGGAACATGCTGTCCAGTGGTTCAAATCACGTTCAAAAATAGAGAGTTATCAGAAAGCCGAGGATGAGGCCTCCCGGGTGATCGCCCAGTATGCCTTCCAGGTTTTTTCGGATGATCCCGCAAAAACCGATTTTCTCCTGGCTGGGCCGAAGGCCCGCGTGCGGATCCGGGTGATCGACCTCTCGGGTTATCGTCCGTCTCTGGCAGCTTAAACTGTCGATTTCCAACAAAAACCATTTGCCCGGAAGGCGCATCTTGTCGTAAACCTACCGCATCGCATTTTTAACGCGATCGAAAGGTCCAGACATGAGAAGCTTGCTCGGCTTGTTGGTGTTCTTCCTCGGGTTTCAATTTGCGGAGGCTTCGCTCTCCGGAGGGATTCCACCCTGTTTGGACGACAGTTACCGCCCCCTTGCCGTGAATAACGCGCATGTGCTCACTCTGAGAGAGAGCACTCAGGATCAACACAAAGAGCGGGCCTTTGTGCAGGGTGTTGTGACCAATGTCTATGCAGACCGTACCGGGCACGATCACTTTGCGGTGAACCTCGACGCGCACCCTGCAGGGGACATCGAATTGATTTATAATCAGAAATTCGGTGATCTACCGAGAGTGGTTCCCGGAATGAGTGTGATCGCATGCGGGGACTACATCACCGCAGGACCCCGCTCCCGTCTTCCTTCCCCGATGGGCGCCATTATCCATTGGTTGCATTACAATCCGGGTGATCGGGACGGTGGGAAACATCCTCATGGATTCCTAGCCATCAATGGGACAGTCTACGGTTATCACTGAAGCATGACCGGATTTGTTTCGCCCCCGCCCTCTGAACTCGATTTGATCACCGACCCGAAGCGAATTGTTTCGATCGGTCAAATTCTTTCGGCTTCAAAGTGGATTGCCTACGACACCGAATTCATCCGGGAGAGCACCTTCTACCCGAAGCTGGAAGTGCTCCAATTGGCCACTCCCGAGGGCGCCTGGCTGATCGACGCTAAGGCGGTACAAAAGCGGGACATGGCTCCCATACTCGATGCCTTGGTCGATCCCTCTATTCTGAAGATCGTTCATGCGGCCCATGGTGACCAGGAGTGTTTGCTCGCCAGTTACGGAATCCTGGCCCAACCCCTTTTTGATACCGCGGTCGGGGCTTCGCTTTGTGGTCTTGGAGACAATATCGGTCTCGGGAATCTGCTCCGCTCAGTGCTGGGTATCGAACTTCCGAAAGGCTACGCCCGGACTAACTGGTCCAAGCGTCCGCTTCCGAAACCTGTTTTGGAATATGCGCTACTGGATGTGAAGCATCTCATTGAAGTGGCGGAGATCCTGTTCCAGCGATTGGATGAAAACGGAAGGCGGGATTGGGCTCTCGATCTGTCCTCTAAGTTCTCAGATCGGAATCTCTATGAGGTGCCACCCGAAGATATTGCCAAGCGCTTGGCTCAATCCGGTAAGTTCCATGTTCGGGACTATGCCATCTTGCTCGAGCTCGTACGTTGGCGTGAGGCTCGTGTACGTGAACTGAACGTGCCCAGACGCTGGCTCGCAGAAGATGGAGTGCTCATCGATCTTGCCAAGATCAAACCCGCCACTCTCGAGCAGCTCCAGGGATTCCGTGGGTTGTCAAAAGGGGAGACCAAGCCCCCGCACGGAGAACGCATTCTGGAAGCGGTCATCCGCGGGATCGCAAGTCAGGACGAAATACCTGTTGAGGTGAAGCGCCGGAACATCCTTCAGCCCAGTGCCGAAGAAGGGCGTTCAATGGATTTATTGCGCGTGGTTCTCGATATCCTCTCGGACGAGTTCCGCGTTTCCGCGAAGCACATTGTCCAGCCCCAGAACCTCCTGCCTCTACTCAGACTCCACCCGAAGGAACTTTCAGATCTTTCAGATTCCGGCCTCGTCAGCCCGCAATTGGGTGATTCGGGATTGCAGGTTCTTCTGTCATTCTTGAACGGCGAGTTGCACCTCTCTCTTGAGGGAGGACGGACGGTCAGGCTTTCCGGCAAGAGTCAGGTTGACGGGGAGTAAGTCGTTCTTTTGGCAACAGGCGGGTGGTAAAGCACCTGAATGACGATTCCATCCGGGTCTTCGAGGTAAAAGGAACGCGCTCCATCCCGGTGGGTCTTGATCTCCTTGACGACTTTTGCCCCCTCCTTTTGGATGTGTGCGTACCACTCATCGACCATTTCCGGGGTGGGGACAAAAAAGCCGATATGATTCAAATATCCAGCACGGTGTAGGGGCGCATCCGCCTGATGAAGGGCGAGATTATCGAGACCGGGTCCTTGTTCGTCCAAAGAGGTGAGGTAGACGCTCTTCGGATCCGGTTCCCACTCGACTTGCATCTGGAATACCCGGCAATAGAACTCCTTGGAAGCCTGGGCGTTCCGGACGTTCAGAGCAACGTGTCTCATTCCCTGCGTTTTCATCGTGGTTCACTCTATCATCGATTTGGGGTAAAATGAATCCATGAAGAAAATCACCGTCTATTCGATGCTCAACTGTCCCTACTGTGTGAAAGCCAAAGCGCTACTGACCCAGAGGGGAGTGAGTTTCGAGACCATCATGATCGACGATTGGTCGGACGCAGCCTGGGATGAATGGGTCAAAAAAAGCGGTATGAAGACGGTCCCTCAAATTTATGTCGATGGCCAGCTCATTGGCGGGTACACCCAGCTCGCCGAGGTGGACTCCAAGGACCAGCTCGCCAGCTTGAAATAAGTCTCAGCTGAATCGGGTCACATACTGACACCTGCGGCAGAGCGGGTCGGTCAGTTTCCTTGCAAGAAAACCCTCCAGCATTTCCCGTGCTTTGGGACTGTCGAGGATCTCGAGCAGGGGTTTTTCTCCGATTTTTCCAAGCGGGATCCGGCCTTCCTTGTCCAAGCAACATGGAACCACCGTTCCATCGGCCAGTATTCCGATATGATTTCTGAGCCCCATGCACGTTCCCCGGTCTCCAAGCTCTGGAAGTGAGGGGTCGGGCCAGATGAACTCGGTATCGTAATGGATGTAGAGCCGGTTCAAGAGACGGTGACTTTTTTGCTTTCGGACATCCCCGACCCCGGGAATCTCAACGTTGAACTCCTTTTCAATGAGTCGTCGGATTCGGGTATTGGTCTCGTGATCCATTTCCGGACCCTCGAGATTCCACAGTCTGTAATTGAGATAGAGATCGGGGCGATACTCGAATGCATCCCGGGTGAACCGGAAAATTTTCGAAAGATAAGGCTCCGGATCCTCACCCGGGTGATTGTCGGCGAAACTGTGAACCGAGAAATTCACTTGCCGGATGGCGGGGTGGAGCAGGAGCTTTGCTCTCGTGTCGGTGAGTAGGGCGCCGTTCGAAACGAAAAATACTCGGACATTTTTATTGCCGCACAGATCGAGCATCTGAGCCAGATCCGGATGAAGCAAGGGTTCTCCCATGAGGTGAAAGGTCACCTGCTCGGTGAGAGGAGCAACCTGCTCGATCACAGTCTCGAATAAGGGTAGACGCATGAGTTGCTTGGAGCGGATGACCTCGGGGCAAAAACTGCATTGGAAATTGCAGATGTTGCTGATCTCGATATTGATCTTGTGAAAACGCGGGGCCATCTCCTGCGGTCTAACATAGGCCAAGGGGGAGGGGAATCCCGAACGGCTAAAAAACCCCGTTTTTGCCAGCACTTGCCTGTTGATGCATTTTTCCTCTGGATTCCCCATTCCGGATCCCGCTACACTAGAAGAGTCTCGTTCCGAAACGGATTTCGGAAAGGATGAAGTAAAGCGATGCGGAAAAATGGATTTTTCCTTGGAATCGGTCTGACCTTCCTGCTTCAAGCTTGCGGGAGCGGCGCTCCTGAAGCGGACGGGGTCATCACCATGGTCAATCAGGAGCCCGTGGTCATTCGTGATCAAGTTCGGGCCAAGCAGATCTGCGAGACCCAGTATTGCGAGCCGAACTATCTTTTGTACGCCAACTTCGCCAGGCGCCGGCCCCCTTCCAACCCGGTTCTGACCCCGACTCCTGCCCCACGTCCGGCCTTGGATCATTCCGTGCCACTCAATTTCGGCAAGGGAGGCGATCTCTACGACATGGCGAAGGTGATCATGAATGTCTCCGAAGCATGGGAGAAAAGCGAGGGTGAGCAAGTCGTGGTGGCCGATATCGACTCTGGCATCGACCTCACCCATCCGGATCTGGTGCCGAATCTCTGGAGCAACCCCTCTGAAAGCGCACAAAACCCAGGACGCGATCACGATGGCAACGGATTGCCGAATGACGTGCATGGTTTTGATTTTTATGCGAACCGCGGGGAACCCTTGGATGAGAACGGGCACGGGACCCACACAGCGGGAACGATTGCCGCCTCCCGCGACGGGAGCGGTGTGATAGGAGTCGCACCCAAAGTGAAGGTCATGGCCATTCGCTTTTTAGGCCCGGAAGGCCAGGGAACCACCGAAGGAGCAATTCGCTCCATTCGCTATGCGGTACGCATGGGTGCCCGGGTGATTTCGGCCTCGTGGGGTGGGCCGGGTTTCAGTTCTTTGCTGGCCCAAGCAGTTCAAGAGGCGGTTGACGCCGGTGTGGTTTTTGTCGCAGCAGCGGGGAACGAGGGGCGTGATATCGATCGGGTGCCGGTTTACCCGGCCTCTCTGCCTGGAGTGATCTCCGTTGCAGCCAGTAATTCAGTGGATCAGTTGGCGGGCTTCTCGAACTTCGGCCTCTCCTCGGTGTGGGTCGCTGCCCCCGGGGACCGGATTTACAGCACGCACTTGAATGGCAAGTACGCGTCGCTTTCCGGAACCTCCATGGCTACTCCGCAGGTCGCCGGAGCGGTCGCGCTTGCGCTTGGCAAGAACCGTTCGATGTCTCCCGCTTCGGTGAGGCAGTTGATTTGCTCTACGGCTGACTCCCGATTCCAATCCCAAGTCAGATGTGGACGGATCAATGTGGGCAGGATGCTCCGGGCCCTGTGAGGTTCAGATCATTGCTTGTTTGCGGATCTCGGGGTGTTTTTTCATGAATTCGACCAAACGGAAGGCATATTCGTCGAAACGAGGGCAGTGGATTCCGAGCTTCTGCAAGTGAGCGGTTGCGTTCGTCGTGTCATAAGAGGTGGGATGGACGAAGTAATCCAAAGAAGACCTCGGGATTCCTAGCCACCGTTCGAGGCCTGGGATTCCTCCGACCGCTGACTTAGCCAGCCACTTCGGCAAGGGGATTTCGATCAATCGTTTGCCGCAGGCCTCTGCAATGACTCGGACGGTTTCACCGATCGTTAAAGGGGCGGGATGGGCGAGTTGAAAGGTTTTTCCCGCAGCGGACGGATCCGCGCACAGTGCTGCAATGGCTTCGACTACGAAGTCACTCGGCACCAGATTGATGGTGAAGCGGTCCGGATCCCCGAGGCGGGGCAGGAGGGCACGATCACCCTGTCGTAACAGCCACTGCATCACAAAATAAGGGCCATCGAACTTATCCGTCTCACCGGTACGGCTGTTCCCGACCACGATGGCGGGTCGAAAGATGGTCGCTGGAAGGCCGTTTTTCATAGCCAGTCGAACAGACTTCTCCGCTTCGTGCTTGGTCGATTCGTAGTGATTGTTGAACACTTTCGCCCGGTCGAGATCGTCTTCCTTGAATACACCTTCATACTTACCGCTCACGTAACAGGTGCTCACATAGTCGAGTCTTGAAAGACGGGGGAGCCCTTCGCAAAAACGGAGAATATTCTGCGTGCCCTCGACATTGATTCTTTGAGCGATTTCTTTTTTCACATTCAGATCGTAGACAGCCGCAAAGTGCTGAACTCGACTGACGTCGCTCAAGCCGTCCGAGACGGTGATCCCGAGCCCTGCTTGAGTGATGTCGCCTTCGATCAGTCGGACCCGATCCCGGACCTCAGGATGCTTTCCGGTCCAGGATTCGAGCTTTTGCTCTGCGAGCGGGCGGAATTTCCCTTGAACCAGACACGAAAATCGGTCCGAACTTTTTTTGAGGGAGCGGAGGAGGAGTTCTGATCCGAGAAATCCGGGGAATCCAGTCAGGAGGATGTGGTCGGAAGTGAGGGTGTTCATGATTTGAGGCTACCTGATTGCAGAGGGTGCATCCAGCGGGCACTACCTAAAGGTTGTAATTCTATAAAATCATATGATTTCGTGGTTTTAAGTGTTTTGTTCATGCTAACTTAAACAAAGTTTGACAAGACGCAGGGCTGGAGTTATTGTTTAAGCATGCTTGAACTACCTACCAGCAAACGTATCTTGAAAGAGGCCCAGGATCTGATTCAGCGTCGTGGATTCTTTGGATTGAGTCTCCAGGATCTGGCGGATCGGATTCAAATTCGTAAACCAAGCTTGTATGCACACTACGACTCGAAAGAGGCCTTAGCGGTGGCTCTTTTGCAGGATTACTTGGAAGGGTTCCGGACCTGGTCTGAGGGATTGGGCGGGTTATCTCCCGAATCCCGGATTAAGGCTTTTTTAGGGATCTATGATGAGTACGTGGTCGACGGGAAGGTCTGTCCTCACGCGGCTCTTGCTCTTGACGGCCCCCTTCTGCCTTCCTCGATTCAAGATGCATACCGGAGTCTACGTGAGGCCCAGGTGGTTTGGATCGGTCAAGTCATCCGGGAGGGTGTTGAATCCGGGCAGTTCAGAAACGACCTGGAGTATTCCGCCCAGGCTGAGCGTTTGATCCAGCAAATGGTGGGAGCTCAGCTCGGTTTCCGCGTAACCGGAGACCGGGTCAGGTTCGAGGAGATGAAGGCTGATATCGTCCGTTCCTTGAAAAAGTTCCACTGAGGGGGCAGACTGGGGCTCCGTGATGAAGCCCCTTGTTTCCAACCCGATTGATCTCAGAGGAATCCTTGCCGGGGCCTCGACCGGTATATTCTGGGGTTTGCCTTTCCTGGCTCCTCAAGTTTTGACCGGTTTCACCGCTTTAGAAATCGCCTTCGGGAGGTTTTTCTTTTTCGGTCTGGTCAGTCTCGGTTTCTCTGGAGCTGTGTTGAAGATTTGGAGGTCACTTGACCTCTCAGGGAAGACCCGTCTCATCCTGCTCAGTGCTTCAGGATTCTGGCTGTATTCCATTCTTCTGTTTTGGTCGATCCAGCGCACTGATGGAATTGTTTCCTCTCTGATCCTCGGCCTTCTTCCGATCACCATACCCTTGTTCGGTGGAGGGAGGACGGCCCGCGGGCGGAGGGTTTTGCCCGGCCTCAGTTTGATTCTCTCTGGTCTTTTGGTTTTGGTGTGGGTTCCCTGGAGTCGGCAAGGGGGGACACTTAGCTCTCATGATCCGTATGGTGCTGTGGGGCTGCTGGTTTGTTTGGGCTCATGGACCTGGTACGCCATTGCAAACGGTAACTTCCTGCAGAAACACCCGGGTATCTCAGGAAAAGACCTTTCGAGTGCTATGGGGGTGATCTCATTGGTCTTCATGTTCCCGCTCTTGTTTCTGTTTTCGAGTCCTGCTGAAATGTTGCTGCGTCCAGGTGCGGGAGCTTATCTTTTGATCGCTGCGGGTCTCGGATTCGGTTCCTCCTGGTTTGCGAACTGGCTTTGGAATTACTGCTCGGGCCGTGTTCCGCATTCCATTTCCGGCACCCTTTTGGTGTTCGAGACGGTGTTCGGACTTTTGTATAGTTTCATCTTTGAAAAAAGATGGCCACACGTCCATGAGACGGTGGCCATCGCACTCTGCTTGATCGGGGTCGTCTGGTCGGTCGGAGCTCAGCTCGCCCGGGATCCCGACTGACCTTCCAGGGTGTTTTTCAGCATCTGCACCGAGGCGCGGAGCTGGGTTGCCTGTCGGGCCAACCGCTCAGCCGCAGCCGATGACTCTTGTGACGCCGCGGTGTTCTGGTTCGTGATCTGATTGAGCTGGATCATGGCTTTGTTGATCTCGATCACACCACGACTCTGTTCTTGTGAGCCGGCGCTGATCTCACTTACCATCTGGCTCACATTCAATGCTCCGTCGACGATCTCGTCCAGGACTTCCCCGCACTGACGGGCCACCTGGGTTCCGGAAGCAACTTTTTCCCGCCCGGAGTTCATCAGGGTCTCGACCTTGCTCTTCGTCTCATCCACAATGGATTCCACGCGCGAGATGCTCTTTTCGAGGATCTGGGTGATCTCTGAAGCGGCTGTTCCGCTCATTTGGGCGAGGTTACCGACTTCTTCCGCGACGACAGCAAATCCCTTTCCATGTTCACCGGCTCGAGCGGCCTCGACCGATGCATTGAAGGAGAGGAGTTTGGTCTGGAAGACGATCTCGTTGATCACTTTCGTCTTATTGCCGATGTCGGCAATGAGTTTTGCGATCTCGCTCATCTGACGGTTACTCTCTTCCACCTGGACCATGATCTCATTATTGCTCTGATCGATCTGTTCGATAGACTGGATCATGTCATTGACCACGCTCTTTCCCTTTTCGGCGTTCTGTTGGCTGCCGTTCGCGACCCCCTGCGATTTCATCGCGTTTTCGGCGTTCCGGCTGACCATGGCGCTCATTTCTTCCATGGATGCCGAAGTCTCCTCGAGAGCTGCCGCCTGCTCCGAAACACCGGAGTTGAGCTGGGTGCTCGTCGAGGCGATCTGAGCGGACATCGCAGCCACTTCCTCAGCGGTTCCTGAAAGGTTGTTCGCAAGCTCAGAAAGCCCGGCGATCGGCTTTCTGATCACCAGGAAGGCGAGGCTCAGGGCGAGTGCGGTCATGAGTGTCCCCCACAAGAGGATATTCTTCACCGCTCCATTCACACTCGCCTTTACAGGATCGAGGCTCGAGATGATGGTGAAGCTGCCCCGGAGATCCTTGTCTTTCTGGTCTTCCATGGCGTAGCCCAGGATATCTTTTCCATTTTTCCAAGGACTGGTGGAGGGGTGGCCATGGCAAGTGAGGCAACCTTGCTTCTCCGAAATCCGTACCGGTCTCGAAACTTTCATGAACTGTCCGTCCGAGGTCACTTCGACATGCTCGGTGTAGGTCTCGTCCTTCCTGAAGCGCTCGATCAGCGCAGCTTCCTCGGGGCTTGCTTGATTCTCCTTGTTCCGGGGTTGGTCCGAGGCGATCCTGAACTTGTAGTTCTCTTTTTCCGAACCGATTTCACCGATTTTCATGGCAGCAAAAATCGGGACGCTTTTCAGAACTTTCAATTTCTGTTCTTCGCTGATTTTTCCATCCGGGAATTTCTTGATGGTTTCGGCTACCACCGCGTCGAGAGTGTCCATCTGTGCCACATATCCCGCACCGACTTCCAGTCTTGAAAGAACCGCACGTGATTTCTCGACTAAGGCGTCCTCGCCCCTTTCTCTCAGTTTGTTGGAGGCGACAAAGATGGCAGATGCGGTACAGACCGCACAGGCAGCTGCGATGGTCAAAAGCATTCGATTTCTGAAGTTCAGTTTCATGGATTTCCTCTCAATGAATCATCAAGCTATTCGGTTTGAAAGTCACTGTTGTTGAATGGTTTTTCTCGAAAAACCCCTGAAAATCGTTCTGAATATTGTCTTGTTGTGTGGCGTTATCTTTTTTTTGTGTAACATTAAAGAGTGATTGAAGATTTGGCACCAATTGAAGCGGTCATTCTCGATTTGGGTGGAGTCATCGTCCCGCTCGACTACGGCCGGACCTATAGCCTGTTTGCCGGACGTTTCGAAGGAGTATCGGTGGAGACCTTTTGCGGGGGGCGCACACAAGACGAGGTGTACAACCTTTTCGAAGTAGGGAAGATGGACTCCGAGGTGTTCCGTTTGGCCTTCCGCGATCGTTCGGGTGGGGCGGCTGATCCCGTCTGGTTCAGAGATGCTTGGAATGCGATGATTCTGGGTTTACCCCCGGAGCGAATCGAGTGGCTGAAAAAATTGAGTGGGCGGACTCGGCTTTTCCTTTATTCCAATATCAATGCGATTCACTACGAACACCTGAACCACCTTTACGCCTCTTTCGCCACGGGGTCATTCTCAGACCTGTTCGAAAAAGCCTATTTTTCGCACCTGTTCGGTTTCCGTAAGCCTGATCCGACAGGATTCCGACGGATCATCGATGAAAATGGTCTCGATGCATCGAGGACTCTATTTGTGGATGATGGCTTACACCACGTTAAGAGTGCTCGGTCCATGGGGATCCGATCCGAGTGCTTGGTCGCCCCTGAAACGATCGAACAGCTGATGGTTCGATTGGGATTGATGGATTGAGTAGCCCTGACCACCGGCTCCGGATCCGGTTTGGGGCTTGAAAGTGGCGTCTCCTAGAGGATTCGAACCTCTGACCTTTAGCTCCGGAGGCTAACGCTCTATCCAGGCTGAGCTAAGGAGACTTGTGTTTGACGCTATCACCCTTACAGGATTCGGACAATAGATAGAATTTAATGCGTTGCGGTGCCAAATCAGATTGACACGGGCTCGCTGAGCGGGAATGGTGAGGCCCATGAGATCCATTTTCGGGTTAGTTCTGATCGGAACGCTTTTGCAGATGCAAGCCCTCGCCTCTACCCGCCTGCTTTTGGTCGGGGGAGGGAAACGGCCTGAGCAGGCGTTGCGGCGGTTCTTGGCTTGGTCCGGTGAGTCAGCCTCCCGGATCCTGATCATTGGTTGGCCTTCGACTATACCTGGGGATTATGTTCGAAGTCTGTCGGCAGAACTCTCCGCTGTGGGGGCTAACCGAATTTTGGTGTCTGAAACAGCACCGGTGAGCGAATCCGGGAAAGAAGAGTTTCTCAGCCAACTCGCGCAGGCCACGGGTGTCTTTTTCACTGGAGGAGACCAGAATCGTGCCATGGCGGCCATTGAGGCCTGGGATTTGAAATCATCCCTTCGCAAGCGCTTCGAGGCCGGGATCCCCTTTGCCGGCACCAGTGCAGGGACTGCTTTGATGGCAGAGGCAATGATCACGGGAAAAGAGTATCCCCGGACCGCTCCGGGCCTCGGTTTGTTTACTCCAGCCGTGATCGACATGCATTTTTTGAAGCGTAACCGGGAGCCTCGTTTGATCGCCGCAATGGCGGATGCCGGGATGCACTTTGGCATCGGCGTGGATGAGGACGGGGCTGTGGCGATCGAGGATTCCCTGAGGGCAGAGGTTCTCGGCACCCAACACGTGATGTTTTATGAGTCAATAGGCGGTAGGACTATGAGCTTCGAGTTAGAGGGCGGCGATCGCTTCGATCTGAAAGGCTGGAGATCCAGATGAGGCAACATGGAATGTGGTGGGCGTTTCTAACGATGTTCCTGATCCGTCCTGGTCTGGTTCAGGCCAAGACTCCCCTGGAGCGTTTAAAGGAGATCGTCTCGATCAATTCCGGATCTGCGAACCTCGAGGGGGTTCTGGCAGTTCAGAAGAAGATCCGACCCTGGTTCGAGGAGCTCGGCTTCGAGGTGGTGCTCAAAGAGAACCCCGAGGGATCAGCGAAATCGGCTCCGATGCTGATCGGGACACTGGTCGGGAAAAGTCCGCGCTCGATCACACTCACGATGCATGCCGACACCGTGTTTGAGCCTTCTTCTCCGTTCCAGAAGTGGATCATGAAGGACGAATCACTCATGAACGGTCCCGGGGTCATGGACGACAAGGGTGGGATCATTGTCGCTCTCGAGGCGCTCGAAATTTACCTTTCTGGCCTGAAGTCCCGGAATGAAAAGCCTCGCTACACCCTGATCGTGGAGGTGACCCCGAACGAGGAAGTGGGAGCTCTGGGGTGGGAAAAAACATTCCGTGAACTCTCGGAGCAGAGCGATCTGGTGATCGGGCTTGAGCCCGCTTATCGAAAAGGGATTGTCGAGGGCCGGAAGGGAAATGTCTGGTTCGAGATCGAAGTGACCGGGAAAGAGGCCCACGCGGGGGTGAATCACCGCCTCGGGGTGAATGCCTGTAATCTTTTGGCAAAGAAGATGGTCGAGCTCGAGAAACTCACCGACTATCCAAAGAACGTGACGGTCTCGGTCGGTCGGATCGAGGGTGGTCAAGACAAGTACAATATCGTCTGTGGCTGGGCCAAGGCCAAGATGGACTCGCGGGTGCCCGATGCCGCCGCTCGCGATCGCTTGGTGAAGGCGGTGGGCCGGATCCTGAAAGATCCTGCCATCCGTTTCAAGATCACCGATGAAACCGTACCGATGGCAGCGAGACCCTTGTCCCGGCCGTGGACGCAAAAAGTGCTCGAGTGGATCCGGCAGGAGGAGGGCGGCTCGCCGGAAGCCCATATTTCGGGTGGGGTAGGTGACGTGAATCACTATGCGCGGGAGGGTTTGGTGGTCATGGATGGACTCGGTCCGGTCGGGGATCACATGCATACTCCCGAAGAATTCATCGATCTCCGGACGATTCCGACCCGGGCCCGGGTCCTGGCCCGCTTGCTCGAAGAGTTCGGTAGCAAGAGGCCCTGACCCGGAGGGCTTGACTTGGGTGGAATGAAGCCCATTGAGAAAGGGAGGTTTTATGGAAACTTACGCACCTTGTCCTGCTTGTCATCAGTTGAACCGCATCTCCTTGAGTCAAGGGATGAGGACGCCTGTTTGTGGGGCGTGTAAAACTGAAATTCCGATGCACGCTCGGGTGATCGAGGTCGACGCGGAGGGGCTACAGAAGCTGATCCGCAAATCTCCTTTACCGGTGGTCGTCGATTTTTGGGCTCCTTGGTGCGGTCCTTGTCGCATGTTTGCACCCACCTACGAGCAGGCTTCCCGCGATCTCGAGGGGCGTTTCGTATTTGCCAAGCTGAATACCGAGGCGCATCCTGGGGGAGCCGCGCCGTACGGGATCCGGAGCATTCCCACACTCATGGTGTTTCAGAATGGCGCCGAGAAAAAAAGGCAAAGTGGGGCAGCGCCACTTGAAGCCTTCAAGAGTTGGCTCCAACAATGAGTAGGACGAGAGTCATTTTCGCCCTCCTTATTTTGATGATCCCGGAGGTATCCATGGCGATCGAGGAACCGCAGTTTCAAGTGTTGATGGAAGAGGGCGCCTTCAGCGTCAGAAAGTACGGAGCAGTCGTCCTTGCCGAGACCGAAGTGGAGGGAGCCTTCGAGGACGCGGGAAATCGCGCTTTCAGCAAACTTGCCGGATATATTTTTGGCAAGAATTCGAGCGAGCAAAAAATTGCCATGACGGCTCCCGTGGGTATGGAACCCAGCGGTTCGCGTTACAAGGTGCAATTCACCATGCCCGGAACGTTCAGCCTTCAGACCCTTCCGGCTCCGGACGAAAAATCAGTCCGTTTGATCGAGCAGAAGCCGAGAAAGCTGGCAGTGCACCGGTACAGCGGGAGTTGGTCCGAGAAGCGCTACCGTGATCACGAACTGGAATTGCGGGAATGGATGGAAGCTAAAGGCTTGAAAGCATCCGGGCAAGCGATCTTTGCACGATTCAACTCACCTTGGACCCTGTGGTTTCTGAGGCGAAACGAGGTCTGGATTCCAGTCGAATGACTCAGTGGCCTTTGTTGGCGTCATCGGGCTGAGGAGCAGGTGAAGGTACGGAGATCTGGTCCTGCACCAGCTTCTCCTTGCTCTTCTGCTGACTCTGTTTCAGTTCTTCTAGCTGAGGGGTGGGGGCTTTTCCTGTCAGCTTTGCCCTGATGATCGCCTCATCTGCCGCTTTCTTGGCCAAGTAGTCTTTACAGTTGCCGGTCAGTTGGGTGTTCGCCAGCGACCAAAAGGAGTTGATGGATGCCTTGCAAAGGCTCACGCCCTGACGTTCCGCACTCTTTTTGAGGGGTTTCAGGCTTTTCTTGGACATGATTTCCTTGTCCCAGAAGGCTTCTTCTGTGAAGCAAGCCTGTTGGTAAACCATCCAAGCTTGTCCCAGATCAGCCGGTTGATCACGCTCGACTGCGGGAATCACCACACCCGGAGCAAAGGACTTGTTTTGAAGCTTGAGGTCACTGAGTTCGGTGCCCAGTCCTCTCTTGGCGCGTTCCCGTGCGAATTTTTCTCCGTCCACGCCACAGAATCCTTCCTGGGTTCGGACCACCGAAAGCTGAGCGTTTTCAGGGAAATAATGGCAAAAGGTCTCTTTCTTCCCTTCAAGATCAGTCAACTCCGTACAGAGTTCGTATCCCCGGCAATCAGTTGTGGTCTTGAATGTGGAATTGCCAAACTTCGTTTGGGGCACTTGATCTGGAGAAAGGACTTTAGACGAGTTTTGTCCGCCCTTTTTTTGATTACAGCTCAGGAGCAGGTTCACCACTTGATCCATAGTGATGTCAGCCGATCGTGGAGCGCAGCCGAAGCTCTTGGAGATTTTAGAATCCGGAGAGTGAAGCTCAATGAACCGATCCATCTTCTTGCAGACCTCTGGTGAAAGTTGGTCTTGAGCAATGGCCGTGGCCCCGGTAAATCCCAAAATGATCATCAGTAGTCCCATTCGGACCTCCTCTGAGTTAAATGATAACACGCAACGTTATGCTGATTGTGGTTTTTTCGGTCTTATGGCCTCTTCCCGCAAACCAGGAAGACAGAAAAGGATTTTGACGTGTTTCCTTTGAGGGTCTTTCCTGAGACAGATATTGCAAAGGGCTTGATTTTGCTTCGAAATACCCTTTCCCCCTTCGACCCTTCGTGCCGGAGCGGAGTCAGGTCCATTTCATGCTCGGATGGGCATAGGTCTTTCTGAATGGCGGTCCTGACCTCGGCCTCAGAAGCAAAAACTCCTTGGAATTCCGAGCTCTTATTTGCGGTGTACAGCAAGGATTGAACGAAGGCTGCGGATTCTCCGACGATCCGGTTGTCCTCTGCCTCCACTACTTGTGCCGGAACTTTAACCCGGATCCAGGTGTCGAAGGCGTAGGCGGCTTTCTCGGCCACCCATTGTTCAGTCGGAGGGGGGGAGGCCAGGGCTACTGTAGAGAATGAAACGGTGAGGACCAGGACCAGTGTGTGAATCATAAAAAATCCGTATCGAATCCTGAAGGGGAATGCAAGCCTCAGCGAGCCTTGAGCCAACGCTTGCGTTCTGTTTCCGAGAATCGCTCAATGGCATACCGGAGCATGGTCCTTGGCATGCTTCCCGAGAAGGTTTTCAGGAAGGATCGTAAAACTCCGGGATCCCGTTTTCCGATTTCCCTCAGCATCCAGCCAGATGCTTTGTGAATGAGATCTTCCTGATCCTCCAGCACGGAAGCGCATGCGAGCCAGGCGTTGTTGAAGTCCTTTTTCCGGATCGAATAGAAGGTGCTCAGGATGGCAATCCTGCGATCCCAAAGGTTTTTGGACCCAAGAAGCCTCTTGAAGGTTTGGACCATGAAAGGACGTTTTCGATAAAGAGAAGGGCCGAGCAGATCCGGTACCGAAACATCGATCAGATCCCAATTGTTGGCCACTTTCTTGTTTTTCAGAAACAAACGGGCAATCCGGTCCTGTTCGGCCTCGGTGCCGGATTTGCTGGCGGTCACCCAAATGAGAAGACCCGCCATGCGCTCCTCGTGATAGAGGCTATTCAGCAGGGTTTTTTGCCGAGAAACAGTCAGGGCCAGGCGGTTTTGTTTTACGTATTCTCGCAAAACCGGCATCCGGATTCCGAGGAATCGATCGCCTTCTCCGTACTCGCCGGGGCCGGTCTTGAAAAAGCGAGCAAGGATTTTGGCTTGATTGGGATCAGCCAGAGTTCGAAGGGAGGGCAGCTTGTTTCTCATCGGATTCCAGTTTGGAGGAGATCAGCACGTGAGACAATGAAAGTCCGACTTGATTGCGCTGCGTTAAAATTGAAAAGGAATGCCCCTCATGAAAACAACTGGACGAAAGCCCGTTGAACTGAGAAGACTTGAGCTTTCAAATGACGAATCCTCAATCTCCAGCGGGTCACCCTCGTCGCAACCGACATCGTCGCGGCAGAAGAGGGGGTCCGAAGCAACCTCGAGGCCCGATCCCAGGGCAGGATGCACCAGAGGACCAAGCGATTCTTGAAGGCGCTCCGGTCGAAGGTGAATTGGCATCCGAGCAGATCTCCGAAGCAGACGGAGAGACTGCCCCGGAGTCTTTGACGGGCAATGAAGTTCGCGACCCTGCACAGGTTCAAAATCAAATTCAATCCCCCCAGGGAAATGGCAGGCAGCATTCCCGGCCGTCACACAACAAATCCGGCCTCGAGCAACGCTGTATCCGGAACTTCCCACGAGGCGTTCTGATTCGAGGGCGTGATTATTTCCGCTCGGGCTACGTTTCGGACGTGAGCCAGATGGGCAACGCGTTCTCGCTCACGGTTCAAGGTAAGGGCGAGAAATATCATGTTTGGGTGGACTTCACCCAGGCCACCGCTTCGGGTTCGATGGAAGCCCGTTGCACCTGTCCCTTTTATGCCGGTGGAGCTTTGTGCAAGCACCTGTGGGCCGCGGTGATCCAACTTGAGCGTTCGGGATTATCCGAAAAAGTGGGCGGATCGGGCCCCCTAAAAATTCTACTCGAGGGGGGCAAGGCCCCTCTGCGATCCAAGCCTCAAGAAGGGCAGGCCGGGGGAGGGGTGATCCAACCTCGTGCCGTGGTTCCGACCGAAAAATGGATGGAACGCCTCGATTTGATGCAAGGGAAGTTTGTCCAGGCATCGCGCCGTCTTGGTGGTAATTTTTTCGCAGCGTTCGTGATCCATGCGGCGGAGACCAATGCCTCTGGAAAGCTCGTACTCGATTTTTGGAACCGTCGGAAAGGCATGCACGGAGAAGCAGGGCCGCTCCGGCCTGCACGTGCTCCAGAACGGGATTTTCAACATTTTTTTGCGGATTCGTCCGATCAGGAACTGGTCGCTCTTTTGGCCAGGACCGGGAATCCGAAGACGGTCAACTCATTTGGCAGTCCTTGCACCCGTTTCACTCTGGATCTCATTCTCGAGAACCAGGTGCTCAGTACATTGACCTCGGTCGGAAAGCTTTTCATCTCCAGATCTCCGAATGGTTCTCCGGACAATGCCGAGCGCCCACTCCGGATGGATCGCGGAAAAGCATGGGATCTCGAGCTCAGGATCGACGCTCTCGGTTCCGCTTACCGGCTCGAGGGGGTTCTCCGTCGGGATGATGAAGTTAAGACCATCAACGAACCGGTATCGGTCCTGCGTTCCGGTCACCTTTTGTTCGGTGACCGCGTGAGTCGCCTGGCCGAACCGAAGCATGCCTCTTGGTTGATTCACCTCCGTGGTGGAGACTTCGTGGTCCCCCAGGACCAGGGTGATCTTTTACTCAAGAAAATCCTGACCGATCCGAATGCGCCCAAAATCACCTGGCCCGAAGGGATGGGCTGGAAGCGCACGACCATTCAACCGAGACCTAAAGGTGTCTTCCGTCCGCTTGGAAATGATCCTTCCACCGGCCGCATGACCCTGACTGTCAGCTTCGATTATGCCGGTCATGAAATCACCCTCGCTGATGAAGTCGACCAGATCCTGGATCTCGAACACTTCCAGGTCTACTCGCGTGATCGGGAGTTCGAAGAGGCGACCCTCACTCAGGCACTCGAGATCTTGATGGATCCGACCGGGACCATTCCGATGAGCGGGCTTCAGCGTGCCGCCACCGAGCTCGGAGAAAGCGGTTGGGTGGTTTACATCGAGGGCAAGCGCGTTGTCGTGGCCGATGATTTCGCCATCCAAGTGAGCTCTTCAACCGATTGGTTCCAGGTCAGTATGGAAGCGACCTTCGGCGGGGACAAGATTCGCCAAGCCGATATCATCGCCGCTCTTGAGGCCAAGAGTTCAGTGGTGAAGCTCAAGGATGGAAGCGTCGGGATCCTGCCTGAAGAATGGATCAATCGTTTTCAGACCCTTCAGGGCATCGGTAAGAAGTCCGAAGACGGCACCTTGCGTTTCAGTGCATCACAAGGTCTTTTGTTGAATGCCGCATTAGGGGATGATGAGGAAGTCCGGGGAGATTCCGGTTTCACCAGCTATCGCGAACGCATTTTGAACTACGACCGGGTCAAGGCGGCAAAAGCCCCGACCGGTTTCAAAGGGAAACTCCGCTCGTATCAAAAAGACGGGCTCACCTGGCTCCGTTTCCTGCAGGACTTCCGCTCGGGCGGCATTCTTGCCGATGACATGGGTCTTGGAAAAACCATTCAGGTCCTGGCTTTCTTGCTCTCCCGTAAAAAAGACACCGAGTTACCGAGCCTGGTGGTCGCTCCAAAAAGTCTGGTGTTCAACTGGATTGATGAGGCCCAGAAGTTCGCGCCGACTCTGAAAGTGGTTCAGTACGCAGGTGGCGCACGCCAAAAGGTGGAGAAAGAAATCTCCTCTGCCGATCTGGTGGTCACCACCTATGGAACCTTGCGTACGGATATTGAAAAACTCCGTGAGATCCAATTCGATGTGGCGGTGATCGATGAGGCTCAGTTCATCAAGAACCCGCGCTCACAGTCGGCTATCGCGTGCAAGCAGCTCAAGGCTTCTTATCGGATTGCCCTGACCGGTACACCCATTGAGAACTCCATTCGTGATCTGCTTTCCATTCTTGAGTTTTCAAACCCCGATTTGCTCGAGCTTCCGAATCCCGAAGATCTATCCAAGGACCTTCAGGGGACTCTGGCGCGTTTGCTGAAGCCATTCATGCTCCGCCGGACCAAGGAGGCTGTACTGACCGAGCTTCCGGAAATGACCGAGCAGGTCCTGTTTTGCGAGCTGAATCAGGAAGAGGGCGATTACTACGCGGCGGTCCGAGAGCGGTACCGCCAGTCGATCGAGGAGTCGGTCAAGGAGAATGGTCTCGGGAAGTCGAAGATCCACGTGCTCGAGGCTCTGCTCAGACTCCGTCAGGCGGCTTGTCATGCGGGACTGATCGATGAGGCCAAGCTGAACGAGCAGAGCTCCAAGCTCGAGCTCCTTTTGACCCGTTTGAAAGAGCTCATTGCCGAGGGCCACAAGGCGCTCGTTTTCTCGCAGTTCACCAGTTTGCTTTCGATCGTGCGTTCCTCTCTCGAAGCCGAGGGGATCCATTACGAGTACCTCGACGGACAGACCACTGATCGGAAGACCCCGGTGGAGCGCTTCCAGAATGATCCGTCCAAGTCAGTATTCTTGATCAGTCTCAAAGCCGGTGGCACCGGTTTGAACCTGACAGCCGCGGATTATGTGTTCATTCTCGATCCTTGGTGGAACCCGGCAGTCGAAGCGCAAGCCATCGCTCGTGCGCACCGGATGGGGCAAACCAATCGTGTGTTCACTTACCGGATGGTCGCCCGGGGAACGGTCGAAGAGAAGATTCTCGAGCTTCAGCGCAAAAAGAAGGATCTCGCCGATGCGGTCATCGCCGAGGATACTGACTTCATGAAGAAGCTTTCCAAACAAGATCTCGAGCAGTTGTTCCTCGAGTAGGGTTTGCTGCTTCTCAAAAGTGGGTGAGGATGTAGTCCTTCATCTCGGCCGGGGACCAAAGCTTTTTGTCACAGAAGGTCCCATCCTCGAATTTGCGGTGTATTTTCTCGCCGATATAGAGTTTGTGGCAAATGAGCTCATTTTTTGCTCCGGCACATTCTTTCTGACAGCCCGGATCCTTTTTCGATAGATCCTCGATGGTCCGTCTTAGCCAGCGATGGTAGTCGGTCTTGCCGGTCCGGAGGTTGTACTCAGTGAAGTCTTTTTCAGCATCCACCAAGGCTTCGATTTTCCCGGCTTTCAATCTTTTGAAGTCCGCCATCAGCGTATTGAAGAAGGCGTCATTCCCGGGACGGTCGATTTTCATGGCTTTGCCGAGAAGCTCTTTTCTTTTCAGTGAGTGCCTCATCTCGCAGGAGTAGACAGCCCGGTCATTGCAGAACATACCGGTGATGGAGCTCACTGAGGTGTTGTTGCCTTTGTTCTTTGAGATGATGGCCTGTCCATTTCTCGATACCACAGTCCAGCCAAGCTTACGGTTCTCGGAGTAGACCCGATACAGGCTCTTCGCTCGCTTCTTGAAGGTTTTTCTCGAGTACGGTTCCGCCTGGTGGCAGAAGTCACCGTTTTGGAACTGTTCCTCGAGGTGTTTCAGAACCGTCTCTTTTGTCGCGGTAGGATCCAGGGCCCTCAGCTGAGGGTCTTCGAGTATTCCTTTAGAAACCTCGTCAAGGAAGGCGGAGTCGAGCTTGAACTTCTCATCTTGCTCGTAAATCTCTTTGCAGGTGAGTTTTTTTTCAACGTTTTCGCAAAAAGAACCCATGCGGCCGGCTTTTTCGAGGGCCTGCAACGCTTCGCCCTCGGCCAGTGCAGATGACGGAAGGATTGCAGAAAAGAGCAAGATTGGCGCGAGATAGGATTTCATGAACCCTTTTCGGGAAATCCTCCATTTCCTTTAAAGAACGGACCGTTCAAGGGTTTCGCGAGCACACCAGAGTCGCTGCTGTCACTTCTGTGACGGCGTTTTCTACGCGATAAGGAAGGGGCGCCTTCAATTTCAAAGTGAAACTGGATCCGGCGATGGTTTCGGTTCCTTTGCGGATCCCTAGGGCAGAAAGCTGTAGATTCATCCGGTCTCCGGCCGAGCTTGCTAAATCGATGGTAGCCGCCCCTGTCTGGGTGATCGAGACCTGGTAGGTAAATTTAGTATCAATTTTGCGATACGTTAGGGATTACAGTTTTGACAGATCCCCGCGTGGACCTTTCCCGGTGCGAGGGGGTCTGCTCGGTGCTCCTCGTGTCCGCAGTGTCGGCAGCCCCAGGTATGACCCGCAGGGATCCTGGTCGGGGTTCCGCAGTCCGGGCAGGGGACTCCCGCTCCTGCGCGTTCGGGCCAGAATCCCGGAGTTTCGCAGATGGTGCAGAGGGAGGAAATCCGTTCGACCAATTTCACTCCCAGTTCGCGAATGACCTCCATCCGGGTGGGATTGAAGTGGGCCCTGAGATCGGCGCCGATGTACAGTCTCCGAGGCGGACCCGGCAGTTTTGAAATACGCCTCAGAGCCTCCTCCAGGCGGTGCCTGGAGCGGATGACCGTATTGAGAGGGAGGGCCTCTCCTTCGACTCGGATCGTAAGGGCATGACTTGGAAAGCGGGTCTTCTGGATCTCGGCCAACGCATCTCCCCCGGGTTCCACCACCAGTTCGAAGTGGTGAACCTGGGTTGATAAATGATCCACAAAGATCTCGCCGGGCTGGTCTCGTTCACTCCACAGCATGGCTTCATGATCTGAAGGAATGCCGACCAGCGGGTGAGGTCCGAAGCTTCCTTCACTTGCCAGTGCGAAGCGGGCCTGGGGGACTTGTTCGAAAACCTTCTGGACTTTTGCTTGGAGCGTCTCCCGGATCGATGCCACTCGGGGCACCGATCCGGAAAAGGTTCCAAATGCGTCGGTATCAATCCGTGCGGTCACACACCGGATGCCAAGTGCCTTCAGGCCACCCTGGACGGCACGGGCTTTTCCGTGACGGGTGCCGAAATAGACCGTCTGTCCTGCCCAAGGATGGGACTTACTGGCCTTGCCCAAGCGAGAATCCCTTTTCGCCGTTGAACAGGTACAGATTCTCGGTCTTGATGACATCGACATTCGCTTGCGACAACTCGCGGAGCAACATCCAGATCACTCCCGGATTGGTAGTGCCACCCTCTTTTGCCACCATTCGGCAACGCCAATGGTCGGTGCAGAAGGTCTCCTTCAGTCCTTGAGGCCACACTTTGACCCCTCGATTGGAGATCATTTGAAGTTCGACCGGAAGATCTTTGGCCGCTTGTTTCACCCGCTTTGCGATCTCCTCCGGGTCCCGCAGACGTTCATGCACGAAGACATCCACGCCGATCAGTTCTTTTTTCGCGGCAGGGGCCGGTTTCGGTGTCGGGAGAACCAAAGGTTCTGCGGCAGCATAGCTCGCTTTGGCGAGTTTTAGGGGCTCCTCACCCATGCGTTGGCAAACAGCTTTTGCGAACTCTTTGGTGCCGACTTTCTTCTTACTGATGCCTTCCTGGTAGATGTCGTAGGTGTGCACGCCGTCTTCGATGGTCTTGAGCCAGGCGTTGTGAACTTTCTCGGCAGCCTTCCCTTGACCCATGTGCACCAGCATTTGAACGGCACCAAGCAGGAGGCCGCTCGGGTTCGCGAGATCTTGGCCAGCGCGTCTCGGTGCGGAGCCGTGGATCGCTTCAAACATGGCGCAGTGCTCTCCGATGTTGGATGAACCGGCCAACCCTACAGAGCCGGCGATCTGAGCGGCGACGTCACTCAAGATGTCTCCGTACAAATTCGGCATCACGATCACATCGAAGACCTCCGGAGTATCGGCGAGCTTGGCAGCGCCGATATCGACGATCCAATGTTCCTTTTCGAGGCCTGGATATTCCGCCCCGATTTCATCGAAGACTTTGTGGAAGATTCCGTCGGTCATCTTCATGATGTTGTCTTTGGTGAAGCAGGTCACTTTTTTGCGGCCTGCACGCTTGGCGAACTCAAAAGCGTAGCGAACGATCTTCTCGCAGCCTGGTTTGGAAATCACTTTCAGGCACTGATACACCTCATCGGTTTGACGGTGTTCGATGCCAGCATAGAGGTCTTCTTCATTCTCGCGGATGATCACAAGATCCATACCAGGGTGCTTGGTGCGGATGAAAGGATTATAAGATCTGCAAGGGCGGACATTCGAGTAGAGCCCAAGGCTCTTCCGAACCGTCACATTCAGGCTCTTAAATCCGCCTCCTTGCGGAGTGGTGATCGGGGCTTTTAGAAAGATCTTGTTTTGAATGAGCTTTTCCCAGGACGACTCATCGATCCCGGCGGTCTGTCCCCGGAGGTAGACCTTCTCACCAATTTCGATGGTGTCGTAGGCCAGCTGGGCTCCAGCAGCCTCAAGAATGTTGAGCGTGGCAGCCATGATCTCAGGGCCGATTCCGTCTCCGTGTGCAACAGTGATTCTGGGAAGGCTCATGTGGGGGGTCTCCTTTGCGTGTGAGTATGGAGTAAAATCGCTCTCACTAAAAATAGATAAAATCATTCATTTTAATCTATAAAATAGATATCATGACCGGTATGAGCCGTCTGAATCATCATCACCTCCACTTGTTTTATGTGTTTGGAAAGACAATGAGTTTTACTCGAACTGCGGAGGAATTGCGCGTGGCTCAATCTGCTGTCACTTCGCAGATCAGGAAGCTCGAGGAGAGTCTAGGGCTGATCCTGATTGATCGACAGAATCCGCGACGTCCGACTTTGACTCCCGAAGGGAGAAAGGTGCTCGAATACGCCGATGCGATTTTTGAGTCCAGTCGTGAGCTAGAGCAGTGGGCGTCAGGCGGAGGAATGAAACAGAGAGAAATTCGTATCGGTGCCATTTCTGGTTTATCCCGGAACTTGCAGTTCGAATTCATGTCTCCCCTTCTCGGAAAGCCGGGTTTCCGCTTTGAGGTGTTCACGGGTGATCAGCAGCATCTGTTGGGAAGATTGGTCTCACATGAATTGGATGTGGTATTGAGTTCCCGGAGCGGTGGGGTGGAGGGGGCACGTATTCAGGCCCAGGTGTTGACCCGTTCACCTGTCTACCTGGTGTCGAATCGCAGGTTTTCTTCCCTTCAGGACTTAGATGTTTTCCTTCCCGGGAGCAGTTTCGAGGCTCATGCTGAACTCGAGACTCATCTGCAATCCCGCTTTAGCGGGTACCGGGTGGCGGGTCATATCGAAGATATCGCCTTGCTCCGGATCCTCGCGCTCAGATCGGGCGCTGTGGTGGCGGTGCCAGAGATGGGGGTACGGGCAGAGGTCGAGTCAGGCGAACTGAAGGTCTTCGCCAAGCTTGAGGCGGTCGAGCAGAAGTTTTACGCTCTGCACCTTTCCCGTCTCAAGCCTGACCCCGTCATTCATCAATTGATCAGGGGTATGACCCGAAGGCGCTCTTAATCGGCGATTTTTTAGCGTTTGAACATCTTCACTGAACTCAATACAAATCTGTTGGGTGATGAAATCTCGTTGAACTGGAGAATGAGGTCGAAGGGCTGAACGTCAGGATCCGATTGGATCACTCGTTCCCTTTCTAGAATCACTCGCTGGGCATGCATCTTCACCGTTACATTGAAGGCAGGAGGACTTTCCGAAACCCACGTGATTTCGGCGCTCTTGGTGCAGAGGTTTCTGTATTCAAGCTTGTGATCCGGGGATTTTCGGAAGGTTTCTTCCAAAAATCGGATGAATTCAGCTTTGGAAATAGCGGAGAGATTCGATAGATTCCTGGTTTCCAGGCAATCGATATAGCTGAGAGCGGCGGTCCGTCCGTAGTTCCGCATCCGGTTCTCCTCCCAGATGGGGTTGCGCTTGCCTTGTCCCCGGATCCAACGTGAAATCTTGGCCCGTGGATCGAGGTTCGGCATCAAGGGTTCTTCTTCGTTAAGGGTACTGTTTTGAAGCACGACTGAGTTCGGCTCGGTGAGTAAGGGGCTCGCATCCACCTGGTCGATTTCCCTGAGCAACCATTGCCGACCATCGTGTTGGAAGGTCCAAAACTCCTCGAATGGCTCGATTTCAAGTGAACCCCGGAGGATTTTCCCGGAGCCTTCGTCGAGAGTATAGTCGCGGGCCTTAGCTTCGATCAGGGCAGAGAAGGAGTATCCGTTTTTTGCGGCATCGACGACGAGGTGAATGATTCGGATGGAAAGGATCTCGACCTCTTCCATTTTGTTGATTTCGCGATGGCGGATCATGGTCCCGATCTGGGACTCGTGCGCCTTTCGAAGGTGGGTGAAGACGAGAGGGGCCATGGACCTGTAGTCACGCAGGCACCATGCTTCTTGAAGTGTGAGAAAAGCCCGCCGAATAGCCTGGAGAGTTGTTTCCCACTCGAAGCGGGGGTCATGCTTGGCGAGGCCCCGGAAGAGCGTCTCGGTCTGGTCGGCCTTTTGCCTGACCGGTCCGGCTGCAGTTCCGAAGATACCCGCTACCGGGGTCGAGGACCGCCGGCTCCGGATTCCCCCACGGAGAAACTTGGCCACCACTCCCAGGAGTAAGAGTACAAAAAACAAATCATCCCGTGATCTTCTTCGGTCATACCAGCGGCTGTAGGGGTAGGGATCCCAATAACTCGGTCTCAAATAGTCCAAATAGCTCGATCGACGGTAGGGGCGGTCGTAGTCGCTTCGATCTCTGTCCCGGTAGCCGCCACTGGAATACCCGCTTCCCCCCGAAAATCCACCTCCGCCGGAACGACTGCCCCCCGACGAACGGCCTCCTCCGCCCCTTGCCAAAGTGTCGAGAGGCAGTGTCACCAGAAGGAAGGTGAGAATGAAAAAGGCCGCGGGTCTCAAGTCAGTAGAGTCCGACAAAGATTGCGGTCGCGACAATGATGCTGGTACCAAGGATCAAAGCCGAAACAATCCGACCGTGGTACTCAGCCACCGCACGGTTTCCCTCCGCAATCTCCCGTTCTTCATTGATGTGCGGAGTGAAGCGGGCCAGAAAGCGCGGCAGGATCAGGGTGATGACCATCAACAAGAGGGTCCCTAGAACGGCAGCCAAGGCCGATACCAATACGGGTGAGAGAGGATGGGGAGGAATGGGGTTTGTGTCCATATCGAGAGTTTGACAGAGGTTCTCGGGTGAGAAAAGGCCTCAGTGAGGATGAAGCGGGCGTTTTTTGATCATGCCCCCTCTGGTCTCATTGACCGATTGCTGGACGATGAAGGCGGTGGGATCGATCTTCTCGATCGTGGTGATGAGCTGGTGCACCTCGAGCCGGGTCACGACCGAGAACAGGATCTCGATCTCATTTTCCCGGATTCCGCTACTTCCGAAGCCTCCATGACCTTTGTAGACCGTCACGGCGCGTGCCAGTTCGTGAATCACGGCTTTCCGGATTTCCTCGGCTTTTTTAGAGATCACAGTAACCCCGATGTACTCCTCGATTCCGGAAATCCAGAAATCAACTGACTTCGATGCCGCGACGTAGGTCAGGATGGAGTACAGGGCAGTCTCGATATTGATGACGAGTGCCGAAATCGAAAATAATGCGATATTGAAAAGTGCGATGACATCGCCAACGGTGAGGCTGGTACGACGGCTGAGATTGAGTGCTAGGACCTCAGTGCCATCAATCACCCCTCCGCCCCTCATGGCAAGTCCGATACCACTCCCCAGAAAAAATCCACCGAAAATCGAAATCAAGAGTTTGTCCTGAGTGATCTGCGGAAACCTGAAAAAGTGAACCATCAGAGCAAGAGTCAGGATCGAAATGGCGGTACGGATGGCGAATACGCGTGAAATTTGTTTGGCGCCCATCAGAATGAAGGGGATGTTCAAACCGAGGATCAGGATGGACAGATCAATCCCACTGATACGGTTAATCAAAAGGGAGATGCCTGTGATCCCTCCGTCCAAAAAGCCATTGGGCAGCAAAAATCCTTTGAGGCCGATCGTGGCAAAGACCACACCAAGCGCCATCATCACCAGGCTTTTGATCTGTTTCTTAATGGGATGATTCATTCAAAAAACGGCTCAGCGGGAGTCGGGATCGAGCTCAGATCGAGGGCGAGCCCGCTATGGCGTCCTTCTGAGATCTCTTGCCAGGGAGACGCGGCTCCCAGGAGCAATTGCTCACCCACCCAGTCGTACATCCGGTTCGGTTCCCAGAAAAAGATCGGTGCCGTTTTTTCCGATTCACGGAGGGGCCAGGGGTTTGATTTCAAGGCAAGGGCCGCCAAGGGTACTCCGCGTTCCTGAGTTCCGATCAGGGATTTCGGAACAAGAAGAGACCGACTCCAGCGCATGGAAGCTTCTCGGAGAGGTGATGCCTGCAGGGCGCCCGCGATCTCAAGAAAGCTCATTCCGAAGGCCGAGCATCCGGCACCCTCTCCCTTGCGGGGACGCAAGGGCAAGCCGTAAAAGCGGGAGTGGCCCTTGGCTTCGAATTCACGGGCATAGTCCATGAGGCGGCCGCAGGTCGGGCTCGAAAGGGTGAGCTTGATGAACCGGACATTCCTGTTCCGATCGAGCCTGCGTTCGATTTCGTCGCGATTCTCGAGCCTGCCCGCAAAACGGTGAAACAGGATACCGAGACCGATGTTTCCGGAGGTGAGCAAACGCACGGACTCCATCGGGTCTTCCTGGGTCATGGCGGTATGGAGAGAGGTGCCGTCCTCGCACTCGAGCTTCACGGTGACATGGCCAAGGGCAATATTCTCTTGGCCGCGGAGCAGGTCTTTGGTGCCGCTCAGAAGTGTGGTGCGGGTGAGGGCTCTAGGCGTGTTCCAGTTCAACTTCACGGGGGAGCGGTAGAAATAAAGGGTGAGGGTGTTCATGGGGGTGGCCTCGCCGGCCAGCGGCCAGAGTAGAAAAATCCAAATGAATTTCATGGGCTGGATCTAGCACGGCGAGTTAAAGCTGGCAAGTTGATCACCGAATGGGCGGGTGAGTCAATAAAATCTTGACCAAAACAATCTGGTAATATATCCTCCCGCCTCACAAGGAGCCTTCTCATGATGTTTCGACCTCTTTTTGGTTTTTCGACGGTGCTTTTGTTGGTTTTGGGCGTGTCGGCCTGCGGGAATCACGGCGCACGACGGATCACTCAGGGCCAAGGTCTGAATGGCGCATCGAAGGTCCAATTCGAGGGGGCCGGTAAAAAATCAACCTGTCCGGTGCCGTTTTCTTTGGTGGAGGCCGAATTGACCCCGCTTACCCAGCGGGATCAATTCCCGATCGCAAAATACGAGCTCAGCGAGATGCAAATCCATGAGGAGTCCGAGTCGAGCGGCAAGTCCTTCTCAGCGATTGCCCGAGCCGGAAAGAATTTCGACGTCGAGTTGGAGTGCGATGCGGTGAGAGATACCGAGGGAGATGACCAAACCCACGCAACATTCCAGGCAACCATGGGCCTCGATCTGATCCAAAAAATCCGGGACACCCGCCAGCGTGAAATCCGAATCGGTTTCCAAAACGGGAAACTCACGGAGTCCCTCACTCGTGTGATTTCGGATCAGGAGGGGTCTCAATCCGACGAACTCGGAAACATTCCAGAAGACCGGATTCAGATTGGCGAGGATTCATTTTTAACCATGAAGATCTATTCACTCCCGGATACGGCCTTGGAGTTCCGGATGAAGTGGGAAGGTCCAGCCGATGAATCCGGTAAGCGGGTGATTCAACACAGCCGTGCCCGGTACACACCGGTGGCGAAGGAGTGATCCCGCATGAAGTCGCTTTTGACAGTCATCTTGTTGATGGGATTGTCAGCCTGTTCTACGGCCAAAGTCCGGATTTTACCCGGTGAGACTTCGAACAAGGTCGTTTCGACCGACTTCGAGAGCGATGACGCCGAGGAAGCTGCTATCGAAAAAGCGAACGAGTATTGCCAAAAGTACAATAAGCGTGCTGTTTTCTTGAATTCGGATAACAAAAGCAAATATACCGGAAAAATGGACGAAGGGACCCGCAACACAGTAAGGAAAGCATCCCATGCCGCGATGGTACTGGGAGGGCCGATCGGAGCAGGGACCCGGAGTGGTGCCGCCGGAGGACTCCTCGGAAGTGCCGGATTCATCGGGCATGCCATGACCAATGATCGGGACTACCGCGCTGAATGGAACTTCAAGTGCGTGAAGTGAGTGTCCGGTTTTTTTGGATCTTCATTTGTTCGGCCGCAAGAGCATAGCCACCATCGGAACCATCGATGAAGTGCAGATGCTGTCCGGGATTCAACCCCTCCACGAGACAGGTCATCAAGGCTTCGTTCGATTGGCAGGTTCCGTAATGGATGGCTCCAGACTCGTGTTCCTGTTTCAGTAAGGTTTCGAGTGCCCGGACTTGCTCGGGAGTACAGTCCAGGACCGCACGCAAGGAAGAGTCGAATTTTCGAAAATCGCAGTGGGCCGGGGTATCGCGAACGTATTGTCGTAGAACCGGGACAGGGATCCGCCGATTGAATAGAAACCCCGCGACAAGGATCTCAAAAACACGGATGAGTCTGGAAAGGGAAAGGCCAGGCTTTTGAAACCGTTCCTCTTCCCTGAGCAAGGTCATGCTCGGCCGGTACCCCCGCAACTCAGCGAGGCTGGGATTTGCCGAATCCATCCCATCCGGAAAGAGAGCTTCCATTCGCTTGACCAAGCGTTCGAAGGTAACGGACGGATCCTGTCCGTCACCGGAGCGGGCCTCAATGATCACCGTGAGCATCACCCCGTTCCTGGACAGGAATGGTTTCCAACGGCAGGACAGACCGCGTAGATCGGGGTCGGCAATGCCCGGTCCCCGATATTCAAGAGTGCTCCCCGGTTGCTTGAATTGCTCCTCGGCCAGACGTAAGCCTTCCCCCCGGAATTCCGCAATGGTGCAGGTGTCTGAAACTGCGAACTTGGCCACTTGGACTCCGGCCCCGAGGTTTTCAAGTTCTGAGATTCTGACACTTGCGAGCCTGAGTTCGAGACCGAAGTTCACTGAAGCGAGATCTCTGAGCCCAGCCAAGCTAGCCAAAACCCGTTCCTGGTGGCCATCCGGTACCAGCAGGGTCGCCCCGTCTCCTCCGAATGCGAATGGAAAATCCAGCTTCCCGAGAACTCTTCGAGCGACAGCGATGGTTGCGGCGCCCAAGGTATTCACGTCCTTGTACCGACCCTCACGGATGGCTCGGGTCGACCCACGGATGTCTGTCAAAACCATCCACCAATCCGGCGGGACATCGGTGTAGAGCGACAGTTGGGCCAGTGAGGAAAAATCAGTGATAGGGGTCAGATCGCGGTAGAAACTCTCATGGGAAGCTAGGCTCACTTGTATTTTCCCCGGGCATCAATTACTTCTATCCCAAGCCTCTCGAACTCAAGCAACTCCTGTGCGCTCGGCGGGTCGGAGTGGTAAATGAAGGCCTTGATTTTGGAAGAGGGCAGTTCACCGAAGTGGAGTCCCTCCACGTAGTTTCCGTATGGTCTGAAAAGTTGTTCGCCCTCAAAGGGAGCCAGCTCAGGGAATTGCTTCATGAACTTTTTATTGAAATCGGGCTGTGAAGAGTTTTCGAGCACACTCTGCCAGGTCGGAATGTGTTCTCCCTCCTCAATTCTTTTATTGTAGGAGCGGGTATAAGCATCCGGTTCGACGAACCTAAGCTTGTTGTGTTGTTTGACTTCACGATAATAGAAAGGGATCGAGGTTTTAGCCCAGTCGAGAGGGAGAAGGTAGTCCACTGCAAGCTTTTCACTCATCTTCTGTTCGGGCAGCACTTCCATAGAACGCCAATCGTCGACGAGGCCGGATTCAATGAAGGCACGGTCGAGGCTGTCTCCTACAGTCACCAGAGTGTTCTCTTCTATGGCTTCGCGCTTCAGGATCCAAGTGTCACCGATCCGCTTTTTTTGAAAGGCATCGAGGCTATAATGGGTAGGTGTGAACTCGATTCCTGTCGAGGGCTCGGGAATCAGGTACATCGATTTCGGCTTCACCGGTGCCGCGATTCGCTCATATTCGGAGGGATCCATCCTCAGGTACCTGGACTCGACGATATTGCGCGCTCCGGGATTGAATACTCCGTTCGATCCGGCGATCTCATGCTGGTTCTTGATTCCACCCTTCAAGATATCCATGCGGGCTTCGCGGCTGGTATCGACTGCGAAGGTAAATTGCTTGTTCTCGAACATGTCCTGGAGCTTCTTGAAGATGGGATCCCGTTTGGCGATGGTCTCGATCGCCCGGATCTGGTCTTCAAAGTGCAGACCATTCTGAACGCTCTGCTCGCGGGTGGCTTTCCCGATACGGTTCACGAGACTCTTGGCATCCAAAGGGGCCGGATGGTCGGTGATCTCTTGAAGGAGGGTCCGGAATGTCTGTTCGCAATCTGAGGCGAAGGATCCTGCCGGTTGTCCGGCAATCAGGAGCGCGAGTAAAAGGGGTGAAAACATTCGATGGATCATGGATACCCAGTTGATAGGGTAAACCCGTGGTCAGAACTCGTAAAGAATCGAGCTCAGGTGTTGGAAGTATGACGGTTGAGGACGCCTTTTGCGGCTCTCCTGACTTCAGAACGATTCTTCCATTCGAAGATCCGTTCCTTGGCTCGACGATAGCTCTCGTCCGGGTCCACAATCGGCATCGGATAATGCACCCCCGACTGAAAGCCAGACTCAAGTTGTAGTAGGGGGGGCATGAGGTGCGGTTCTGCAAGATCGCTCACTGGAACACGTGACAGTTCGGGAAGGTGAGCCCTGATGAAACGGCCTTCAGGGTCCTGGTCCAGCAGCTGTTTTTTCGGAGAGTAAATCCGGATGGTGTTGATTCCTGTGACTCCAGCCTGCATTTGAACCTGGCTGTAGTGGATGCCGGGCTCGAAGTCGACGAACTGCCGGGCCAAAAAAATTGCCGGCTTTTTCCAATGGAGCCAGAGCTGGTAGGTGGCAAAGCTGAGGAGCATGGCCCGCATTCTGAAGTTGATCCAGCCGTTCCGGTGGAGAGCCCGCATGCAGGCATCGATCATGGGGAATCCGGTCTCGCCCTTGCACCAGGCTTCGAACTTGGCATCGTCGAATTCGCTCTCCCGCATGCCATCGAACTCGCGATTTACGTTTTCGAATTCCATCGACGGTTCTGATTCGAGCTTCTGGATGAAATGACAATGCCACCAAAGCCGGCTCTCGAACTGCTCGAGTGAACGCAACCACTTGCCTGTCCGGGACAGGGAGTGGAGTGCGGAACGTTTCTTTTGGATCGCAGAATGGACTTCGGATAGCGAGAGTGTGCCCCAGGCCAGATGGGGGCTGAAGCGGCTACACCCATCACCCGCGGTATTGGGCGATGAGATCGAGCCGGAATAGTCCTCCCCGCGCTCCTCGAAAAACGAGCGTAAGAGGATGTGGGCCTCGGTCCGGCCACCTTTTTGGGCCCCTGGCTTCAGCTGCGCCGGATCCGGAATCGGAACTCCATCGATCATTTCCGGCCATGGGGACTCGAGACGGATTTGACCGTTCACCCGGATCAACGGACGCTCGATGATTCGAGTGCGTTTTTCAGGCCAGGTCTTCCTGTCCTTCAGCTTGCGGACCACCCCGAACTGCTTGAACTCACGCCAAGGAATGGAGTGTTGCCGGCACCAGGCCCCGACCGCGAGGTCCCTATTGAAGGACCACTCGAGGCTCGTTTCCTGATGCGAATACAAAGTGTGAATCGGATGTTGCCGGTGCAAGCTCTCGAGCACCTCGATCATCGAGCCCTGCCGAATCAGGAGGGGGACCCCTTTTTCAGCCAGGGCGACCCGCAAATCTCGCAGACATTCGAGGGCGAATTGAAGGTGGCAGGGGGCGAAATCATCAGATCGGAGCCATTCCTCCTCCACCACAAACAATCCCACCGTTGGCCCTGACGCGAGAGCTGTGGCCAAAGCCTGGTGGTCTTCAGTCCGGAGGTCTCGCTTGAACCAGACGAGTTGGATGGAGGAAGGAGACTTCATTTTGTTCAATGTACCATAAACTATCGATCCGGAGTATGCTGATTCCCATGACCCGAATGGTTCACATCCCCGATTCCGAGTTCGAATTCTCTTACGCCCGAAGTTCAGGCCCCGGGGGACAGAATGTGAACAAGGTGAACAGCAAGGCGATCCTGAAATGGGATCTCGAGCGGAGTCCCTCGCTCACGGTGGAGCAACGGGATCGACTTTGGGGAAAGCTCCGGGTGAGTGAGGCGGGGCAAGTGGTGGTCATGAGTGACCGGTACCGGGATCAGGGTCGGAATCGTGAAGACTGCATCGAGAAGTTCCATGCCCTCATCGAGCAGGCGCTTCATGTCCCCAAGAAACGGAAGAAAACCCGTCAGTCTTATTCCAGTCGCCTGAAGGCCAAAGAGAGTAAAAAAAGGCATTCGGAGAAGAAGAGCCGGCGGGCCTCACGCGATTGGTGACGGAGCCACCTAATTCCCGTGATCGAATTGCATCGACTCGTTGGATCCCACGTCGCTCGGAGGGGGTGTGGTTTGATTCGTTTTTCTATTCGGATTCAGGCGATGGTAGTCCTCTTCCAAACGTGCGGCGAACTCGATGAGAACGAGTTCTTCCATGGCATAGGCAGTCCCGGGTGCCGGAGTCGAGATGGAGCAAGCTGAACAAAAAAGAGTGATGAGGAAGAGGAATCTGATCATTCTTTGATCCGGGTTTTGAGCTCATTCACGACAGGCTCCAGGTCCTTGAGAAAGTCGTTTTTCCTGAGTCTGAACTCCGGCCCGTCTGGGGATATGACCCGAGTCAGATAGCCCTTAAGTTTATGAATTGGCCCCGCGATCCGGTGGGAAACCACCACGCCCACACCAATCAGGACAATCAAATTGACCAGGGCGAGAATGGCGAAGGTGAGGTCCAGATCGCGTTTCTCATTCCCAATGAATTGGAAAAAGATGTGTCCTTCCGGAATCCCAACATTCAGCGCCTTTTGGCGGAGCCGCCAGAAGAAGATGAAGACCGTCGAATAAAGGCTGACGGTCGTGAAGGCAAAGATTCCAGCAAAATAGGAGATCAACTTGAGTTGGAACTCAGGTTCGATCAGATAGTTCTTTAACTGCCTTTTGTAAGTCGACACTCCTTCATCTTCCTAGGTTTGAGGCGAACTTGCAAGATCCCTCAATACAGAGTGCCACCCCGGCAGGATGGTAAATTCTCTAGTAGCTTCCGGAAATACACGTCCTCGTCTCTTCCGAATGTCCTGCGGGATTCTTCGAATATCACTCGATACCCTCTTGCATGATCCCGGGTGATGAGTTGCATGGTGGCGGTCGTCCCTAGACGGATCACGCCACTGTCCGAGAAGTGGAGGAGGAAGCGGGTTCGAAAGTCGCCAGGGCCGCCTGTGTTTCGATAGATGGTGTAGCCTTTGTTCCTTAAAGTCTGGATAAAGTCCTGCTGGTACTCGGCGCTTTGGTACGCGATCGTTGGATTGGAAAGGGTTAGGTCGCAGCCATTTCCTTGGGCAATGGCCCCGGGAACGATGAACGGGATCCAGGACAAGCAGATCGATTTCAGTATCGAATTCATTTTCAGAGGCCTCCTACGATTTCACAAAATTTCCGGAAATCGTGATTCCGGTCGGGAGGGTAGTGCGTGTTCTTTGTGAGTTGTGAAAAAAATTGTGAATGAAGTGAGGGAACTCATGTATTCCATCAAAAGTAAGGGGTTATTTCGTAGGTCCATCAAGTAGTTGGATCTCGGAACCCTGAATATCAGTTTGACCCAGAAGTTGGTAACCATGTGCCTATAAATCGGAATTCTAATTCCTGCCCTGGGGGCTTTAATTGGAGAGTTTCCGAGTTCAAGCTTGCCAAGACTAAGGAGCTCGATGATCTGGTAAGGCAAATCCGGGAGGTCTCGAATAACGAAAGTCAGTTACGGATTTGTGGAGTAATGGCGTCCCCACTGGGAGTCGATTTTAAGTCGGATGCATCGTGTGGCAAAAGAAAAGTTTAAACGATTCAGAGCGATTCATGATGATGCGTTTCGGCACTCTTTTTTTCTTGGGAGCAGATAGACCCTGTAGACTTAACAACCGATATTGAGGTTAACGCAGAACCATGTTTGGCATTTTCCGTAAGGGCGCCAGTACTGATTTAATTTGTTATCTGGGAAAGTGGTGATTTTGCATTTTCCTGTGACGCATTCCTCGTCTTGAAAGCATTTACTGCCTGCGCTCATGGGCGCAGCGCAGACTTTATTTTCATGGCAGGCCCCGGAAACGCAATCGTTGTTTGTGCGGCAGTGGGAGCCATTCCCCAGGCGGTTTTGACAAACCCTGTTGTCAAAGCAGTCGTTGGAGGCACACTCTTCGTTCCTACTGCAGGTGGAGCCTACTCCAAGGGCAAGCCTCTGGGCGCAGATCCCTGAGGCGCATAAACCGGATACGCAATTCAGATCAGAAACGCAGGCCGCGCCATTCCCGCCCAAAGCTTGCGCTCGACAAGACCCACCGGTGCAATTGCCAGAAACACAATCTTGTGAGCGGGCGCAGGCCGTTCCGTCGGCTCTCTGACTTCGGGCGCAGGTCCCCGAGATGCAAAGGCCTGAATCGCATTCCAGATTTCGTCCACAAGTGGAGCCATGACCGAGAATGTTTCCACATACGCCAGATTGAGAGTTGGACGAGAGTCCATAACAAATACCGGAGGTGCATTGGGCATCAGTGGCACAGCCTTGACCATAGGCACGATTCCCGGAATTTCTGAGAATCAGGGATAGTGAAAGAAACGCAAGCGCATCGCCCGGAGAGAAGGTGGATTGCTTTGAGCGAAAGAGAGATGAGGCTTTATCTACGAGGGTGGGGGTGAAGGGGCCAAGAATACTCCACATCCCGTAAACACGAAAGATATCTGCCGTATTGTTATTACTGCTGGCGGAGGCATTGTAAAAGTAGTTCCAGCTGTGAGGGGGATAGGGCGTGGAGGGGGGGTTGGTTCGGGGAAGGGGGTCAGGTCGGCTGTAGGTATAAAGACGCTCAGTCGCAATCCGACCATACTGAGTTAAGACAATCGAGGGTAGGCCAAGCCCGGGAGTGTTCTGGAGTGAGGGCCCGATGGAAGGGACCCCGATACCGGTCTCATGTGCGGCTTTCAAAAACTCAGCATTCATCCAACCATGACTGGCGTCTTCTGCTCCAGTTTCGATTCCCCAATAGTCAACGTAGTAAGGTGCGGGTGGATAAAGGGCGTCGATATAGTTTCTCAAGAGCCCTCGGGCGACCTGCAGATACTCGGACTTTTGAGTCACGTCATAGAGATAGGCTGCGGTCGTTCCCAAGCAGTTTTGCATGTTGTAGGGAAGCTGGTTGAATCGAGCCATGGGGCGCCCGGAAGTGTCAAAAAAGAACGGAGAGGTCTCTTCGCGAGGCTTGAATGAGCCCCGAATCCCCGGCATCGTAAATACCGCTTGATTACTTAACAGATGGGTCACGGAAAGCGATACGGGAAGCTCTCGGTACTCTCTTCGCATATGCCAACGCACCGTCTCTTCAGCGTAGAGCACATATCGATTCGCGATCGCCTGGAATGAAGCGTACTTAGAGAGATCCGGGTAGAGATTTCTGACGGAAAGTGAAAACCGGCCGTCGAGGCGATGGTGTTTGACCAAGTAAGCGAATCGGGCCATTGGCCAGGTGATCATCCCTGAGTCAACAGTGAGTCCATAGGTCCTCCCCTGAAGGTTGGGGAGACGGTTTCCCCATACCGGTTCGCGGAGATTTCTCTGCGCCCGATCATCCCGCTGATTGATCACCGCATCCGCATGCTTCACAAAAAGATTCAGCCAAGCCGGGTCGAGCGTGGCTTCATAGGCGTTCAGGTAAGCGAGCATCACGTAGGATTCACCCCAAGTGAATCCCTGCAGTGCATTGGCGTCGGGAGAAAGGTAGTACCCCCCCCGATCCAGAGCAAGTCCATCGGAAACCAAGCGAGGAAAAAGATCAGAGTGAAAGCTACTCAACTGCGCGGGCTGGGGGAGAAGGGAGGACCTCTGGGCTGAGGAAGGGACGGACCATACCAGCAATGAAATGAGTTGAATGAGTAATCCCGCTTGAGCTTTCATTTGAGTCTCCCCAATTGAAAGCTTACGGGTTTTCGTCGGGGGTCTCAAGGGGGGACTGGAGAGAGCTATTATTTACGTCTGTGGACTCGAGATCAGTCCCCCTTAAGGAGTCACGGAGTGCTTGGACGGCCTCCTCTGAGGCGTCGGGGCTCGTGAGCCCCCTCCCTTTCAGTTGCTGATACAAAACCAAAAGTTCTTGAAGGACTGCGCGATGTTCAGAGCTTGAGAAATCCGGAGAAATCCAAGCATTTTGTAGTGCCGGGAAGAAGAGGTCCGGATTCTCTCTGATTTTGGCAATCAGTTTTTCCTTGGATGCGGCATCGGTCAGGTCTGCAGGACGAATCAGAAAAACAGCCTCCGGGCCCGTGGAGGGCAAGGGCGCAGAGACCGGTTGAGCGATTTGTGGATTTTGCTCGACAAAACGAGCCATTTCCTTGGTGAGTTGGATCTGTTCTTCCGTGGTTCGGGTGAAGTTGTCCGGGGGGGTATTGAGGAGGTAGTGGAAGCCTCCAAAGATCACCAAGAAAGTCGCAACCGGGAGGAGTTTGGCAGATTTCATCTGGACCTTTGCTTCATGATCGAATCTTGGCTTCGGCAGGAAGGTTTGAATTGATGGTTTCCATGTACAGGTTCATTAAACTAATTTAGTGCGGATTAAAGTTGCGACAATCATGTTTAGATTGCTTCTGATTGTATTGTTTTTCCCTGATTTATCAAGAATTGTGCGGTTTCAGCTTGAGTGAGTCTCTAGGGTTTTGTCATTTGGGGATACTCATTTTTCAATCTAAAGCGGGGAGCCGTTCAAGCCAGCTCACTTCTGCCAGAAGGTATTTTGATGGCCCTTTTTTGGCCCTCGCAGAATGAGGCGAAACAGTTATGAGTTTGATCCTATGGGCTTGAAAAAAAAGGCGTCCCCACGGAGAGTCGAAAAATCCCTTTTTAGCGAAATCGAGCAAGGTGAACGAATGAGTCAACCTTTCGTATGCCGAGCGAGTGAAGCCGCTACGAGATACAGATAAAAAGGATTTTTGGAAGAATGGCGTCCCCACGGGGAGTCGAACCCCGGTTACTGCCGTGAAAAGGCGGTGTCCTAGGCCTCTAGACGATGGGGACGCATATTTAGAGGAGCTCTTTTTCTAATCGAGGGGGCAGGAAGATTCAAGAGGAAAGTGGAGAAGGAGTAATTTTGTGCGGCGCGACAAGGACGTTAGGGGGAAGTCTCCGGCAAACCTTTGTCAGTGTATTCTTAGGCTTACCGGGTAGAATGGAATTCATGAGTGAAATCAAAAAGCGGAATGTGAATCCCTTGGCTCTGGTCCTCGGGCTCTCTGCCGTGCTCTTCGGTTTTTTTCTGATCTTCTCCTTTGTCTATTACTTCATGAAGGGTGGAGACCATTGGAAGAACGGGGATCAGCAAAAAATGTTTTCCGACAAGCACGAGCGGATCGCAATCATCGAGGTCAAAGGGGTCATTCTTGAATCCAAGAAGGTTTTGCGAAACTTGAAGGATGCCGAGGAAGACAAGTCGATCAAGGCTGTGGTCGTCCGCTTGAATTCTCCGGGCGGTTCAGTGGCTCCGTCGCAAGAGATTTATGAGGCTGTGAAACGCTTCAAGAAACCCTTGGTGGTTTCCATGGGGAGTGTTGCGGCCTCCGGTGCTTATTACATCGCAGCAGGGTCGAAACATGTATTTGCGAATGCCGGCACCCTCACCGGGTCGATCGGGGTCATCATGGAGTTCATGAATCTCCGGAAACTCTACGAGTGGGCAAAGGTCGAGCGATATTCCGTGAAGACCGGCAAGTTCAAGGACAGCGGCGCGGATTGGCGAGACCTTTCTCCCGAAGAAAAGGATTATTTCCAAGCCCTCGTGATGGATACGCTAGCGCAGTTCAAGGGGGCGGTGGCAGAGGGACGTAAGCTTTCGGTCGAAGAAGTGAATGCCGTTGCCGATGGACGGGTATTCACCGGAACCCAGGCGCTCAAACTGAAGTTGGTGGACGAACTCGGCACACTGGAAGACGCGATTCGTTACATTTCCAAGGAGGCTGGCCTGAAGGGCAAACCTCATGTGGTTTATCCTGTAAAGAAAATGAGCGGATTACAGGAACTCCTGATGGGGTCCCAGGACGAGGACGACGGGTTTGAGGATGAGGAGAGCCGATTCCTCGATCGGTTGGTGGGTAAAGTCGCAGAACGCCTGGTGGGTGGAACGAATGAAGTCAGGGTCCTTCCAGCCGGAATTTACGCAATTTGGCATGCTGCCCGGTAATTCCAAGTCAGGACCGGGTCAAAAGGGGGCTCAGTCGCTTGTCCGATTGAGAGAGCTAGCGGTTGAGATTCTGGCCCAGGCTGGTCACTCGAAGGGACCTCTTGAGGAAGCGATGACGACCGTGCTTTCTCGTGAGAGTGGGGCGACTTTCCAAGAGTTCGACCGCTCGTGGATTTTTGAGTTGTGCTCGGGGGTTCTTCGATACCGTGGGCGGCTCGATTTCATCATCGACACATACTCTCTAAAAAAGAAGCCAACCGGTGAGATCAGACGCTTTCTGCAAACCGGAGTCTTCCAGTTGTTGGCTCAGGATACCCCGGTTGCCTTGGTAGTCTCGGAGTGTGTCCAGGCGATTCGTGAGATGGACGGTGAAGCGCCATCCAAGTTCGCCAACGCGATCTTGCGGAAGGTCGCTGACTCCAAAGAACAGTGGCAAAACTGGAAGGTTACCGAGCAAAGCCCGTTCGAGGAGCAGCTTGCATGGTGCAGTCTGCCTGAATGGTTCTTCAAGAAGCTGCGTAAAGAGCGGGGGAGTCCATGGACGTTCGCATTCTCAGAGGCGGTATTGACCCGTCCGAATCTCTGGTATCGGAGCGGTGAGGACTCGAGCATTTTGCATGATGGATTCCGGGGAGACGAGCCGGCCGGGTACGTGCAGGACATTTCGAACCAGTTGTTGGTGAAAGAGGTCATTGGCGAAATTGAGAAGTTAGGATGGAGGCAGCCTCGGATCCTTGACTTGTGTTCCGCACCCGGTGGTAAGTCTCTCGGTCTCGCTTCGGCCGGATTTTCAGTTATCGCGACCGATATTGATGAGGATCGCCTGGAGAAAGTTCGAGAAAATTCCGTTCGTCTTGGTTTGTCGGCCAAAATCGAAATCCGCCCTCACGCCTCGGTATGGGATGGGACGGATTGCTATGATCTGATTTGGATCGACGCTCCTTGTTCGAGTACTGGGATCATCCGCAAGCACCCCGAAATCAAGTGGAACAGGGGTTGGCATGATGTCGAGCGTCTTGCATTACAGCAGGAAGAGTTGATCCACTGGGCCCGGGCTCACCTCTCACCGGGTGGCCGGATTCTGTATTCGACTTGTTCGATGCTCAAAACGGAGAATGAGCCCCAGCTCGGATCCGGAATGTGTTTCGGCAGGCGGATGGAATGGGTGCCACAACTGGAACCGAAGGGTGACGGAATCCACGCTGTTTGGATCGAGATGCAGAAGATCCAGGGTTGAATTCGGATCTGCGTGATTCAGGGGTGCCTGATCTTCTTTTCCTTCCGGTATGCCCGGACCAGTTCCGTACCCAGTACGGCTGACGCGATGATTGCCAAGACGGTCAGAAGCGGGACCAGCGGTCGCTGGTCCAACCAGAACTCTTTTGGTGATTCCACGATGCTTTTGATCGGTGTCTGGACCAGGTTGGTGCAAATCATGGTCTGCCCGATCGCGCCGATCAGATTGAACACCACTGAGTAGGTCAGGGCTCCCCCAAGCAGTACCCTTTGCAGAGCATTTCCGGACCAGGGCAACAATCCAATGCAAAGGAATGGTAAAAGAGGCATCAGGTACCGAGCTCCGAACTGACAATGCCCTTCGGTACCCATGTTGAAAAGATAAGCCAGATGAATGAGAACAAACGCGAAACCAAGATTTCGAATCTTGTGTAGATGAGCCGGAAGGAACAGAATACCGATCAGCCCGAGAAGAACAACGGGCATGGTATGAACCATGGACATGTTGCTCATCGGACTCAGGTACTCGTTCCAGCGGGTCAGAAGCAGTGTCCATGAAGGAGCGAAGAAAGTATTCGAGTAATTCCCGGCCATGTTGGCCTGGATGAGCGGGTTTCCAAAATAGTGAAAATTATAGATCGCTGTGGGAAGATATCCGATCAGGAAACCGACACAATACAGGGCTCCACTTCTCCATCCCAGGTGAAAGATCGAGAAAATCAGACAAGTGGCGACCAAAAGGGCAGGAAGCATCGAGAAAAAAAGCACACCGGCCAGTAGGGCGCCCGCCAGCACAATGGAGCGGACTCTTCTGCCGGGATGAAGCTCGAGAAGTGACATCGTTGAAAGTCCGAGCATGCAGGTAGCGAGGACATCATGGTGGGGTGTCCCGGTATAGGGAAATAAATTGGTGCCAAAACCGAGAGCCAGGGTCACCAGAATCGCCTGCCCGCGACCGGTTCCAAGAGTCCTGACGAAAGCGAAAAATCTAACAATGAGTAAAGCCGTCAGAAGTCCGGAGGTCCACCAGGTAGTCCAAGCGGAGAGGAAGTCCCTGGATTTTTCGAAGCTGATGCCGAAGGGACGGATGACCGAGTAGGGGATGGCGGCCGCAAAAAAAACTCCGGGCTGTTTCGCCGGAAGGAGACGCCCGTTGAAGGTGAATGAGTCGAGACTTGAATTGAACTCGGGAACTTTCGAATTCCCTATCGCGAAAGTCCCCCTATCGACAATCGATTCCGCAACTGCTTGAGCGAGGGAATAGGTCCGGAGCTCGGAGGCGTTGATCATCGCTCCATAAACCATCCAGACCAGCAGAAAGGCCCATATCCTCAAGGTGTTCTGAGATGCCATCCGCGAGGTCTCACAAAGCTGAGAATTCCGAGCCACGAAAGGGTGGTTCCGAGCCCCGAGTGCTTGCGGCCGGCCCAAGGAAGGTAGGGACTGACCCGGTCACAGCAGTTCAGGTAGGATGTCCCGGTGTCGATCCGACCCAGAATGCTCCGTCCACGGGATTCGTTCCGGCTGTACACTGCGGCGGTGAGCCCGTACTCGCAGTCCTGCATGAGACGGACGGCTTCCTCGTCATCCCGGACTTTCATCACTCCGATGACTGGCCCGAAGCTCTCCTCCATCATGATCCGCATCGAATGGTCGACATCCACCATCACTGTGGGTTCGAAATACGCGCCCGACCCTGGAATACGCTTCCCGCCGCAAAGGATCCTGCCCCCTTTTGCCACGGCATCTGCGATCTGTTCCTCGAGAAAAGCGAGCTGTGCCGGGCGGGTCAATGACCCTTGCTGAGTCCCCGCTTCGAGGGGATTTCCCACCTTGAGGGACCGAACTTCGGCCTCGAAGTGTTTCATGAATTCATCGTAGATTTTTTCATGAACATAGACGCGTTCGACCGCACAGCAACTCTGACCGTTATTGTAAAAACAACCTTCGGCGACAGCTCCAGCCACCTTTTTGAGATCGTCGACCTCATCCGTCACGTAAAGCGGATCCTTGCCTCCGAGCTCAAGACCGACCGGCACCAGCTTTGAAGCAACTCTTTCGGCAATGTGCTGACCGGTGCGGTAGCTCCCTGTGAAGAAGTATCCATCAATGGGTAAGTCAAGCAGGGCCTCCCCCGCAATTCGGTCTCCGATGATCGGGATGAATACATCCTCGGGGACGCCGGCTTCATGGAGCAGTCGGGCGATGTGAAGGCCGGTGAGGGTTGCGAACTCAGAGGGTTTGTAGAGCACCGCATTGCCCGCCAGGAGAGCTGGAACATAAACGTTCACTCCGACATGGTAGGGGTAGTTCCACGCTGAAATATTCGCAATCACACCGAGTGGATCAAGACTGATCTCTTCACGGGTGTTGCCTTCGGTACGGATGGATTGGGGCGATAGCCACTTCTCCGATTGTTCGAGAAAAAACCGGATCCTCCCACGAGCCCCCTGGACCTCGTTTTTCGACTCCTGCAGGGGCTTTCCAACCTCGAGAGAAAGGTCCCGGGCGAGGCGCTCGGCATCCCGATCGAGCAGGTCGTGGTAGCGCCGGATTACGGCCAGACGTTCCCCGAGAGCCTTCGCATTCCAAGCGATCTGAGCGATTCTGGCACGGTCCAAAGCACTTGAGATTTCTGCAGGCGAGGTTTCCCGAACTTCTTTCAGGGATTCTCCGGTAGCCGGATTGATGAGTTTCATGGTCGGATCTCCTTCAAAAAACGATCGAGCAAGGGCTCGGGGCTGATGACATGCCCAGCGAGGGTGTGTGAGAACTCTGGATGCCACTGCACGCCCTGGAATGATACGGGCTCGGGCCCTTCATAATGAAAGGCCTCAATGAGTCCGTCGTCCGGGCAATGTGCGTCGACTTTCAGGTGTTTCCCAAGTGTCTTCACTCCCTGATGGTGGACGCTGTTCACCCGGAAACCTTGCACTCCGTAAATCCTGCCCAAGAGACTCCCCTCAGGGCACACCACCGCGTGATTCACGCGGTCATAGGTCTCGGCATTTCGATGCTCGACCGGGCTGGAAGTCTCTAGGTTCAGATCCTGATACAAAGTGCCCCCGAAAAAAACATTCATCAGCTGAAAGCCCCGGCAGATCGCCAAGACCGGCTTACGGTTCCGGAATGCCCAGTCCATCAAGGTCAACTCATAACGGTCTCGATGCGGATCCCCCGGCCATCTTCCATTTTCGATCGGCGTCGCACCGTAGGTCCCGGGAGCGATGTCCGCCCCCCCTTGGAAGACGAATCCGTCCATTTGTTCCAGGTAGGGGATGAGACGGTCTCCGGGTAAATCTGGAATCAGGATCGGCATCACGCCTTCACGGGCCAGCCAGCGGCTCATGTCATGTTCGAAGTACGAGAGCTGCTTGTGCCCGAACACAGCACGCGACGGATCAGGGTACATGAAGCAAGCGGAGACGCCGATCCGGATCATGCCAGTGCCTTCAGGTAAAGAGATGCAAAATCCTCTTTTTTGACGGTTCGCTCGTTCGATCCGTGGCAAGGATCGGCTATCGCCAAGGAAGAGAGTTTTTCGACATGTTCGGGAGTCACTCCAAGAAGGGCGAGGGAGGCAGGAATCCCGAGTTTGGCATTCATCTCATGGAGCCAATTAATGAACCCCTCGGCCGACTCGTCTTCCAGCCCGATCGTACGAGCAATAGTCTTCATCCTGGGGGCCGAGACCGGCGCGTTGAATTCCATTCCGTAAGGAATCATCACCGCATTAGCCAGACCGTGGTGCATGTCTACCAGGGTAGAGAGGGGATGTGCCAGGGAGTGAACGATGCCAAGTCCCTTTTGGAAGGCGGTGGCACCCATGAGTGCCCCCATCATCATTTTGGAACGTGACTCCAGGTCCGGTGCGTGTGTGGCACATTCGAGTGAGTCAGCGATCAGGCGAATGCCTTCCAGGGCGACCCCGTCACAGAGGGGTGAGAACCCTTTTGCCAAATAAGCCTCCACGCAGTGAGTGAGAGCATCCATCCCGGTGGTGGCAGTGACGAAGGGAGGAAGACCCATGGTCAGGGCCGGATCGGCAAAGACCTTGCGAGCCATCAGTCGCGGAGAGAAAAGGATCTTTTTTTCATGGGTCACATCATCTGCAATGACCGTCGAGCGCCCGACCTCGGAGCCGGTCCCGGAAGTGGTGGGAACCGTGACAAAGTAGGGAACGCGTTCAGTGACATGCCGGTCTCCACCGATCGCATCGTCGTATTCAAACAGATCGAGCGGGTGGTGGACCTTGAGGGCGATCGCACGGGCCACATCCATCGAAGCCCCGCCCCCGAAACCGACAATGCTGTCACAACCCGAGGCCAAGTAAAGATCCGAGCCCTTCAGTACATTCGACTTGACCGGGTTCTTTGCGATTTCAGAGAAAACCGTCACTTTCAGGCCCGACTTTTTGATCAGACCGGTGACTTGGTCGAAGACCGGTAGTTTGACCAGTCCCGGATCGGAGACCACCAGCACATGGCTCAGCTTCTCTTGGGCGAGATGCGGGCCGAGCTCGTCGATTACTCCGTTTCCAAAGCGGATCGAGGTCGGGAAATTGAAATTCATTCTTTGATTGAAGTCGTAGGCCATGGTTGGTTCCTCAAATGATTTCGAAGTAGCGTTTGTATTCCCAGTCGGTCACCGCTTTGGCGTGTTGGCGCCATTCCCATTCGCGGGTTCCGGCAAAGTGTTTCACGAAAGTTTCGCCGAACAGCTCTTTTGCGATCTCGGAGTTCTTGAAGCGGGCGGTGGCCTCCCAGAGATTCGGAGGAAGAACTCCGTTCGAGGTATTCCGGTACCCGTTGCCTTCGGTGGCAGGGACGGTCAGCTTCAGCCCTTTTTGAATCCCGTACAATCCGGATGCGAGTGAAGCGGCATGAGCCAGATAGGGGTTGGCATCACTTCCGACTACCCGAAGCTCGATTCGGGTGGACTTGGATCCGCCAGGGAGGGCTCGAATGGCGACCGTCCGGTTGTCGATGCCCCAAGTCAGTGTGGTCGGAGCCCAAGCTCCCTCGACCAAGCGCTTGTAAGAGTTAATCGTCGGAGCGTAGAGGGGAAGGATTTCGGGCATGCAATGGAGGAGTCCCGCCAGGTAGCTTTCCATGAGCGGACTCATTTTGTTCCGGCCCTTCTCATCGAAGAAGAGATTGGTTTTTCCGTCCGAGAGGCTCTGATGCAAGTGCCCCGAGCAACCGGGGAGCTTTTCGCTGATTTTCGCCATGAAGGTCGGCATGATACCGTACTTGAGTCCGATCTCCTTCGCCCCTGACTTGAAAAGAACCGCGCGGTCCGCTGACTCGAGAATATCCGCGTAGAGTATCGCTGCTTCAAGCACACCCGGGCCCGTCTCGGTATGTAGCCCTTCGAGCGGAACCCCGAATTGGAACATCAGATCGTACAGATCGTTCAAGTAGTCCGAGTTTCGTGACATCCGGAGCAATGAATACCCGAACATTCCCGGAGTGAGCGGGGTCGGATCACTGAAGTTTTTTGCATGGAGGGCCTCGGGGGTCTCGCGGAAATTGAACCACTCGAACTCCTGACCGAAGTTTGCATGAAAACCGGCTTGCTCGGCACGGGATTTGACCTTCTTCAGGAGATTCCGGGGGCAGATGTCTAGATCGAAATCCCCGAGGAAAAACGGCACATCCTCATCCCAGGGAACTTTACGGAAGGTTTGCGGATCGAGACGGGCCATCGCATCGGGATAGCCGGTGTGCCAGCCGGTATACTCCATGCCCTCGTAAGCCACATCCCCGGAGTCCCATCCGAAGACCACATTGCAGAATCCGAAGCCACCCTCGAGGCTACCGAGGAACTTGTCTTTGTGGAGGTATTTACCACGCAAGATCCCGTCGATATCCGTAATGGCGACTTTGACCTTGGGGTTGGCGGAGGTTTTGACCTCCTCCGTGATCCGTTCTTTGCTGAGTTTCATGCAGTCTCCTTATGAGCTGAAATTCGGGTGCGTGAATGGAACCAGAACGCGCCGGTCATCAGGAGCGCTAGGTAGATCAGACCCGGTCGCGGGTTGAAGTAAAACATAGAAAAAATACTGATGATCGCAATTCCGAGAGCCAGGCTCTGGGATACCGGATAAAACGGGGCGCGGAAAGGGCGAACCAGTCCGGGTTCCTGTTTCCGGAGCTTGAAAAAGGAGGCAAGAGAGGCGAGGTAAAGAGTGATCGCGCCGAAACAGGAAATGGTGATGAGTTCGGAGGTTTTACCCGAGATCAGAGCGAGGACGCCGATGATCGCATTCAGGATGAGTGCGGAGGCAGGAGTCTTGAACTTCGGATGGGCACGTCCGAGAAATCCGGGAAGGTGGCCGTTCCGCCCGAGCTCGAAGGTGACCCGACCGGCAGCCAGAATCAGCCCGTGAAATGAGGCGATCAGCCCGAAAAGCCCCACAGTCAGCAGCAGATGGTACAGGAAATGCCCCTTACCTACCACCTGCGACAGCGCAAGGGGGAGTGGAGAGTCCGAGGTCTCCGGCATTCCTTGAACCGGAAAAACAATCGCTTCCCAGCCGGCGACTCCCACAGAAGAGACGAAAGTCAGTCCACATAGAACGACCAGTGTGACAATCGAGCTCCCGAATCCGATCCGTATGTTCCGATCCGGATGAATGGTCTCTTCCGCCACGTTCGCCAGCCCCTCAATTCCAAGAAAGAACCAGATCGCGAAAGGAATGGAGGCGAATACCCCGGACCAACCTTGAGGCAGTGCGTTCCGGGTGAGGTGGTCAGTTTGGAAATGCGGTAGGGTCACTCCTGCAAAAATCAGGAGTTCCAGTACCGCAAAGACCGTGATGAACAATTCAAAACGGGCTGCAGCTTTCACTCCGACCAGATTGAGTCCGGTGAAGAGCAGGAACGCCGTCATTGCGATTCCCAGAACCGGAAGCGACGGAAAGAACTCATGAAAATAGGCACCGATTGCAAAGGAGATGGCCGGCGGGGCAAACAGAAACTCGATCCACTGTGCGGTACCGGTCAGGATGCCGATTCCCGGACCGAATGCCCGCGCAGCATAGTCGTACGCGCCTCCCGCTCTAGGAATCGCGCAGGCGAGCTCGGCATAGGCGAATACGAAGAACACATACATGAGGGCGATGAAAAAGGTGGCAACCGCGAGTCCGAGGGTGCCACCGGCTGGTAAACCGAGGTTCCATCCGAAATACATCCCCGAGATGACATAACCGACTCCGAGCCCCCAGAGCATGAGCGGGCCGAGAGAGCGTTCGAGAGTGGCATCAGTCCTGTGTTCCATGGGGCTTTGGCCTCATGCTACCGGACTGCGGGTGGGGGAACAAGAAATGAGCTTGGACGGACCGCGTCAGTTTGCGGGATCACTTTTTGGGTGCTGCGACGAGCCCTGCAGCGGTTTCGAGGATCCTGCGGTGAATGTCAGGGAAGTGTGAGGCCCTCCGGGTCCATTCCTCTTCGAAGTTCTGGAGAGTCAGGTTGAGCAGATCCTGGTTTTTGGCCCGGAGCTGTTCGTTTTCAGCCAAAGAGGCCTCGATACCGCGGAGCTTGATCTCGAGTTGTTGGAGCTCTACTTCCATCTCGTTTTTTTGAGTCTCGAGTTGTTTGACCTGATCCACTACCGCTTCCTGGGTGATCAGAACGGCTTTCAGGCTCATAGCGGGATGTCTCCGAATCCAGTTTTGATGGCCTCGCGTGCGACGCGCACTTTCTCGACGTGCTCCGGATCAGTGGCGGGGGTCGATTGCTGGGATTTCATGCGCTCCTCTTGGGCGCGTACAGTCTGGCTCAGAATCCTGAGCTTTTCCCTGAGTATTTTATTCTCGAGGATCAGACGATGGGCATTGTCCTCATCCCCGCCAAGCTCCTCGATCCGTTTTCTCACCGATTCGATCTGCTCGTGAATTCCGAACAAATCGTCCTCCAGCTTGAGACGTTCTCCGACCTGGCGCAGTTTGAAGCCACCCAATCTCGAAAAAAGAAGGCTGATTTCGGGGAAATCACACAATCCCCGGACCTTGCCGATCCAATAGATTTTGTGGCGGGTGAGCTTCTGTACGGCTTTCTTGAGTTCGATCAGGTTCTTCGTGTAGGCCTCGTCGAACGGGGCACGGGTCACATTCACCACCATCGGACTCGGGGTGTTTTTGGCCAGACTTTCAAGACCGATCGCCAGTAGCCGGAATTGGGCGGCTTCGATCCGTCCGCGGATCGTGAATGAGCCGATCCCCTCGAATTGCTCATACTTTAGCTTCATTTTTCACCTCGGCTGACAGCAGAAGATCCAGAAACGAGAGTTCGGGAAGAACCGATCCGACTGAGCCGTCTCCTTTGAAATCTGAACCTTTGACGTGTTCTTTCAGGGCGGTCGCCAGCATTCCCATCGCGCACAAGTCGTGCACATCGCGGTTGCCGCTCATCCAACCCAGAAAAGGAGCGCCCCAGATGGCCATGGCGCGATCGAGGGGCGCAAAACCCGGAACCATCTGGGCGAGAAAGGCCGCGATCATTCCACTGTGGATTCCGAAGGTTTGTTTTTCCATTGCGAGACGGACCGGCTCGGTGTGTTTCAAGGAAGAAAGTTTTTTGTAAAACTCGGGAGCCTCGCCCGATTTGATCAAGATGAGGGAAACCTGGGCAAGTTGCCTCAGGTAGCAGGTGACCGGAACCTGCCTGTCGAGAGAGAGTTTCTTTTTGAACTTGGAAAGCTTGAGACTCAGCAGTCCTTGCTCGGTACCGCGGGTAAAGGCCTGGTTGATCGGCTCGTCGAGCTTGATTCCGCCCAGATTCATCACGGGACTCCGGTGGAGAAAGAGCAGGTAGTCGAAAAGGAAGCCGGCTGCAAAAACATGGTCTTTGTAACGGCTCTCCTCTCCGAACTGATTCCGGGCTTCATTGGCGTATTTGAGAAGCTCGCCCGGTTTTCCCGGAAATTTCCCGGTAGTGAAATCGAGTTCGAGATCCTTGATCTTGAGAACCTGGTTGATCAGGCCCAGTAAAAGCCAGTGTCGTGTGGCGTTAGTGGTGTAAAACCGGATGTGCTCTTCGAGTGGAACCTCCCGATCCTGGGGGTTCAGTGATTTGATCAAAGTCTGAAAGGGGGGAATGAACTGGGGGTGCCGGTTGAAATGATTGATCAGGTGAGAGACGCGGTCTTCCACATTGTCAGGTTCAAAAAGAAGGGGTGCGACGTCGGTTGCGGCGAAGGGGCCGATGATTTTCTGGAACAGCTCCTCGATCAGCGGCAGAGCCTTACTCACGCGTCGGGGCGCTCACCCAACGCCTGTCCGAGTGGAACCCAGGTCTCCAGGTTCCGGGCGCTGTTCTCGACAAGATCCCGGCTGAGTTTCAATTTTCCTTTTTGGACAAGCCAGATCACGGTAGAGCCTCCAAATAAAAAGTAACCTTTTTCAGCTCCACGGGCAAATTTTACAGGCATCGCATCGAGCGATGAGTAGGCACTCTGGACGATCTTGCCCACTCCGAGTGCGCCCACTTCGATCATGGCCACCTTTCCGAAGACGGGATTTTGCAAGATGGCGACTTGTCTCTCGTTCTTGAGGAATACTTTTGGTTCGGCTTCGAACGCGGCGGGGTTCACCGAGTGGTATTCTCCGCTGATCCGGTAATGTCGAACCAGTTCTCCTTCGAACGGGAAGTGGAAGCGATGATAATCCACGGGGCAAAGTCGGGCCAGAATGAGGGCGCCTTCCTCGAATTCTTTTGCGATTTCAGCGTCCTGCAACAGGACTCCGAGATCGATCTCGATTCCTTTGACCGGGAAGGTCTGTCTCGGTTTCAGCGATTCGAAGACCAGGTAGCGGGCCTCAGCGCCTGCGCAAAAAACTCCGGGATCGGATCCGAACGGTCTTTTGCCAGGTTTGAATTTCCGAATGAAGAATTGATTGAAGTTCGAGTAATCGGACTTTTCGAACTCTTCCATGTCGACTTCATATTTTTCGATGAACTCGTCAATTTTCGAACGGCTCAGGGGAGAGTCTTCGAAAACACCGAAAATCCTGCTCACCCATTGTTTCGATAACACATGGCGGGTCAGCCATTTTCCCGGAGGTGTCCGATAGGCCCAGTGAAGCCAGGCCTCTCCGTAGACTTTCTCAGTTTCGACGCGTTGGCGGGTTCGATGGTAGTAACGGATCACGGATGATGTCTCCACGGTGGTAGGGGCGATGAGGGGTTTTCACGTAAGTGAATCGCTCGGGTCGGCAAACCTGGTTTTGCAAGCCCTTCGGAGTCCTGAGTGGATCACTGATGATCCTGACCCAGCCTTTGGGCGGAGTAGCCGCTTTTTTTGAATCCCTGGTGGCGACCCAGAGAAAGGAAAACTTGAGCCACTCGCGGATTCCCCCGAGTTTGATTGAGAATTTTTTGAAGAAATTCCCGGGTAATTTGGCAGGAATTGAAAAGTGGCACCAATCCCGACCTTCGGTCAACGGACAGGTTCCGGCATGCAAGCAGGGTCCCCAGGGAATCAACGGATCCTCCGTGAGGGTCAGTTCATTCCGGATGCCGGCGAGGCGTTGTGAGGCAGATTTGAACGCCGGTTCGATGAGAAGCACTCCGCCACCCTTGGGTTCGCGCAAAAAAGGCGCGAGACCTTGTTGAAAGATCCTTGGATCATCGGGGCATTCGTTCAGTACGTTTCCAAACAGGACCAATGAGGAGTCAAAGCGGAAGTCCTTCGGATGCTTCCACCAGGATCTCTGATCGAGAATGGCGCGAACATCACCGGTGATTTCGGGATAGAGTTCCAGGATCTTTCCAAGTAGCGCTTCGCCGTCTTTCAGGATGGTTCCGTTCTGGTCGATCCAGACGAGTTCGATGGCAAAGGGAAGAGTGAGGGGGCGACGGTCGGCATTCCTGAGTCCGTCGAGCAAGAAAACCAGAAGCGCCAGCGAGGCGGTACCGGGACCTGAGCCCACATCCACAATCCGGAACACTCCGGTCTCGGTGGCGTGAGAAAGTGCAGCCTCGATTGCTTTCGGGTATCGGTCGAAGAGCGTCAGGAACTTGGCACCCTGAAGCCCGAAGAAGTAAAGGAAGTAGCTCGAACGGAATCGTGCGGTGGTGAAATAGTTCGGTAGCTTGCTTCCATCGCGCTCGACGGTAAAGAATTCGGAGAGTTCAAGCAGGCCTTTCGAGAAAAAATTGACATCTTCCTTGTCGAAAGGCTTCTTCTTCCATGACTCCGATGGTGAGAACCGGTCTTTGACGAATGCGGGGAGTGATTCGTCCAAGACCCGGGTCCAGGTTTCCGGGAATTCGGGAGACTCCGTCAAAGAATGCTTTTTTGCATCGGTTTTCATGAGGGTTTGGGTATACTCGTATCTGGGCGACTTTGAAAAGGAGTTTCAATGCAGCCGATTTTTCAACACCGTTCGGTCCAATCTTACTTGAAGAACCTGGAACGCCAGAAGTTCAGGTTCTTCTGTGTCTCTTGCAAAAAAGAGCGTCACCTCGCGCCGCCGGCCCGGATCGGTTCCCCGCAATTCTTCGCACAGATTGCGATCACCACCGCATTCTGCTCCTTGCTGACCTGGCCGTGGATGGGTTGGAAGGGACTTTTGGCGTTCATGATTCCTGTCGGGCTGGTCTTCGAGGTCGGTTATCGTCTGAAAATGAGGTCCGCTTTGGTGTGTCCGGACTGCAAGTTCGACCCCATCCTGTATCTGGTGAACCGCGAGCGTGCGGTGGCTGAAGTTGAAGCCACCTGGCGGAAGAAGTTCGAGGAAAAAGGCCTGACATATCCGGAGCGTAAGCCACAGAAGGTTGCGCGGAGAAGATCCCTTGACTTGCCGATGACATCTGGCGTAAATCAGGGGCATGGCAATCAACAAAGTGATTCTGATCGGCAATCTGGGGCAAAATCCTGAGGTCAAGACTTCTTCCTCCGGACAGAGCATCTGCAACTTGAGTATCGCAACCAATGAATCCTGGACGGACCGCAATGGTCAGAAGCAGGAGAAGACGGAATGGCACCGCGTGGTGGTGTTCGGCAAGCTTGCTGATCTCTGCGGTCAGTACCTTCAAAAGGGGCGCCAAGCCTACATTGAAGGCAAGCTTCAGACCCGCTCCTGGCAGGATAAAGAAGGCCAGACCCGCTACACCACCGAGATTGTGGCTCAGCAGGTTCAGTTCCTCGGAGGCGGGGCTACCCGCTCTGCCGGGAATGAGTACGGCTATTCCAATTCGAATCAGGGCCAGAACAACTACGGCCAAGACTACGGCAATAGCAACATGGCTTCGACCTCGTTCCAGGCCGAGCCCACCTTCACTGAAGAAGACGTACCGTTCTGATGACTCCCCCCGCAAAACGGGTCCTGATCGTCATCCCGACCTACAATGAGATTGAGAACTTAGGCCCGATCACCACGGAGGTTTTGAAGCGGACTCCGGAGGGGGTCCACATCCTCGTGGTGGATGATGGTTCACCGGACGGCACCGGGGCCCTTGCGGATCGCCTCTCTGAGGCTGATCCCAGGGTCCATGTTCTCCATCGCACTCAGAAGCAAGGCTTGGGTCCAGCCTATATTGCCGGTTTTCGTTGGGGATTTTCACAGGGTTTTGATCAATTGATCGAAATGGATGCGGATTTCTCGCACCACCCTTCTTTTTTGCCTGCCATGCTCAATCTTCTGAACGAGCATGACTTCGTGATAGGTTCCCGATACGTCGATGGCGGGGGAACGGTGAATTGGGGCTTGCTCCGCAAAATCATCAGCCGGGGCGGAAGTTTGTACTCCAGGATGGTGCTTGGGGCTCCGATCCGGGACTTTACTGGCGGATTCAATGGTTGGAATCGCCGCGTTCTCGAGGGAATCGATCTCGATACCCTCGAGGCAGGGGGGTACTCCTTTCAGATCGAGCTCAAATACCGTGCTTTCCGGAAGGGGTTCCGCTTCAAGGAGTTCCCCATTCTTTTCGAAGACCGCAGGGTCGGTAAGTCGAAGATGAGCTCCCGGATCGTGATCGAGGCCCTTTCTTTGGTTCCGAAGCTCCGCTTTAAATCCTGATCCGGAACAGGTAGTCTTTCCTCAATGAGTTCCGGGTTCGAGTCGGGTTTTTGGGTCACCCTGGTTGCCGCTTTTCACTTGGCGGGGGCATCCCTTTCTTTTGCCGCTCCAAAATCCTCGCACGCCCATCACCCGCACACGCTGGTTCTGGTCGACAAGAAAACGAATCTTCTCCATCTGGCTCATTACGAAGAAGATGATTCATTCAGAATTCTGAAGACCTATCACACCACCACCGGAAAGGTGAAAGGGGACAAGCAGGAGGAAGGCGACCTGAAAACTCCTGAGGGTGTTTATCAGTTCTCTTACAAAATTCTGCCTCCCCAGCTCAAAGCCAAATTCGGGGTGATGGCGTTCTATATCAATTACCCCAACGAGTACGATCAGATTGCCGGGTGCACTGGCAACAACATCATGCTTCATGGCACGAACGAACCCGAGCGGTTGAAGCGTGATTTTGATAGCGAGGGCTGCGTGGTTCTGAAGAACGAGGAATTGCTCGAGATCCAACAGTCCATTCAGCCGGGTTTGACCCCGGTCTTGATTTTCGATGAACTGACTCCGAAGTATCAGACAGGCGGGCGGGATGAGCGGCTGCACCGTTTTTTCGAAGCCTGGATCCGCGACTGGGAAAGTCGGGATGTCGAGAAGTACATGAGGCACTACCACACTGATTTTGCCTCGCCGATCAAAGGTAGGCATGTGGACCGAGAGCAGTGGAAGGCTTATAAGGGAGTTCTCACAAAAAAATACTCCCGGATCAATGTGAATGCGAGCCATCCCTATTTCTTCCGTCACCCGAAGTACACGATGATGATGTTCACCCAGGATTACGAGTCCAAGTTAAAGGGTGGGGGAAAGGGTCTGGTTTCTCGCGGAACCAAGATTCTCTATATCGCCGAGGAAAACGGCGATCCGAAAATCATCTCCGAGAATTTTACCGAGATGATGTGGTGAGCGGGGAGAATGCATGGTCCGGTCCGCTCAGCATGTCAGCACTGAAGTCCTAGTAATCGGTGGCGGCCTGATCGGAAGTGCCATCGCTTACGGTCTGGTCAAGCAAGGTCTCCAGGATGTTCTGGTGATCGACCCTGATCTGAGCGGGGAGTGGAGCAGTAGCGAATTGAACGCAGGCGGGGTTCGGGGAACCTGGTCCCAAACCGTCAATCTCGAGCTTTCCAAAGCGTCGATCGATTTTTTTTCACTCCATGCCGAACAGGTCGGCTACCGGCCGTGCGGTTATCTTTGGCTCCACCGTCCTGGAACTTGGGATGCCGCACTTCGGGCCAGGGAGATGCACGTCCGACACGGTTGGCCGGTCGAAGTGCTGGATGTGGAGGGGATCCGTCAGCGAGTCCCCTTCATCGATAAAACATCGGACCTGGCGGGCGGGCTTTTCGGTGTCAGAGACGGATTGGTGAATCCAAATCGACTCAAAGAGCACTTCCGGGAGGAGGCTCAGCGGGGAGGTGCCAAGTTCATGGATGGCGCCTATTTCTGCGGGGCTGAATTTTCAGAGCAGGGCAGGGTTGGAGTGGAAGTATTCCGTTTTGCTTCGGGTCTTTCGAGCATAAAGAAACGGGAGTTGCTTTCACGAAATCCTTCGACGCGCGGCGAGTTTGCGACCGAAGATGGCGACTGGATCCGCATCGACACGGATCGGGTGGTGAATGCCTCCGGTGCCTGGGCTCCGGAGGTCGCTCGCCGCCTGGGGTACGACTGCCCCTCCCGGCCGGTACGAAGGCAGATCTCGCTTTTTCATGCGAGGGATCTGGATTTGACCCCCTATGGGATGATCATCGATCCCTCGGGTGTGTATTTCCATCCTGAATCGATTTACGGACTCTCCGGGTTTGCGAATCAAGGTGAGAATCCGGGGTATCGCTTCGACTACGAGGGTGACTCTTTTTTCGAGGAGTGGATCTGGCCTGCTTTGTACGAGCGCTCCACTGCTTTCGAAAGCCTTCGGCATGTGAGCGGTTGGGCCGGATTGTATGAGGAATCACCCGATCATCATGCGATTATTGGAGAGGCGATCGGTGGAGTCATACCCGCCGGTCGTGTCTTTGAGGCGCATTCGTTCTCAGGTCATGGGGCCATGCAAAGCTTCGCTGCAGGTCGCGGGATTGCCGAGAGGATGGTTCTCGGACGTTATGAAACCATTGAACTCGAATCGCTTTCGGCAGCACGATTCCGGGACGGGAAAAACATTCCCGGTGAGACCTGGGTGATTTGATGGAAAACACCTACGCCGTCCGGCGGATTCGTGAGGGTTTGGAACGGGCGGTTTCCGATGGAATCGGTTCTGCAATGGCGGCCTCGTTCGGAAGAATCGAAGATCTGGTTACCGGTCGCCCCGTCACGGAGATATACACCGGACATGCTTCGCTTTTTTTTGGTGCGGCAGAGATCGGTCCCTTCACCCGTTTCGATCTAGCCTCACTGTCAAAGATCCTCGGCACCACCCTGCTTGCCATGAAGCGAGTGGAGGAAGGGAGTCTTCGTTTGGATGAGCGACCCATTCCGGATCGCCCCTTCAATTGGAGGGATTTGCTCCTCCATGCCTCGGGTCTTCCAGCCTGGCGCCCCTTTTATGAGGCCATGATCGGACACTTCGGTCCGGGGCTTCATTCCGTTCCGGTCGAAGAAAGGTCCCGACTGTTTTTTTCGGAACTCGATTCGGTGGGGCAAGAGTCTGCTCCCGGTAGTCGGATCGTCTATTCGGATCTTGGATTCCTTCATCTTGGAAGGGCGCTTTCTTCGGATCTTTCTTCAGATCTCGCGTCATTGTGGTCGCGAGCTCCGGGGGTGGGGCTGCACTTTCGTCCTGTGATCCGCTCACCACTTCAGGAAAGATTCTCCATTGAGGCAACCGGCGAGTCGGTGGCTATGACCGAGATTTGCCCTTGGCGGGGGCCGCTTGCGGGGCTTGTTCATGATGACAACTGCTACACACTGGGTGGGGTGGCCGGGCATGCCGGGGTGTTCGGTACGCTTCCGGATCTTCTAGCCTGGATTGGTGGATTATTCCGCGGAGATTTTGTCTCGATGAGAACGATCAGGGAGTTTTCCAATCCCATGGCGGATGGATCGGGCGGGAGGCGGGCGCTCGGCTTCGATTGCCCGGCTATGGATGGAAGCGGATCGACCGGTTTCGCGTTTTCTCAAGATTCCATCGGTCACTTGGGATTCACGGGGACCTCGCTCTGGATGGATCCAGTTAATGGAAATTACGCGATTTTACTCACCAATCGGGTTCATCCCTCGCGGGAAGACAACCGGATCCGGGCCTTCCGCCGTGCGTTTCATGAGGAATTAAGGAATCATTTATGAGTCGATTCACCCGTGTGCTGTTTGCGATTTTGCTGATCTCGGCCTGTGCCACCTCTCCGCTGGGCCGGAAAAGGGTTTTGCTGTTCGGGGATTCCACGATGGATTCAATGGGGGTCCAATCTTTCGAGGAAATCAAAAAGAAAACACCGATTGAGACTGATCCGAAGATCAACGCTTATATCAAATGCATCGCACGACCCCTGATCGTGAATGCGGGAAGCAGGATTCCGGTCTCGGCTTGGGAAGTCGTCGTCTTCAAGGATCCGACACCAAACGCATTCGCTCTCCCGGGCGGTAAGATCGGAGTGCATACCGGGATGCTTCCCATTGCTCGCACGGCTGATCAGCTTGCTGCCGTGATCGGACATGAAGTCGGCCATGTTCTGGCCCAGCATGGCAACGAGCGGGTCTCGCAGGGCGAATTGGCTTCCCTGCTTCTGGGTGTGGTCGACGTCAGTCTGCGCCAAATGGACCCCGACAAGAAAAAACTCTTACTCGGGGGTTTGGGTGTGGGGCTCCAGTTCGGAGCGCTGCTTCCCTTCAGCCGATCGCAGGAGTCTGAGGCAGACTTGATCGGGCTCCGCTTGATGGCAAAGTCGGGGTTCGATCCGAAGCAAAGTGTCGAATTGTGGAGAAACATGAAAGCCAGTTCCGGTGGAGGCGGTCCGGAGTGGCTTTCCACACATCCTTCTCCGGACTCGCGGATCCGGACCCTTGAATCCGAAGCCACCCGGGTCGAGCCGGAGTGGAATGCTGTCCGGGAGCGAGGGGGGATTCCCAGTTGTCCCCGTTCGTGAAGCTTCTCACTGGCCAGTCCCGTTTCGCTTCGCTATGATCCGTCCATGGCACTAGCGATACGTGAAACCATCCTGCTCAGAACGTTTTCGTTTATTAAAATCCCGCTTCTTTACGCGGCAGGAGTCACCGTGGTTTCGATGGACTCCGAGTCCTGTGTGGTCAAACTCCCTTTTAGGCGGATCAATAAAAACCATCTGAACTCGATGTACTTCGGTGCGCTCTGTATCGGTGCCGACGCGGCCGGCGGCCTGATTGCTGCAAAACTGCTCCGTAATCTGAAAGGGGCGAAAGGTTCTCTGATATTCAAGGACTTTCAGGCGCGCTTTTTGAAGCGTCCGGAAGGGGATACCTATTTCACCTGTCGGGAGGGGCTCAAGATTGCCGAGGCCGTGGAGCAATCCCGTCAGACGGGTGAACGTGTGGATTTACCCGTTCCGGTAGTGGCAACCGTCCCGTCGATTTTCGGGGAAGAGCCGGTCGCCGAATTCGTTTTGACCCTCTCAGTGAAAGTGAAAAAAGGGTGATCGAGATGGCTTTCGACAAATACCGGCACTATGAGAACTCAGTCCAGACTCCTGAGGAGCATGTCAGGATCTTCGAAAGCATGTTCTTCCAGATCAGGCGCAAGGAGGCCTTGAGCCTGAGAGAGGATTTTTGCGGCACGTTTCTGATCTCGTGCGAATGGGTCAAATCGAATGATCGTCGAACCGCGACCGGGATTGATCTTGATCCGGAGCCTGTAGCATTTGGTAGAAAGAATTCATTTACGAAACTGACCGCTTCGCAGAAGCGAAGGCTCGATTTGCGATTGCAGGATGTCTGTGTTCCGACCCGTGACAAGCATGAGATCATAGGAGCAGGGAACTTTTCCTTTAATATTTTCAAGGACAAGAGCGCCCTGAAACGGTACTTCTCTGCTGCCCGGAAGTCCCTGACAAAAGACGGGATATTCGTGCTCGAGATGGCCGGGGGACCGGGGTTCATTGCCAAAGGTCGGGAGCAGAAGACCTACAAGATTCTCGGACTGGGTAAGTTCACTTATTTTTGGGATCAGAAATCCTTCGACCCGATCACTCATTTCGGGACCTACGCTATTCATTTCAGGGATCGCAAAGGGGTCATGCACAAGGATGTATTCACCTATGACTGGAGGGTCTGGAGCATTCCCGAGCTCCGGGAGGTGATGCTCGAGTCCGGATTCAAGGACACGAAGGTTTTCTGGGAGGATCCGGGGCCGGACGGATCCGGAACGGGGGAATACGTGGAGATGGAGAAAGGCGATAACGCTTTCGCTTGGATCGCTTTTGTGGTTGGCATCAAGTGAAATCGGCCTCACAATCATGAGGATGGAATCCTCTGTGGGAACCGGCCGGTTCAAGCATGTACATATTCTCGGTGTTTGCGGGACCCTCATGGGTGCCTTCGCAGCCTACCTCCGGCGCTCGGGAGTCCGGGTGACCGGGAGCGACCAGAATGTCTATCCACCCATGAGTGATGTACTCCGCAATGCCGGAGTTGAGCTTTATTCGCCGTACGATGCTGCCAATCTTGACAAGATCGGGGGAGTTCCCGATCTCGTGGTTGTTGGCAATGTCATCGTTCGGACCAACCCGGAAATGATCGCCTACATGAATCGGGGGGATGTCTATGTCTCCCTGCCGGAGTTCATGGAAAAACATCTGCTTTCCGTGACGCGTAACCTGGTGGTTGCCGGGACTCACGGGAAAACCACCACATCGAGTCTCCTCGCGCACGTACTGAATGTGAGTGGCCGGGCGCCATCTTATTTTATCGGGGGAGTGTCGGTCAGTCTTCCACACAGCTTCCACGTCGAGTCCGGTAGTTCCTGTTTTGTTCTCGAGGGTGACGAATATGATACGGCCTTCTGGGACAAGGTTCCAAAGTTCAATCACTACCTTCCTGACGATGTGATCCTGACTTCCGTGGAATACGATCACGCCGATATCTATCCTGATTTGGATGCGGTGAAGAATGCTTTTCGCGGATTGATCTCGAGGATCCGTACCGGCGGGCGGTTGATTGCTTGTGTCGAGACGGCAAACGTCCGCGAATTGATCGCCGAAGCTAAGGTTCCGGTGGTGAGTTATTCGAGGAATCTCTCCGATCCGGCTGATTATCACTTTTCAGGAGCCGTGACGGACGGTACCGGCATCCGCTTTGATGTGCTCCATCAAGGGAAAAAAATCGATGAATTGTCCCTTACTCTTCCGGGTGAGCACAATGCTTTGAACGCACTCGCGGTCTATATCGAGTGCCGCTTGCTCGGAGTCGAGTCCGAACAGATCAAGAAAGGCCTGGCCTCATTCAGCGGTATCAAGCGCCGACAGGAAGAGCGTGGAGAGATCAACGGAGTGTTGGTGATTGATGATTTCGCACATCATCCGACAGCCGTACGTGAAACGCTCGCGGCTCTTGCTGCCAAATATTCCGGCAGGAGGCTGGTCGCGGTGTTCGAGCCCCGATCCGCGACCTCCCGTCGTAAAGTGTTCCAAAAAGAGTATTCCGAGGCTTTCGACCGAGCTGACGAAGTCTTCGTGGCAGTGGCTCATGACCAGAGCAAGATTCCGGCAGACCAGCAGTTTTCGAGTCAGGAGCTGGTCGATGGCCTGCGTGCGCGGGGCAGAAAGGCCGGATTTTTTGAGTCCGTCGAGGAAGGTGTCAATTCCGTGGCGATAAGCTGCCGCTCCGGCGACGTTGTAGCGGTACTTTCCAATGGGGGATTCGGTGGTTTCATTCCCAAGCTGCTTGAGCGTCTCCGTCAGGGTTGATTCGGGTACAGGAATTTTTTGCCCGTTTTTTCAATAAATGCCTTCGGCTATTCTGGAGGCAGGATGTCGACTGTCTCGGATTACACTGCGTATTCCAATGCCACTCAAAGGTTGAAGGACTCGTTCGAAGCGGAACGGTCCCAGAGTCAGACCCGTCACGAAGAAGAGGTGACACGTCTCAAGTCCGACCAAGAGCGTGAACTCGAAAGCCTGAAGCGTGAATACAATGAATCCTTGGCCGAGGAGAAAGATTCGGCCCGTCAGGAAGTCAGGAAGCTGAAAGAAGACCTGTACGGATCGAACGGTAAACGGATGTCGGATGACCTCAAACGACTTCATGAGGAACGGCAGGAGCTCGATCGTTACCGGAGGGAGGTCCAATCCGAGGCTTCCAGGAGAGTGGAGCGTGCTGAGGAGGTCGCCTCGGGACGCGAGAGCCGTATCCATGAAGCCGCAGAGACCAGGACCGAGGAATCCTTGGCCGCACAAAGACGCTCTCACATGACGGAAATGAAAGACCTTTATGATGAGCTCGCGATTTACCGGAATGA
>CANHQK010000011.1 GCA_947462765.1 Bdellovibrionales bacterium
TGAAGGCGTAGAGGGCTGCGCTGCCAAGCGTCGGCCACACAAGCCACTCGGGGTTCCTGAAGCGGTTCCAAAATGACTTCGAAAGGAAAGAAGGAATGATCTGAGAGGCGAATAGGAGGTTCACCCAGAGGGACAGCAAGAGGGCGATCAAGAGACCGGAGGGGAGCTCGGTCATCAGTTGCCTGAAGAGTCCGTCCCGCCCTTGCTCGTCGACGAGTTTTTTCACGGGGCTGTTCGGCAGGTTGATCAAGTGATCCATGCCGATGGAAATCTCAGAGCGGAGATAGTCCACCGCCCCGATGCCGATCTCGTGGGCGCGCAACTGGAGCGATCCGAGAAACATCAGGATCATGCATAAAAAAGCGTAGACCAGGCTCGATTGGATCTTGCCGGACTTCCGGATCAATAGCGGAAACAGGTTGCCGACACCAAACCAGAAGACCCCCAGAACAAGCAGTTCATTGGAGTTGGCTCCGGCCAAGCGGGTGAGGATCAGGTTCGAACCGAGTGCCGCGAAGGCAAGGGGAAGGGTGCCCCGGAGGGTGAGCGCGAAGAGGGGCAGGGGCGAAAGCATCATGAAGATGGCGCTTTGAAAGAAAACAAAGGGTAAAAAAAACGGGGCGATCCGGGCAAGTTGCCCTGGAATCGCCCCGCGATTTTGAAGCTTGGACTTCATTCCTCTCAGTAGTTCGAATTTGGACCGATCGAGGTGAATCCGAGCAGCGCCAGATTGCGGGCGCGCTTGATTTCAGTGGTCAATTTGCGTTGGATCTGAGCGCAGTTCCCGGTCACGCGACGGGGCACGATCTTTCCGTGCTCAGTCATGAACGAGGACAAGAACTTGGGGTTCTTGTAGCTGATGTTCGCAGCATCTTCCTCGCCGGAAGTGAAGCGGCAAGCCTTTTTACGGCTGCTGCTCGAGAAGCGACGACCACGACGGCCGCTGCCTTCGTCCATGCCATCGTCCATATCGTCGTTGTAGCGGGATTCTTTCTTTTCAGACATTTCTTTTGCCATGATTCATCTCCTCCGGATCAGGCGCTGACTTCAGCTTGGGGGGCGCGCTCTTCGCGCTTCAGGGGGGTTCCGTTAGCTTGCTCTTTCATGAACACGTCTTTCTCGAACTCTTTTGCGAGATTGACGGTCATGAAGCGCAAAGTGGACTCGTGCAAGCGAAGGTTCCGCTCGATTTCATGAACGATGTCGCCCTTGCCGGTGTACACGAAATGGGTGTAGTGTCCGCGGGTTTCTTTCTGGATCTCGTAAGCGAATTTACGCTTTCCCCAGTCTTCTTCGTAAACGAGCTCGCCACCGTATGCTTTAACGATGCCGAAAAGTCTTTCTTTCAGGGTTTTCAGTCCTTCATCGCTCAGATCGACGCGAGTGATGAATGTGGTTTCGTAACCAGGCAGTTTCATTCGATTCTCCTTATGGTTCAAGCCCCCGGGGCGATGCCCGCGAGCAAAGAGTTGTTGTTGAGCAGACGGGTGTATCACAGGGGGCGGAGCGCCGCAAGGGGGGGCGGTCAGGGCGACGAATCAGCGGGATTGGCCACTGAAGGGATCGTAGGGCGGCTCAGCCGGAGGGGTGGGGGTGTTTGGCTGATTTCTCTTTTCAATCAAGGAGATGACGAATGCTGCCCCCTCGTACATGAGCATGAGAGGCGCCATGAGGAGGAGCATCGACACGGCATCCGGCGGGGCGATGAAGGCGGCAACGATCGTGATGCCAATGAAAGCGTTTTTTCTTTGGGCTCTCAGGGTGGTGGAGTCGACGAGACCGAGCCAGCCGAGGAGAATGAGCAGCACGGGGAGCTCAAAGGCGGCGCCGAACATGAGCATGAGTTTCAGGCAGGTTCCATAATAAGAGTCAATGGTCAGCAGCGGGGTGTCTCCCGGAAGTCCGAAGGCCATGAAGTACTTGAAGCCGACCGGGAACAGCACGAAATAGGCGAAGGCGGCTCCTGCCACGAAGAAAAAACTCGCGGCCAGGATGAAGGGGATCACCAGTCGCTTTTCTTTAGAGTGAAGGCCCGGGGCGATGAAAGACCAGAGTTGGTAGAAGTAGAAGGGGCAGAAGAAGAACAGCGAGCTGTAGCCAGCGATCTTCAGGTGCGTCATGAAGTTCTCGAACAAGCTGGTGAAATAGAGGCGCTGTTGTTCGGGGGGAAGTGCAGCAAAAAGAGGCTTCTGAAGAAAGTGGAGGACGGTCGCGTTCGTAAAGAAATAGCAAAAGAGGAATCCTCCGAAAAAGACCCAGAGGCAGCGGAGGAGTCGTGCTTTGAGCTCTTCCAGGTGTTGCCAAAAACCCATGAACGCGCTTGAATGCTGTTGATCCACGTTCAGCCCATCTTGTGGATCGGAAGGGGGAATGTCAACCATGGCGTCCACGATCGGTTCCCGGAGAATCCGGAATGTCATCCTCGCCACGCTGATCCAGGCTGCGGCCATCGGCCTGTGGATTTATTTTTTTTCCAACCCCTTTCCTCAACCCGCAGCGGTGACGGATCCCGCTCCCGGGGCTCCCGCACTCAGGCCCGAGTGGGAACGAGACCTGGGCGAGATCGATGAGCAGGGGCTCTCTCGACTCCGGGCCACCATCCAGACGACCCGGGGAAAAATCAGGTTCCGTTTTTTCACCCAGGACGCACCGAGGACTGTGAAGCGGATTGCCACCTTGGTCTCAGAGGGGTTTTATAACGGGCTCTTGTTCCACCGAGTCGAGCCGGGGTTCGTCATTCAGGGGGGGGATCCCACCGGAACGGGGTCAGGGGGATCGGGGCAGCGATTGGGGGCCGAGTTCAACTCGCGCAAGCATGTGCTCGGTTCGGTAGCCATGGCCAGGGGAGAGGATCCGGATTCTGCCGACTCCCAGTTTTACATCAGTCTTGGCAGCCACCCTCAGCTGGATGGTCGTTACACGGTATTCGGTCAGGTGGTGGAGGGCATCGAAGTCCTGGGTCAGATTCAGGTCGGCGACCGGATGACTGCCCTCACGCTCGAGTCGGATTGAGGCGCGCCGCTCAAGAGTCCTTGCGGCCCCGGTCTTTATCGAGCCGAATGCCGGTTTTACTCAGGGTCCTGGCTGCCCGCTCGCTTCCGGTTCTGGACCACATGTCATACAGACGAATCAAGTCCTGCTCGGTTCGGGCAAAGGTAGTGGATTCGCTCACGTCCGAAAGCAGATCCACCATGCAAGCGAACTGTTTGGAGAGGTCCGAGAACAGGTCGCGGAAATGGCGCTCGTCGCTCCGATCGGCGGCGTTCCGGTAGGCGGCGCCACCGAGGCCGATGTAGTAGCCTAGATCGAGGTTCATCCGGCTCAGGCTTTCTTGAAAAAACCCCGCCTTGAACAGTGAGATGTCGCCGACGTTTTGGAATAGCGATTTTTGCTCGGGTTGGGCCTCGGCTTCGAGTGCTTCCTTAAATAGGAAGGCAAGGGGTTGATCCTCGAGAGAGCCGTCCTGGCTTTTCGAATAGAGTGATTCGCTGAACATGAAGCGGTTCAGCAGGCGGACCACATAGTATTCCGTCTCGGGTTGAATCCGGAGCTTTCTCCGGTCTGCAGCGGTTCTCACCAGCTCGAAAAAAAACGATTCGGGGGTCAGGTCCAAGGTGAATGTCGAGCCGGAGCCGGGTTTCAATGACATGCGAACGGGCCCCTCCTCCTTCCATTATAGCCAATTTCCGGGGAGAGGCTCAACCAGCCAATACTTTGACAACCAAAGGTGTTTAGCTGACCACAACGGTCAGTTGGGGGGCGTCGAGCAGGAGCTTTTTCGCGATCGCCCGGACTTGGGCGGCCGTCACGGAGAGGATCCGCTTCTTCACCTCTGTATCCGGAGTGATCTTACCCCGGTACAGGAGCTCGAGCCCGTAGCCCGCTGCCAAAGACCAGGTGCTTTGCAGGTTCATGGCATTTTGCCCGAGAAAATAGTTCTTGGCCCTCTCCAGCTCGGCCGAGGTGGGGCCCTTTTTGACCAGTGTTTCGATCACTTTCCGGATCTCCGCGATGGCCTCGTCTTTCTTCGAGGGGGCGCACGCAATGTAGGTTCCGACGTAGCCGGTTTCGATTCCTTCCATGCTGGTCGGGGCCACCGAATAGGCCATGGAGCGTTTTTCCCTGAGCTCGATGAACAGACGTCCGCTCTGGCCGCCGAGGATGTTCTGAAGAATGCGTAAAGCATGTCGTTCGGGGTCGAACATGGATAGCCCCGTACCGCCGATCAGAATGTGGGTTTGCTCACGATCGAAATGCGAGGAGGCCCAACGGGGGGCGGTCAGCGCCTGCGCAGAGGGGAGCTTGCCCTGAGTGAAGCGGCTCTTCTGGCGGGACAGCGATTCGTCGAACCGGCCCAGCCACTCTTCGAAAGCATGGCGAGAGATGCCACCCACCACAGCGAGCGAGAGGTTGCCGGGATGGATGAAGGTCTGGTGAAGATGATGCAAGTCGGCCGAGCTGATCCGCTCAACTTGGGCTTCGGTTGCGATCGGTGAGCGGGCATAGGGATGATCCCCGAACAGGTTCTCCATGAACAACTTCGAGCAGACCTGGGAGGAGTGATTCGGAATGGATCGGATCATGTCGAGGGTGACCCGCTTCGCGTGGGCCAGCTCATCCTCGGAAAAAGCAGGGTTGAAAAAAACATCCGAGAAAAGCGAAGAGAGGCGATCCCAGTCCCGGATCAGTCCGGTGGACTGGAGGCCGATCGTGTTCCGACCTGAGAATCCATCAAGCGAAGCAGCACAACCTTCGATGAGGGCACTCAATTTACGGGAGTCGACCTCGGGGGTGCCTTTTGCCCAGGTTTGAGAAATCAGGTGACTCGCTCCCCAATACTGTTCTCCGAGGCCGATCTCGGATCGGGATCCGCCATAAGCGGCCGCATAAATCGAGAATACCGGAGTCCCGGGGCGCTCGAGGTAGGCGACCTTCAGGCCCGAGGCGGTGGTCAGGATTTCGGGCTCACCGGGTTTGCGGGATGCCGGTTTGGGGCGTGCGGGGGCGGGGGCCGCCTTGAGCGGGGAAAATATTTTTTCAAGCCGGGCGAGATTCTCGAGAGGCTCGGCTTCGGGTTGGAACAGCACAAGGCTCATGCGTTCGGGAATCAGGTATTCGCGGGCGAGACGCTTCAGGGTCGAGGCATTCACTCCCTTGATCTGATCCAGGTACTCTGAGTCGAACCGCAAGTCCCCGAGCGAAAAACGGAGCAGCCCGAGCCTGCCGGCGAGACCATCCACTGTCTGGGTGGCATAGAGTTTCTCACTCTCGATCAAGGCGATGACCCGATCGATCTCCTCCTGCTCCACACCCTTTTCGATGATCTGACGGATCTCAGCGACCACTTCGCCGAGAACGGCATCGAGATCCTTCGTCTCCTTCAGTTCCGCGGAAATCAGGAACATTCCGGGGTCCTTCGGAATATAGACGCTGGCACTGATTTCGGTCACGAGGGCGCGATCGTAAAACAGCCTCCGGTACAGGCGGGAGGACTCACCTGTTCCAAGGATGCCCGAGAGCACTTCGAGCAGGGGGGCGTCAGGATGGGTCAGTTCGGGAATTCGAAAAGAAATGGCGAGCTCAGGTGTCTGGATGTCGAAGTGGCGCGACTTGGTCCTTAGGCCCTGAAGGGGTTTTTCGACCGGGAGGTCCCGCGGGGATTCCTTGCGCTCGGCGATCACGCGCTTCCCGAATCGCTTTTCAAGCAAGCGCAGCAATCGCTTCTTCCGTGTGCCCGATCCGTCCTCGATCGGTCCGACCAGGACCAGGCCCATTCGGGATGAAACGTAGTTCTTGCGGTAGTAGCGCTCAAGATCCCGAACCTTCGCCTGCTTCAGGGTCTTCTCGTAGCCGATCACCGGTCGTCCGTAAGGGTGCTTGCGATAAGTCAGGGCGAAGAGCTCTTCATAAAGCTGGCGATCCGGCGAGTCCTGCCCCCTACGGAGTTCCTCCAGAATCACTTCGCGCTCGCGACTGAAGTCTTCCGGAAGGAATCGTTGGGGCTCGGCCATCACTCCGAAATGATCGATGACCTTCTCCCAATACTGTTCAGAGCAAGTCACGTGGTAGACCGTCTGGTCGAAGGTGGTGTAGGCATTGATCTCGCCGCCCAGGGACTCGATCAACCGGGCGGTCTTGCCGCTCGAGGCGGTACCGGTCTCTTTTGCCCCCGCGTCTTTGAAGAGCATGTGCTCAAGAAAGTGTGCGAAGCCGGCCTCCGGTCCGATTTCATCGGTGCTGCCCGTGAGGTTCCACCAGTGGAAGGTGCCGACATGGCCGTCGAGGTGTTGCAGGATAACGGGGATTCCATTGGAAAGCTTGTGCTCTTCTGGTTTGTGAGAGGATGTCATGGTGCCTTCTTGGGGGTTAACAGGGCCTTGGCCCTTTTTTGTTCGAGAATCTGTTCTGAAACCGACTCGGCGGGGATCGAGGGCGATTCTTTGATCACCCGCTCGAGCAGCTTTCTGAAAAGCGCTTCATCTCCAGATGGGCGAGCGAGGAATCTGGCATAAGCCACCACGTTTCCGAAATAGCCCCCGTGATTCCGCATCAGGGATTCGAAGCGGGCACGACTTCGCTTCAGTGCCTCGGGGTCGCCGTCGCGGGAACGCGCGAACTCGATACCGAAGTGACGGTCAGCCGCTCCGTAGCGGTACCCGGGGCTCATTGCTTCGACTTGGTTGAAAAAAGAGCGAACCGTCCGACGGTGTTTGAGCTCGCGCTCGGGCCCTGACTCGACGGACCATCGGTAAAGGCTCTCGGCGAACCAATGGGCGGCCTCCAGATCCTGTCGATCGAGAGCCGGAAGGGCGTCCTCTGGCGAGTAGCGCGGACGTCTTGCGAGTTCGCCGTATGTCGGGTTCAGGTGGAGCAGCGCCTCCGCTCTGTTCGCTGCGGAGAGGTAGAGCCCGAGGCGCTCGGGTCCGGGCTCGGTGTGGAATTCGGCGAGGAGGTACTCGGCCCGGGCGAGTTTGAGCCAGCGATCGCGGGAGTCGGCTGGCGATCGAGTGATGGGTTTTGCGATTTCGATGAAGCGCGCCAGCGAGGCTCCATCGTGTCGTTCTGACCAGAGCTTGGCAAAAAGCTTCTCGGTTTTCTTATCGCTCTTGAGCGCGGAGCCCGTGTCAGGAGATTGACTGAGATACGGGTTGATCCGGCCTGTCGCACAAGAAGATAGAAAAATCAGGCATCCAAAAAGGATTGTGGTGATCGGTTTCATTCCGGATAGAATCAAGATTATGCTAACCATCCGCAAACAGCAAACGAAAGAGGGCCCGCTGGTCGAGTTGAGCGGGACGATCGAGGAAAGCGTCAACTTCGAACAACTGATTGGAGCCATTGACGGTGTGCTCACCGTCAAGTGTCGCGGCATCACACGGATCAACTCGGTCGGAGTCAAGACCTGGATGAAATACTTCCAGTCGCTCAAGAATCAGGGCATCCGCTTTCAGTTCGTCGAGTGCTCTTACTCTGTGATCGAACAACTCAATATGATTTCCAACTTCGCGTGCGGAGGCGAAGTGGTCTCGATTCTCCTCCCGTTCTCCTGTGTGGGTTGCCAGAACGAGTTTGTGGCGTGTTGTAACACTGCGGAGCTGAAGGCCTCGAATTTGCAGGTCCCCAAAGCCAAGTGCGAGCGCCCCAACTGCGGAGCCCAGTTCGACGATGATCCCGAAGAGTATTTCTATTTCTTGGAGGACTGAGGAATGGGAATGACCTTCCTCCTGATCTCCGATCATCCGGAGGATCCCGCCTTCCTTGCGGAAATCGCCGCTCACAACGGGGGCGCGGTCCAGACGGTGCCCGATGTGAAAGCCGCAGCGGAGGTCATGGCCTCAACGGAGTGCGCCGGAGTGTTTATCGATGTGGATGCTCCCGATCGTCTTCGTGAATTCGAAGCAGCCTTACAGGCGAAGTTCGGACTGATCGGTGGCGGGCGACTGAGTGCGAATGTGTTTCATTTCATGAGTGACCGACCTCTGGCGGAGAATCGGGAGCTGACCACCAGCCCATTGTTTGCAAACTTCATGCAGCGACCCACTCAGGAGCATGAGGAGGCTGCGCGCTTTTACGCGCGCTATCTAAAAGCGGGATCCACCCGCAACTCCAACGACCTGGAAGAGTTTCTCGGCGAGCGCGGGGGGGTGCAATATCTGAAAATCCAGCACTCCGACCAGAAGCAGGAGGTGGCTGAGGCGGTACGGCAATACCTGATGCAGGGGAAGATTCCGCCTCGGATCTCGAACATCATCGCCAATTCGGTGGATGAGGTGCTCATGAATGCGATCTTCGACGCGCCCACCGACGACTTCGGACGACCGGTCTACACCGCTACTGAGCGCAATCAGTCCCGCCCGCTCACCGAGCGCGAGACTTCGTTGATGAAGATCGGATTCGACGGTTTTTTTGTAGGTGTGACAGTGGTGGATCAGTGGGGTTCTCTCGATCGGGCCCGCTTGCTCCACCATGTTTCGATCAACTACAAGGACAGTGATTACACTGTGAAGCAGGGCCAGGCCGGTGCAGGGCTGGGGTTGGCCACCATCTTCCAGGGTGGGGCGACGCTGATTTACGAGTGCACAGCCAGGAAGCAGACCAAGGTCACGCTGATTTATCGCGCATACGACAATTACCGATCTTTCAAAAACCAGTTTCATTTTTTCCAAGCGAAATTCCATGAATAAAAAAATCGTACTCGCATCGGGCTCACCCAGACGTAAAGAACTCCTTGAAATGGCGGGAATCGCTTTCGAGATCCGGATTCCCGAGGTGGATGAGACGCCTCTGGAGCGCGAATCTCCTCAGAACATGGTCAAGCGACTTGCGTTGATGAAAGCTTTGGCTGCAGCCCGGGACTTGGGCGGTGAGCGTGTCAGCGCGATCATCCTCTCGGCCGACACGACGGTCGTCGATCCTTCTGGACGGAACCTCGGAAAGCCGAACAATCTCCGCGAGGCCCAGAAGATGGTCGCTGCGTTGGCCGGCAAGGATCACTTCGTTTACACGGGGTATTCTCTGGTGGAAATTCAAAAAGGGACGGTACGCCGGATTCTCTCGAGACGGGTTCGTACACGGGTGAGGATCCGCGAAATGACCGCCCGCGAAGTCCGGGCCTATGTGGAGAGGGGCGAGAGCCTCGACAAGGCGGGGGCGTATGCGGCCCAAGGCTTCGGTATGGCTCTGATCGAACAGATTAGCGGAAGCTACACCAATGTGGTGGGGCTTCCGGTCACCGAGGTGACCCGTGACCTGAGGCTTCTCGGGTGGCGGGGGTGATCGGACTCGAGACGCTCTTGCGGCAGATCGGTCCCGGGGTCACACTCGTGGCGGTCAGTAAGCAGCAAGGACCCGAAAAAATCGAGGCGCTCTACCGTCAGGGTCAGAGGATCTTCGGCGAGAACTATGTCCAGGAGTTGCTTGGTAAGTGGCAGGCTTTACACGAGCAACTTCCCGAAATCGAGTTTCACTTCATCGGGCGCTTGCAAACCAACAAGGTCAAGGCCTTGATTCCGGCCGTATCCGTGATCCACTCGGTCGATTCGGTGCGCCTCCTCCGTGAGATCGATCGGAGGGCCTCCGAGGCCGGGAAAACCATCGGGGTATATTTTCAGGTGAATATCGACCAAGAGCAGAGCAAGGGGGGATTCTTGCCCGGGGAGCTCGGAGCGGTGCGGGAGGCGTTGGGTGAGTGTCGGGCAATCCGTGCCCTTGGCTTGATGTGCATTCCCGATCCGGAGTTGAATCCTGTCTCGGCATTCAGGCGCATGGTGGAGCTTTCGCGTGAGTACGGCACGGATCTGGGTCGCGGTCTGTCGATGGGGATGTCCGGTGACTTCGAAACAGCGATCCGGGAGGGTTCCACCGCGGTGCGGGTCGGAAGCTTGTTGTTCGGAGAGCGCGTCAGGCCTTCTTGAGCAGGCCGATTTCGAGCAGTCGTTGCTTGAGGTACTGGCCTGCGGTCACGTTCTGATCGAGCGACACGTCGGATCTCGGGTGAAGGAAAAGCGGCATCGAATAGCGCGGCAGTTTTGCGGCCGGCCCCATTGGATTCACGACGCGATGGGTGGTGGATTTGTAATATCCGCCCGAAGCGAGCTGGAGCATGTCTCCGGCATTGATGGCGATCGAGCCCGGATCACAAGGAACCGTGTGCCATTTCCCGGTGGTGTCCTGGACTTCGAGTCCTGCGGTCGTTGCTGAGCACAGCAAGGTGATCAGATTGATGTCTTCATGGGCGGCGGCGCGGATCGCACCTTGTTCTTCCGTGCCTTGGAGAGGGGGATAGTGAATCACACGCAGGAGGTTTTCCTCTGACTCCTGGATCATTTCGGAGAGGGGCATCGAAAACTTACTCCGGACTGATTCGGGGGAGGCAACCTGCACCCAGTTCAGCATTTCTTCGCCCAACTTGCAGAGCTCACCATAGAGCTTCCAGGTATCGGCCATCAGGTACTCGGGCATGCGGGAGCGCGGATAAACGTGAAAGAACTCTTTCAGGTCCTTGATCGGGCTGTCTTTGGCGTTTTCTGAACGAAAGGGGAAATAGCCGGACTGCTGTTCGGGCTTGAAGGTGTATTCGTGTTTCTCCTGCGAGTTGAAAAACCTGGCCCACTGGTCGTAGACGCGATTCACGAGGTCAAACGAGAGGGGGTGATCGGTCACCACCGCGAACCCGGTATTGGTCAGGGATTCACAAAAGCGTTGGGCCGCATCCGGAGTTCCATACTTCACCTTTAAGACTTCCATGCGGTCCGTCCTAACATTGCGGCGAGTCAATTGCAAACGAAAAGACCCTCGCAATCTTGGGAGAAATGGCAGAATATTGGAGAAATCATGTCAATTAAAGAAGAGCGCCTGGCTCGGGTCCGGGCCGTCCTGCTCCGTCACCACTCACTGTCCCTCGAAACCCGTTCTTGGCGGGTTCGCGCCTGGCACCGCCTGAGGACCTGGGTGGCCATGTTGCAGTACGAGTGGCTCAAGAACGATGTGGCCATCCGGGCCGAGTCTCTTTCGTATTACACCCTTTTTTCATTCATGCCCCTCATGGCCGGGGTGTTCCTCTTGCTCGGGTTCTTTTCGCAGTGGGGGCCGGTACAACAGGAGTTCGAGGGTCTGTTGGGGCGAGCGCTCGGTGCGATTCCCGAGGACCAACGCAAGACCCTGCTTCAATTCATTCTCCAATTCAAGGACCAGTATCTTGCCAATCTCAGTCGCAAAAGCGGCTCGATCGGAATCTTCGCTGTCGGGATCTTGCTTTGGATCGGAGCCCGGGTGTTCTTCAACATCGAGTCATTGATGAACCGCATTTGGGAGGTGCGTGAGGAACGCGCCTGGTGGGACCGGGTTCGCAACTTTTTCTTTTGCATGGTGCTTCTGCCCATTGTTTACGCGGCCACGCTTTCCATTCCTCGGATCATCGAATGGGTTCACCCCGGAAAAGTGAACGCACTGCTTGAGCAGGTGTTTCTGGAGTTTCTGGTCCTCACTTCCTTCGCGATCCTGCTGAAGTTTTTCCCGAACACGCGTGTCTCCTGGCGCGGGGCGGGAGCGGGGGCCTTGGTCGGAACCGCCGGATTCACCCTGGCACAAGCCTTCCTCCGGATCTATTTCCAGATGGGAACCGAGACGGCCTATGGAAAAGCCGCGGTGCTCCCGCTCTTTGCATTTTTCATTTATGTCTCCTGGGTCATTTTCATCCTCTCTGTCGAGATTTCTCTGTTGGTGGAACGGGGGAGTCGCGCCTGGGCGGGGATGCTTCCCGAGTCTTCTCTCTCCAAGGCCTTGGTGCTCGAGCGCTTGATCCGCACCTTGCGGCTCCGTTTCGAGGAAGGGCGCGCCCCCGCTTCGCTGGACGAATTATCCGCCGAGCTGGCGATTCCGTCTCCCTTTCTCGAGACTGTTCTCGAGTATCTGGTGTTGCGCGAGAAGGTCCTCCGCGGTGACTCAGGGTATGCTTTGGTGTGCTCGGTCACGGAAGAAGATCTTTTATGCCTCATCAAAGACCTTCTTGAACTGGGGCGTCTGAATCAAAAATTTGACGTTCGGGGCCTCATTTCGCGATTAAATTGAATCCAACGTGTCAAAAAAAACACTCCTGACATTTTAAAATCCCCTTGTGTAGAATTGTAAAAGCTTTAAACGCCCACTATGATGGGGGGCGGGAGGATTGGGTGGTATGGGACAACAAAGGCAGAAATTGTACGAGGAATGCAGGGTAAAACTTCTCAAGACGAGACAAGAGACCCTGAACGGACTGGCAGCCCTGAATCCCTCACTGGCCACAGAGATGGTCGGTGACGAGGCGGATCTCGCTTCCGCGCACATCAGCCAGACCCAGGCGCTCAATCAGCGCGACAAGCTTCTTGCAAAAATCAAAGAAATTGACGACGCCCTCGCTCGCATGGAGGCCGGCACCTACGGGATCTGTGAGGAGACCGAGGAGCCAATCGAAGAAAAGCGTCTGATCGCGATTCCCTGGACCCGGCTGAGCCTTGAGGGCGCCGAAGTCCGCGAGCGCGAACAAAAGCGTTACGATCAGAAGCTCGCCTGAGTCTGAAACGACTTGCCAGCCGGCGGGGGGTCTTTTAGGATCCCCCCATGAATCTTCTCTCTAATCCGGCCCTCCGGAGGTTCTTTTCCGGCCGCAGGCGCTTCCAGATCGACTGGTTCTTCTTTTTCATGTTGATCCTGAGTGCCCGGCAGTACCCGCAGGCTTTCGGAATCGCCGTGTGTTTTATCGGTGCGACCCTCCGTTTCTGGGCGAGCGGTTTTCTTCGTAAGGAGAAGAAACTGGCGGTGGGGGGGCCTTATTCCTTCACGCGCAACCCGCTCTACCTCGGGCGGTTCATCATGGTCCTCGGCGCCACGATGAGTGTCGGGGCGTGGGCTTTGGCCGCCGTCATGTCCGTGGTTTTCTTTCTCAATTACCATTACGTGATCGAGCATGAAGAGTTGAAGCTCGGAACCGAGGAGTACTTCGGGCCGGTTTATTTTGAATACAAGAGGCTCGTGCCCCGATTCATCCCCGCACTCACACCGGCGCCAAGGGCCGAACTGGAGCGAGTGAATCCCGATCCCGAGGTGTACCGGTTCTCTTTACCTCTCGCGAACGAGAACCGTGCCATGGAGGCTTACGTCACCTTTTTCGGCCTGATTCTCGGCATGGCCGTGCTGGTATTTGTGAAAAAAAGCTTTCACTGGGCCTGATAGAGTATTTCGATCAATTCCTTCACGATGATCTTCACGGCTGATGCCAGGGGAACGGCGATCAGCATGCCGACCACTCCGTAGAGTTCTTGTCCCACCGCCACGGATGCCAGAAGACTGAGGGGGCTCAGATTCACCAGCCTTGCCACGAAAACGGGGAAGATCAGGATCATGTCGATTGCGTTCGCGATCAGAAACACGAGGAGCATCGGGATCAGGTTCGCAGGGGGGTCCTGGAATCCGAGAACCAGCGCAGGGGGAATCACCCCGAGAACCGGACCCAGGTAGGGAATCACATTGGTGACTCCGGCGATCACGGCAAAAACGCCACTAAAGGGAGACGAGATGATCTTGAGCCCCACAAAGACGAGGAGTCCGACCAGGAATCCCTCAATCATCTTGGCGCGAAGAAATCTACCGATCGAGGCCGAGATCTTGTCGATCACGGTGATGGCACTGGTCGAGTAGCCGGTGGGGATCAGTTTTTCAAACTGACTCCACATCTGTCCTCCGTCCTTCAGGATGAAGAAGGAGAAGATCGGGGCCAGCAGGGTGGCGGAGGCCAGATCGCCGAGGATACTCGGCAGATGGGTGATGGCCCACTCCCGAAACCGGAGGCCGGCCTGGGTGATGCGGTCTTTCAGCCCGTAGTTCAGGTCGAGGTTCAAGGCATCTTGAAGGCGGGACTCGATGCCGGCCAGGCGTTCGAGAGCGGCGGCCCCGAGCGCGGGTAAAACCTCGATCAGATTCGTCCACTGCACCCGTAGGGTTTGAATGAGTTGGTTCGCTCCCAACAAAAAAACCAGGGACACCAGGAAGTAGATTCCGAGAATGGACGCCCACCTCGGAACCCCCTTTGAGTGCAGAATCCGGACGGGGGGACCGAGAAAAAGAACGGTGACCAGGGTAAGAAGGGATGCGGGGCGGAGGGAGGCGGTGAAAAAGAAAATCGAAACCACCCCGGAAATCAGACCGAGCAGGAATACGACCTGGAGCGTCTCGCGGCTTCTAGCTTCGGGGTTCACGAGGCCGGATCAGCGGGCCAGGCTTTGGCAGCCGACCCAGCGGGTATCATAGCCGGGAGCGCACTGGGGAGCGCGGGTGATGTCGACCGGTGCGGTGGCGGGAATGACCGGCTTGTACTTCGCGGAAGCCCCCATCAGGGCGTTTTCCGACATGTCGTAGATAAACACCGCGAGAATGATGGCCGCGGCACCGAGCATCACGCCGACAATGGTCAAACCTCTCACTTGAATCTTCATTTCGGGAGTCATGCGCAACAGATTACCCCAAAGGAGGCCATCCGACAAAAAAAATGAGCGCAACGCACCCGGCAATTTTCGATAGAAATCCGGAAGATGCTTTGCTAGGTTCCTCGGGGGGTTTGAAGATGCAGTGGTTCATGACGTTCGGATGGGTGGTGCTCGGAGTGGTGTGGGGTGCGGGGGCTGATGCCCGTCTTTCCAACCTCACTCTCGATCTGCCGTCGGTTGAAACCGGATTCGCCCCGGATACGCAGGAGTCCGTCCGACAGCCGCTCGATTGGGAGCGTTATTTTGCCAAACATCCTGAGCTCAAAAGCCTGAAGCTCGGCATCGCCCTCAAGGGGGCTGAACCCCTGCTGAGAAATGCGGTCTCGCCCATGTTGCCGGCTTCGACGGAAAAGTTGGTGACTGCGGCGCTCGCGCTCCGGCACCTCGGTCGCGATTACCGTTTTGAGAATCGCTTTTCCGCCAGGTTCGATCCCCGTACCGGAGTGCTTTCCGAGGTGAAGTTTCTGGTCTCGGGTGATCCGACCTGGTCGAATGGCGGGCTGTTTTCCCTATCTGCGGAAGAGCCGGGCTCCCGCCTGGCCCCGGTCGAAAGTTGGGCCGAACAAGTCGATGAGCCCCGGTTCGATCAACTGATCGATCGCCTGCTGGCTCGTGGTGTCCGCACTCTATCGGGGCCCGTGAGCATCGAGTCGCTCCGCCCTGAGTTGGATCAGATCCCCCGCCCCGCCGGTTGGCGTGAATCGTGGAAGCTTGAATGCATGGCCATGATGCAGACCTCCTTCCAGTCCAACGGGAATTGCGGGACCGTCGCCGTGTCTGCGGGCAAGGCCCGTTGGATCACGCGTGGTGTCCGGGTCCCGCTCAAGGTCCGGGTCTACCGGTCCCGGAGCGGTCGGAACTCGGTTTCGATCACGCCGGAAACCGATACCACCGGGCGGATTCGTTCTTACGTGATTTCGGGATTCATCGGGCGAGGAACGCTTTATTTCGATCTGCCTGTCCATGCCGGATCCGATTGGCTCGAGGCCCTATTTATTGAAGCGCTTCAAAGCCGTGGGGTGGCTGTGCGGCCGGCGAATCCTGCGTCGGCGGTCCCGGCGGAAGGGGTGGAGGAGATTCGCGAGGATTTGTCCTCCGAGTCGCTCCTGAAGATCCTCACCGTAGCGGTCCAGCGCAGCATCAATGGGATCATGGACCGGGTGTTTTTCGAGCTGGCCATGGCCACCGGGCGTCCGGGGAACGAGGTATTGAGCGAGGGGGTTCGCGCGCTACTTTCTGATCCGGCGCTCATGGAGGGCGTGGTGTTCGCCGACGGTTCCGGTCTCGATTTGCGAAATCGGATGCGTCCTGATGCGCTTTATTCCTTCCTTTCGGGAATGAGGGATGTCCCGGAGTTCGCCGACTTTTACTCGACCTTGGCGGTTGCCGGAGTCAGTGGAACGCTGAGGACCCGCCCGGTTCTGACCGGGTCATCCTACACGAACGGAAAAATTCATGGAAAAACAGGCACCCTGACGGGCATCCACAACCTGGCGGGTTACTTCGATCCGTCGCCCGGAGTCAGGGCGGAGCCTTTCGTGGTGTTCACGGAGGGTTCGATGAGCCCCGCTTCAGCGCGAGCGGCTCTGGATGGTGTGGTGGTGAACTTTGCGGCGCAAAACGCGCGCTGACACGGCGCACTCGGGTGGGGTTCAATCGGTTGACGCTCGCGCCGAATGGTTGTAACCCTTACCTATGCCAAATCTCGACATTTCCTTCCCGGAATTCGTAAAAAATGAGGGACTCAAGCGCTGGGTAAAAGAGACGGCCGCCTTGACCGAGCCGGCGCAGGTTTATTTTTGTGACGGCTCCGAGGAGGAGTACCACCGACTATGCGAGGAGATGGTTCGGGCGGGCACGCTCCAGCGCCTGAATCCAGAAAAGCGCCCGGGAAGTTTTTTGGCGCGCTCGGATGCTTCCGATGTGGCCCGGGTCGAAGACCGCACTTACGTTTGCACTCCTGAGAAAGGAGATGCCGGCCCCAATAACAATTGGATGGATCCGGTCGAGATGAAGAAGACCTTGAATCCGCTCCTCAAGGGTTGCATGCGCGGCCGCACGATGTATGTGATTCCGTTCTCGATGGGGCCCATCGGTTCTCCCATCTCGCAGATCGGGGTCGAGATTTCGGATTCGGCTTACGTGGTGGTGAACATGCGGATCATGACCCGCATGGGCCGTCGGGTGCTCGAGGCGCTGGGAGATCGCGATTTCGTTCGTTGCCTGCACACGGTTGGAGCACCGCTCGAGCCCGGACAGAAAGATGTTGCTTGGCCTTGCAACAAGGAAACCAAGTACATCACGCACTTCCCCGAAGAAAAGACCATTATTTCTTACGGCAGCGGTTACGGCGGAAACGCCTTGCTCGGGAAGAAGTGTTTCGCACTCCGGATTGCATCCTGGATGGGCAAACAGGAAGGGTGGCTCGCCGAGCACATGCTCATTCTCGGTGCGGAGAGCCCCGAAGGGAAGAAGACCTACGTCGCAGCCGCCTTCCCGAGTGCATGCGGCAAGACTAACTTCGCCATGTTGATTCCGCCGAAGGCTTTGGGTGGCTGGAAGATCACCACCATCGGTGACGATATCGCGTGGATCAAGCCTGGAAAAGACGGCAGGCTTCATGCCATCAATCCAGAGGCCGGTTATTTCGGAGTGGCGCCGGGCACGTCGCTTCGAACCAATGAGAATGCGATCCGGACCATTTCCAAGAATACGATCTTCACGAATGTGGCCCTGACCGAAGACGGGGATGTCTGGTGGGAAGGGTTGTCCGATACGCCTCCCGAGCGGCTTACGGATTGGCAAGGACATGAGTGGACTCCGGCCATTGCCAAGGATACGGGCCGGAAGGCTGCGCATCCGAACGCCCGGTTTACCGCGCCGGCAAGCCAGTGTCCTTCGGTTGATGCCCAATGGGAGAACCCGGAAGGCGTGCCGATCAGTGCATTTATTTTCGGTGGCCGTCGCGGAACGACCGTTCCGCTGGTAGTCGAGCCGAAGGGCTGGGAGCATGGGGTGTACTGGGCTGCGACCATCGGTTCTGAAACCACTGCGGCCGCGGTCGGAGCGGTCGGACAAGTCCGTCGCGATCCCTTTGCGATGCTCCCGTTCTGCGGTTACCACATGGGCGACTACTTCGATCATTGGCTGAAGATCGGGAAAAGCGTGGCTCATCCGCCGAAAATTTTCGGAGTGAATTGGTTTCGCAAAGGGGCTGACGGGAAGTTCATGTGGCCCGGCTACGGCGAGAACATGCGCGTCCTCGAGTGGATCATCGGTCGGGTGAATGGTTCCGCCAAAGGGGTGGAAACTGAGATTGGCGTCGTTCCCGAATTCGAAGATCTCAACTGGTCCGGACTGAATCTTGGAGAGGAGCGCTTCCGTGCGGTCTCGAAGATCGACCGCGAAGAGTGGTCCCAGGAGCTCCGGCTTCAGAGTGAACTGATCGAACGATTGAAGGACCGCCTTCCGAGGCCCTTTCTTGAGATCCACCGTTCCTTGCAGGGGCGATTCGAGGGGCCGGCGCGGTCTGCTCCGGGCGCCCAGGCTTGATCGATTAAAACACCGTGAGAACAAGCCGTTAAGCCATTACCCGAATATTTTACTCAAGTTTTATCCTCGGGCACCGATAGGTTCTTTGTAGAGGAGGTCACAAGACATGGGTAAAGGTAAAAAGCCGGTGATGGAAGTCGTGGGTGCAGAGGGTTGTAAGTGCGGAGGCTGCAAAAAGCCTCAGGCGCGATTCACCTTTTGTGATGAGCATTATGAATGGTTCAAGTTCGGTCTGATCAGCAAGGTTGGACAGAAGGTTCCAGACTTCGAGAAGAAGTACGATCACTACGTCGCGTACATGGCCCGTCAGAAGACGACAGTCGCAGCGTAAGGTCATTGAAAGTTAAGCCTGTCCGCTAGCGTGGAGGGTAGCGGACAGGAGCCAGGTTTGGGTCCGGGGGGTCGGATCCAACAAGTTGCCCCGAAAAGAAGGCCGTAGGGCCGGGAACGGGGCAAAAAGGCTGTACCCACCACCTCCTCAGAAAGGGCCCGGGGCGCACGAATTCTCGTGTGTTCCGGGCCTTGATCATTTAAAAAACCGTCATGAATTGGTTGATACTGAGAGGTCTGGTCCGTGAACAGCGGCATTGGGGTGAGTTCGCTTCGCAGTTCGAGGCCGGACTGAGGGAGAAGGACCCGCAAGCGAAGGTCTTCACTCTTGATTTTGCGGGTTTCGGTACCGAGTCCGAGCGTCTGTCGCCGGCAAGCATCGATGGTATCGTCGATGACATGAGGGCTCGGTGGTCGCAGCTTTCTCCATCGGGTGAATGGTGCTTGCTCGCCATATCACTCGGAGGAATGGTGGCCATGAACTGGACCTCGCGCTATTCCACAGACTTTAAAAAGCTTGTCTTGATCAATTCGAGTGTCGGTGGCTTGAGCCCGTTGTTCCGTCGAATGCAACCGTCGAACATTCCCACCATTCTCTCTCTGTTTTTCGAGAGAAACATCCGGAACCGTGAGGAGCGGATCCTCTCGATCACCACCAATCTGAAGGGGGATGCGCTGAAGAAGCGTGCAGACTGGCAGGGTGGATTTGCCAAGGTGGTCCGTCCGAGAGACGCTGCAGCCCAGATTTTCGCCGCCATTCGCTTTCGTGCGCCGGCGAGAATCGGCATTCCGGTGCTGGTGCTCACTTCGAAGGGGGATACCCTGGTTCATTACAGTTGTTCGGAGTCGATCGCGCGGCACTTCGGGGCTGAAATCAGGGTCCACGAGATGGCCAATCACGATCTGCCGACCGACGATCCGGATTGGGTCAGTGTCCAGGTCCGTTCGTGGGTCTGAGTGAATCAGAATCCGGGCACATGTTTCCAGTCCCACCAGGATTTCGGATCGTCTCCTGAGTTCTTGAAGATGAACTTGCCGTCCTTCTGTTTTTCAAAAAACTTGTAAAGGATGCCGGAGGGGGTTTTCTTCAGCATGACTGCCGCCGTTTCTGACAGCATGAGGGTCTTCTCCAGCTCGTCCGGCTGGCTGGCGAATTGGAGAATGCCCTTTTTCTTCATGAGCTCATGGAACTCCTCGGGCTTCCGGCCGAGCGTGTACTCGAAGACAAAATACTTGGGTTCATAAGGGACGTGGAGGCGGTTGCTCACCCCGAGCAGGCAGTTGTTGGGGGGAAGTGTTCCGGGCAGCAGCGGCGGACACTCAAGCGCGCCTAGATTTTTCCGGATGTCCTCGGGCACACAAAAGTTCATCATCCGTTCGCGCATTTCGGCCAGTCGGGTGAGGTGTTTTCTCTCGGATACCTCCCGCTTGAAGAGAAGTACGTCGTAGTGTCTTCCGTAGCGTCCAAGCGGACCATCGTACTTCTTGCAACTGCCGAACCCCATTTTCAGAAGCGTTTTCGTGTCGGCTGCGTTCATGTCCCACAGGGGCTCCGGATCAACGAAAAACAGGTTCTTCATTTCAGGATGATTGATTGCATAGATCCGGCCCTCTTTGCTGATTCGGAACCGGTAATCGAGCTTTCCTGCAACCACGCGAATCAGTCTGCCCTCCGAGAACTCCAGGGCTGACTCGGGTTCTTGCTGAAGCCAGGCCCTCAGGAAGGAATCGGGAGTGGGCTGGCTGAATCTTGCCCAGTCCTCGCGGCTCAGGGTTTTGGGCATGGAGCGCCCGACGGGTGCGGAGGCCTTGTGAATAAACGAGGGTCCGTGCAGGTGTCCGTCCCGGTAGTCGCGTTCTTCGAGGGTGCCGGGTGCGCCAAAGCGGATCTCCCGCCCGTGGCGCAAGGAGTTCTTCATCGAGGCGATGCGGATGATCTCCGACTGACTACTGAACTGGAACATCAGGCCCTGGTACAGGCCGTCGCCGTCGCGGCAGCTCGCCCACAGGGGGCGCTCACGGTTCGGAATGAATTCGCGCTCGGAGCCTTCGGGACACGGTGGAATGGGAATGGCCCCGAAAGCGGGAAGTGACAAAAAAATGGCGCAAATGCCGGCAACTGTCACTTGATTTATGAACCTCTGCATAAGGTTCATTTTGACTCGGAATCCGGCCTGTGAAAAGATATTTAGGTGATCTGACTGTCTACGGAGGGACCAGTCCATGTCTGTGAATTACGGAACCAATCCCGCTCAAGCCAATAATCCCCAGTTGCTCCAGCAGCGCCTATCAGTGCGCGAGCAGGAGATCAACTCGCTCAAGGTGCAGAACCGGCACCTGCTGAACCGGATCGAGGAGCTAGAAAAGAACTCGAAGCCGAATCAGATCAACACTCAGTTCGTGGCAGACGATGTGCATCGCCACCTCGAGCCGGTGATCTCCCAGCTTCAGAACACCATCACCTCCTCTTTCGAGATTCTCCAGAGCACCATGCGTGGAATCTATCAGCAGAGCCAGCGCGCCCAGCAGGCGGTTGAAGACATGGCCGCACACTCGCGGGACCTCGAAGTCCGCATGAACGAGCAGCGCAAGGCCGATCAGAACTTCTACCAGGACAAAATGTTCTCGATGATCGGGGCTTTCTGTGACCGGGTCGAGCGTCAGATCGAGATTCGCATGAAGGCACTCTCGACAGTGGAGCTCATGAACACCAAGCAGAATGAGGTCTTGGCCGATATTGAGAATATCAAGGCTTCGATCACAGTCATGCATAAGAACTCCGACTCCAACCGGGGTGAGATTGCGCGGATCGAGCGGAATGCCTCGGAGTCGAATGAGAAATTGATCGACGTGCAATTGCAGACCCAGACCTCGGAAGAACTGATTCGCGACACGCTCCAGCAGGTTCAGAACCACCGCGCGGAGTTCAAGATCATCCGCTCGGAGCTGAAGCAGGCAATTGAAGTCATGAACCGCCTGGTCGACCGTGTGGGTGAAGAGACCTACACCATCCCCTCGGGAGACGCGATTGAACTCGGCTCCGGGGAGTCTTCCGAGTCTTCGATCCCGGTTGAGGTGGCGACTCCTGCCATCGACGAGACCCGGATCATCAATGATTTGATCGAGCAGAAACACCGTGAGCTCGAAGTCCTGGAGCGCAGTATCGAGGAACAAAGCGGAAACCAGAGCAAAGAAGATGCTGCCATGATCCTTGCACTACTTCGGGCGCAGAAAAGCGAGCTCCAGCGTGTGGCTGAAGATGCCAAGAGTTATCTGAAAGAGCATGCCACCGGATCCCGGACGGGATCCGATAAGTCCGAAGCGTCCCGCGATTCGAGAAAGAGCGATCAGTCGCTGTGATGGAAAACCCGACCGGAGCCGGACCCAAAACGCAGTTGAAGCCCAAAGCACCTGCGAGACCCGGAGCACGACCGGGCGCCCCCGGAAAATCCGCGCCGAAGGGAGCGGGCGGGTCCAAGTCCGGTGGGGGGGATAGCTCGGTCCGTCCGCCTTGGTATAAGCGGAAATACCTGGTTTATCCAAAATTCCAGGTTCCACTCATTCTGTTCAATATCGTGATCACCGGGGTCCTGTTCGGACTGGTGGGATACCTGGTGATTCGCAGTCACCTCTATCTCGAACAATTGGTCAAGCAGACCCGCCTTCCAGCTCAGAATCTTTTCATTCAATTGCTGACCGAGCAGTTGAGGACTCTTTTGATCTATATGGTCGTCTCTCTCGGGATCGCGATCGGTACGACCGGGGTGTTCACTCTGATTCTGACGCACAAGATGGCAGGACCACTGATGAGGTTGAAGAGCTTCTTTGGAGACATTGCCAAGAACAGTGAGTTTCCGGATGCGTTGCGTTTCAGAGACGGGGATTACTTCCAGGATCTTCCTCCTACGATCAACGGAGCCTTCACTTCGCTCAAAAAGAAATGGTTCAAATAACCCGTCGTCTCTCTCTCAGGATGATGTCCTGGATCGGAATTCTACTCCTGAGCGGCTGCAGTGAGGCGCGTGTCTTCGTCTCATTGTTGTTCACTGAGGCCACCTCGCTCAGTACCTCGGCCTTCGAGTTCGACGAGATGAAGTCGGGAGACCGGGTGAGTTGTGCGATCCTCGGCGACAAAACCGCCCGTTGCGTCGGATCCGGTGAAAAAGGCTCTCTCGGAACTTTCAATGGCGGACCGACCGTTGTCACCAGCGCCGTGAAACTTCTGGCGACCGGAAAGGAGTTCACTTGCTACACCTCCGGGGACAATCAGCAAGCCTTCTGCTATGGTCGCAACGACAAGGGGCAACTCGGTAATCCATCCGCAGGTAACACGGTCAAGCCAGTGCCGGTCCTGGATATGGACAATTCGAACGCCCCCCTTACCGAAGTGCGGGCTCTCACGGCGGGCGAGGCGCACGCTTGCGCAGTTTTGAAAAGCGGAAGGGCGGTGTGCTGGGGTGATAATTCCTCGGGCCAGCTCGGAAACCTTTCCGAGCGCGGGGTGGGTGCGCGCTCGGTGATGGAAAGCGAGCGGAGTCCGAAGCCCATGCCTTCGGTCAAGGATATCGCAGCAGGAGCTTCTTCCACCTGTTTGATTGCACGTGAAGATTCGACCCTGTTCTGCTTTGGAGAGCGCTTCAATTCAGCGCGAAAGGTGAACTGGGTTCCAGAGAGGGTGGAGTACGCCAATAACGTGGGCTACCTGTCCTCGGTCCGCCAGGTCGGTCTCGGACGGAACTTCGGATGCGCCCTGACAAAGGGATCCCAGGTTTACTGTTGGGGACAGAATGATCTGCGACAGCTCGGAATCCTGATGCCGGTGAAGGGAATGCCTAAAGCCTCCTTGGTCCAGGTCCGGTATCCCCAGGAAATGGCGCTATCCCGGATCGAGCAGATCACAGTGGGTGAGGCTCACGCCTGTGCCATACATCGCGATGAAAAAACCGTCTTTTGCTGGGGTGACAACCGCTACAACCAGCTCGGAAGTTCGTCGACTCGGGGAGAGACCGAGCAGGTCGCCTTGGGCTCGAACAATCTCACGCTGAAGGGGGTCAAGGAGGTCCGTGCGGGTCCCGATCGGACTTGCATCATCTCGGTTCGCGATGAATTGTTTTGTTGGGGCAATGGCATCAACGGGGTTCTTGGCAATCCGAAACCATTCTCGGTTTACCCGACTCGCGCGCTCGACTCGACCCTGGAGGCCCTGGCAAATGTCACCCACGTTCAGGTCGGCTGGGATCATGCCTGTATCAAGGATCAGGCCGAGAAGCTGTATTGCTTTGGCCTGAACACATACGGCCAGCTGGGGATGCAACGAATCTCCGGGGCGATTCTCCAGAGTGAGACTGCCACGCTTGGTCGGATCAGTGCCATCGATATTCGGGATGGTCAGGCCTGTGTGATTTACGGAGACGACCAGAGGGTCGGATGCTTTGGCGGGATGGTGATCGATCCGACCGGGAAGCGCCCCACGAAAAACAGCTTCATGCTCGACGAGCTCAAGCGGAACAACATGCCCCTCCGAGGCGTGGCCGGTGTGGCGGTGGGGAACAAACAAGTTTGCATCATCGGTGCCTCGCAAGAGGTCACCTGTTTGCCGAATGGAGAGGTCACAGAAGTGTCGGCCCCGGTGAAAGTGACGGAGTCCAGCGGAAAACCCATCAAGGACATCTGGCAAGTTCGCGCCCAGGGAAAGCGGGCCTGCGCGCTATCGCAGGCGGAGGGGTCCGCCTGGTGTTGGGGCCAGGAGCGCTACGAGCAGGCCCAGAGTGTCCGGCCGGTGACTCTCAATGGCGGGCCTTCGAAAGAGTTGATCCAGATCACGCTGAGTAATGACCGTCTTTGTGTCATCAAGGGTACTGAGCGTGAAGTCATGTGCTCCCAGACAGATCCGGGGGGGGAGAGTCCACTCGATCTCAAGCCCATGGCGAACGGGGGTCTCAAGGGTGTTCTCATGTTGTCTTCCTCGCCGGGACACTTTTGTGCGGTGACCGATGCCGGACAGTTGTACTGCTGGGGAAATAACGAATCCTATCAGTTCGGACAAAAGCAGCCCGCCCAGAGTCCGGACCCTGTCCAAATCGTGCTGAAAAACGACCGCCTTCGAAAGGTATCGAGAGTCACCACGGGCGATCATCACACCTGTGTGACATCGGCTGACGATCCAAGTCTTTACTGTTTCGGGCAATCGCTCACAGGCGGACCGAACTCTCCGGACCCCGTGGATTATCCGCTATGAAAGAGGGATTCCTGTCCCGGCGTCGGGCCTGGATCTTTCTTTTCATCTGCTATGCGCTCGGGTTGTGGGGTCTTAGTGTTCCTCTGACCGGCGATCAGAAAACCTACCTCACAATCGCTCTAGAGATGAGAGAGCGGGGAGCCTGGATCATTCCGACTCTGTTCGGGGAGCCGAACTTCCTGAAGCCTCCCCTCCAGTACTGGGCCACCTTGATCGGATGGGCTGTATTCGGGTTCGGACTTTGGGGAGCCTTGCTTCCGTCGGTGCTCGCCCTCATCGGGGTCTCTGATGTGGTGGATCGAATTTCGGGTGGGAGCCGTGCCCTGGCCGGAGTTTTTTTCGCCGGGACTCTTGCGAGCATGACTTACGGAACCACGGCCCAGATGGAGATCTGGGTGGTCCTTTTCTACTGCTGGGCCTGGCACCTTTGGTGGCAGGACAGGATTTTGCCGGCATTTATCGTGACGGGAATGATGAGCTGGATCAAGGGGCCGTTGTATCCTGTGTTGTGGGTCTTATCGATCGTTCTTGAGGCCTTGATTGACCGGAGGTTCGGGTCGCTTTTGCGGAGTCGCCGGATGTGGACCGGATTGGTCACGGGCATGGTGATCGGGCTTTCCTGGTACTTCCTCGCGGCCCGGACGCATTACCGCGAGATGATGGAGATGTTTTTTCTTAGAGAAAACCTGAGCAAGGCATCGACCTCGCATGGAACACCCTGGGGCTTGTGGGGTGAGTTCATCCTCACCTTGTTCCCGGTTCTTTTCGCATTCGTGGCGGTGTTGACGACGCCGGAGTTCCGTGAGGCTTGGAAGCGGAACCGGAACCGCTGGGTCGCATATTCTGTTATTCCAGCCGTGTTTTTCACGCTGTTTCCGTACCGGGTGAACACCTATCTTTATTTGCTCACCCCGATTGTGGTGTGGATGCTCGTCGATGCTGGCGAGGGTTTTGTTCGTCGGGCAAGGTGGGCTGGCTGGGCCGCCTCCATCTCGGGAGCGGGCCTTCTGTTCTTTGTGTTGAGGATGGTCACCGGAGGGTGGATCGGGCCCGCCCTCGGGGTCGGTTTCGCTGCCCTCATCCCTTGCTGGGCCCTGGCACACTTCAGGGGTTCATTGAGGGGGGTGGCGCTGACTTCCGTGGCGTTGGTCAGCTTGATTCGGGTCGCGGCTGTCGGAATCGGGGAGGGCGACTTGGCGGGCCTCCGTACGGCGATGGAGCTTTGGCCAGAGGGTGTTTTCGCCTATGTGATGCCAAAGGAGGATATCTGGCACGAGGTGGGGATGGTATCGGCCGCCACGGGCAGGCGGATTCAGGTTCTCGGGGCAGGGGGTGATGCGGAGCGCCATCTTCGGGCGGGAGGGGTGCTGATCCTTGATGAAAACGAGTCACCCCCCGCGGGAGGTCTCAGGTGTCTCGATTGGGTCCGGCTACGAAAAAGAGTGAAATTCCCCATCCGGGAGTTTCTCCTGCGGGGACTTCCCGTCTCCGACCCCTCGCTTCATCGGGTCTTCAAGGTCTGTCGGTCCTGACTCTTGACGGAAAAGCACTCCCTGATTCAATCTCACACCATGCCTCTGTACGAATATTTATGCGAAAAATGTGAGCGTGCTTTCGAGGTGACCCAGAAGTTCGAGGATCCGCCTCTTGAGAAATGTCCCGAGTGTGGTGCACCGGTGAAGAAACTGATGAGCCTGGGGGGCTTCGCCCTGAAGGGCAATGGTTGGTACACCACCGACTACAAGAAGAGCACCGGAGACGGTGGATCGAAGTCTTCATGACTCGAAACCGTCAGGTTGCGGTAGTCATCACCACCTACAATAACCCGAAGAGTCTCGAGCTGTGTCTGTTATCGTTGGCGCGCCAGACTTACCGGGCATTCGATGTGTTCATTGCTGACGATGGATCGGGAGATGAAACCCGTGAGCTGATTCAGCGACTCAAGCGGGAACTGCCTTTTTTCATTCACCACTATTGGCATCCTGACGAAGGCTATCGAAAATCGAAAATCAACAATACGGTCTTCAGGGATCTCGACCCCGCCCGTCACCCGATCGTGGTCGGACTCGACCATGATGTTATGGTTCATCCGAGATTCATCGAGGATCATCATCGTGCCCATGAGCGGGCTGGATTCGAGCCGCTTCTATTCATGGGCAGGCGGGTCGACCTCGGTCCCGAAATCACAGCCGAGATCCATCCGGGAAATGTCGATCACTTCATTCGTGGATTGTCGTGGCGTCTCATCCGATCCGGCTGGAGTGGAGAAACCAGGAATATTCTCCGATCGGTGAGATTGGATGCGCCGGCTTGGGTCAACAGGATCTTAAAGCGTGACCGCGTGCAAGATCTTCTCGGGTCCAACTTTTCAATCTCAACCCGGAGTCTGATCGAGGTCAACGGCTACAACGAGGACTTCGAGGGTTATTGGGGCGAGGACGGAGATCTGTTCGTCCGGATCCGGAATCGTGGAATCCGCCATTACGGGGTCATCGGATATGCCGTTCAGTGGCACCTCTACCATAAGCGGCTCGAAGAAACGCCCGAACACATTGAGAAGGTCCGGGCGCTCTTGCAAAGAACCGATTATATCGAATGCCGGAACGGCATCCGCAGATCTGGATAGCAGATCAGGATAAGAACAGGATTTCGCGGTACTTCGGCAGTGGCCAGTATCCGTCAGCCACCATGTTCTCGAGCTGGTCGCACTCCTTGCGAAGGGAGTCCATCACCGGCTTGAGCTCAGCGGCGATGAGATCGGCTTTCGTCTCCTCGCTCTCGTTGGCGCGAATCTGGGCCAGCGTCCGGTCGAGCTTCTTCAGCTCGGCCTGGGCCGAAGAAAGCGTCTGATACAGCCGGGAAAGCACTTCTTCTTGCGGTGCCTTGAGACCGATGGCTTTGGCCGCAGCGACGCCTTCGGCCAATACGGTCGAGTACTGGTAGGCTGCCGGAAGAATCTGGGTTTCCACGATGGTCTCCAGCGTCTCGGCCTCGATCATCACCTTCTTGTTGTAGATCTCGATGCGGACATGGAATCTCGACTTCACTTCCTCTGCCGAGAAAACGCCAAGCCCGGTCAACAGTGCCAGCGACTTCGGGCTGACAATCTCATGCAGCGCCTGCGGGGTGGTCTTCAGGTGCGGGAGGCCGCGCTTTTCGGCCTCGATCACCCATTCGCCGGAATAACCATTTCCTTCGAATCGAATCGACTTCGTTTCGCGAATCACTTCCTTCACCACCGAGAAGATGGCTTCTTCGACCGACTTCGTGTTTTTGAGTTTTGTTTCGAGAGCCGCAGTGATCTCGTTGATGCCGTCAGCCACCGCGCAATTGAGCAGGGTGACCGGGAACGAGCAGGAGGCCGAAGCGCCCACCGCCCGGAACTCGAACTTGTTGCCCGTGAAGGCGAAGGGCGAGGTGCGGTTCCGGTCCGTATTGTCTTTCATCACGGTTGGAAGGCGGCTCACTCCGAGCTTGATTACGGCATCGGTGTAGCTGAGTCCCTTGTGGGCGTCTTTTTCGATTTCATTCAACATGTTGTCGAGCATGTTTCCGAGGAACACCGAGATGATCGCCGGAGGTGCTTCGTTGGCTCCAAGGCGGTGGTCGTTGCCGCTGGATGCGATGGCCGCGCGGAGGAGGCCTGCGTGTTTGTGCACGCCTTTCAGGGTGGCCATCAGGATCAACAGGAAGCGCAGGTTCTGGTGCGGAGTCTTGCCCGGATCGAGCAGGTTCATCCCCTGCAGTTCCGGACCCCCTTCAGTGACCATCATCGACCAGTTGTTGTGCTTGCCGCTGCCGTTGACTCCAGCGAAGGGCTTCTCATGCAATAGAGCTTCGAACTGGTGTTTCTTGGCAACGCGCTTGAGCACCTCCATGGTGAGGTGGTTGTGGTCAATGGCGACGTTCGCTTCTTCGAAAATGGGAGCCGTCTCAAACTGCATGGGCGCCACTTCGTTGTGACGGGTTTTAGCCGGGACGCCGAGCTTGAAGAGCTCGGTTTCGACTTCGCTCATGTAAGCGAGCACGCGCGCCGGAATGCTCCCGAAATAATGGTCTTCCAGCTGCTGTCCCTTCGGAGGGTGGGCGCCGAGCAGGGTGCGGCCGGACATGATCAGATCCGGACGGAGCGTGTAAAAGGCCCGATCGATCAAAAAATACTCCTGCTCCGGCCCGAGAGTCGAGGTGACGTGGCGGGCATCGGTATCACCGATCAGGTGAAGCAGTTTCAGTGTGCTGGCGGCCAGGGCCTCATTGCTCCGGAGCAGACCGGTTTTCTCGTCGAGCGCATCGCCGTGGTAGCTGATGAAGACCGAGGGAATGCAAAGGGTGCGGGTTCCGCCGATCTCGGCAAAGAAAATCGGAGAAGTCGGATCCCATGCGGCATAGCCGCGTGCTTCGAAGGTGGTGCGCATTCCTCCCGAAGGGAAGCTCGAGGCATCCGGCTCGGATTGGATCAGTTGCGCGCCTGAGAAGCGCTCGATCGCGTTGCCGGCACTGTCGAGCGTGAGGAAGGAGTCGTGCTTCTCAGCGGTGGTTCCGGTTTGAGGTTGGAACCAGTGGCAATAGTGGGTGATCCCGTTCTCCATCGCCCATTCTTTCATGGCGTGCGCCAGGGCGTTGGCCACTTCGATGTCGAGCTTCTTGCCGGCCTGCGTGGAGGCGACGAAGCGCTTGAAGATATCGCTCGGCAGCTTCTCTTTCATTTGCTTCAGGCTGAAGGTGTTCATCCCGAAGTAGTCGGAGACTTTCAGAAGATTTCCGTTGTCGTCCGTGGGGAGGCTTACCTTCCCGGGGGTGCGTGTGCTTACGGTTTGAAGAGCCTGAAAGCGGGGTAAAGATCCTGTGTCAGCCATGAATTCCTCCGGAAGGGGTTTACCGCATTTTTCCACCTGCGGGCTATGAATTCAACGACCAATCCGGACATTTTTCAGTACATCTTGAAGAGGGAGTACAGGGACTCGAGCCCCCCGTTGTGCAGGGGCCATTTTTTCTCCGGCTTGAGCCCGATGGAGTGCATCAAAGACTTCTCGGAGGTGATCACCCCCGCCCACCATCCGGGGTACTTGTGCTTCAGGGTGGATCCGATACCGCGATAGGTTTCCCGCAGGCCCTCGACCTCTTCGAGGCGGATTCCATACGGGGGGTTCATCACGATCAGTCCTTTTTCCTGGAAGGCCGTGGTGTCCTGGAAGCTGTTCACTTTCAGTCGGACAAAGTCAGCCATCCCGGCGGCTTCTAGATTCGTCCGAGTGGTCTCTACTGCCTCTTTCGCGCGATCACTGCCCACCATGAGGGGCAATTTGGCCGGATCGAGGATTCTCTCGCTTTTCAGTCGGGCATGAACCTGTTCAAAGAGGTCGGGATCGTGGTCCTTCCAGCCGAAAAACCCGAAGCGGGACCGGAGCAAGCCCGGAGCCGTACGGGTGGCGATCAATGCCGCCTCGACGAGCAGGGTCCCCGAGCCACAGAAGGGGTCGAGGAATCCGAAACCCTCATTGCAGGTGTATTGCCAATCCGAGAGCAAGAGCAGGCCGGCGGCCAGGTTTTCCTTGATCGGAGCTTCGACGCTCGATTGGCGGTACCCCCGTTCGTGCAAGCTCGGCCCCGAAAGGTCGAGATAAACCTTCAGGATCTGATCATGGAGATGCATCCGGATGGCGATATCAGGATCCTTCCGGTCGACGTTCGGTCGTGTCCCGTGTTTTTGCAAAAAATAATCGGCCACCGCATCTTTTGCTTTCAGGGCCCAAAACTGCGGATTGACGGGAATCCTGCGCTCCTTCGTGTGGCTCTCGGTCAGAAAAATCGCAAAAGTGCTCTCGGGTGAAAAGTGTTTTTCCCAGTCATAGGACCGGATCGTCGAGTAGAGTTCCTCCGGTTTGAAAATCTTTTTATGCGAACCGAGCAGAAGCAGGACGCGTGAGGCGGTCCGGAGCTTGAGAGTTGCCAGGTAAGCGGTTTCGAGTGTTCCCTCGAACTCGATCCCTCCCGGATAGGCATGGGTCACCTTGGCCGGGATTTTCTCAATCTCTCTCTTCAGGACTTCATCGAGGCCTCCCGGACAAATGGCAAAAAGCCGATAAGGAGTGGGGGCGGGTGCGCGCTTCATCGTGAGTCCCTTCCATTCGGGGTGGGGCTGGTGGCCGGTTCGGCCGAGGGGTGGGCAAAAAGCGGCATGGGCGATTTTTTCACGCCGCATGCCGGAATCAGTACGAGTAAGGCAAAAATAAAAATCACCATTTGACTGCCAATCCGATCGTCAAACGATCAAGGCCTGCTTCTACCCGGAGGAACCACTGCGGCCCGATGTGATAGAGGGCTCCCACTCCGAGGGTCGGCTGGATTCCCGACAAGCTATCGAGGGCCCTTCGTTGAGCCGGAAAGACGGACGGGTTCACGTTGTCGGTCGAGTAAATCCAATTGTATTGAAGCCCTGCGTGTGCCAAGAAGGCCAGTTTCTCGCTGAGATGGAGCGCGTAAGAGAGCTCGGCCTTGAAGGGGAGAAGGTCGTACCCGTCATTGTTGCCGGTATAATTGACTCGTGAATAATGGGTGATGCCGCCCTCGATGGCAAGGCTGTCCTGGAGCTTGCGGCTGTAAATCCAGACCCCTTTTTGGATCAGGCGGTTGTACCAAAGCGAGAATCCGTTGTGGGTGTCACCCGGGAAGGCGAACGAGGACATGTTTCGAAAGTTCCCGATCGAGGCGCCGATCATGTGTCGATAGGGGTTGAACACCTTGGTTTCCTCGATCACCGAGTCCGAATCCCCATCGGATTCGGTGACGGGTTCCTCCAGGTCTCCATCCTCTTCGATCTTGCGCTTCAGGTTGCGAGGCGAGGTTCCGTAGTCCAGATCCGAGTCGAACTGATTGAGGTCGCGAGTGTCTCCCGATCCGACGCTCTTGGTGCCACCGCTTTGAATCGGGCTTCCATCACCCAGTAAGGGGGGGGCGTTCGGGTCAAGCTTGGACTCCGTCTCCTTCGGCGGTGGATTCAGATCCACCCCACCGATCGGATCGAGCTCGGGTTTTGCATCGGGATTGAATTTCGACTCGATCGGAGGGGGGGCGAATAGATTGGCCACTTTTTCGGCCGAGAGGTATTCCTCCTGGAGCTTCAGTTCCCCTTCGGTATCGTAACGGCGAACCCGCTTGGCAATGAATCCGGAGTCGTCGTCCTCGGTTCTCAGAACCCGGAACGCCATGATCGGTTTGCCCCGGTGTTGTACGAGGATGATGCTTCCTGTCCGGGGGGCCTCACCATCCTTGATCTTGAATCGGTACACCCGGCCGCTTTTGCTCGCCTCGATTGGAATGATATGAGAGACGGCCGCTTCGATCTCGGGGAGCAATTCCGCGTGGGCTTGCATCCATGAAAAGAAGAGCAAAAACAAGCTTTGACGGATCAGGTGCGTTGTCCTCACACTGTCCTAGAGTGTAATCCATGCCCATGAAAGCTTCCATTCTTTTGCTCAGTCTTCTCGCGGGGTTCTCCGAATGTCACGCCAATGCCCTCCGGGCTCCTGATTGGGCGGGGGTGGTCCGGACGCTCGAACCCAAACGAGGTCAAAATATTGAACAGGATCTTGAGCTCGCACGAGCCCACCTGTCTCTTGAGCACCGGGCGGAGGCTCTGAAGGTGTTGGGTGTGTGGTTGCGCGACGAGCGCGCCCGATCCCTGCACCAGATCGCCCAGAGCACCTTCTTCTCGCAAGAAGCGGCGAATTTGTATTACGAGGGAATGCGCTGGCTCGGTCTCGGAAAGTTTCAGGATGCCCAAGAGCGGTTTTCGCAATCGCAGGCCCGAGAGTCCGGGAATCTCTTGGTCCTCACTCGCCTGATCCAGACCGAATTGGTTCTGGGGCGCAAGGATCAGGCAAAAATCCGATGGCAAGAAGCGAAATCTCTCGGATTACTGAACCGCGAACTCCGCATTTACGGTCTGAAACTGCTGGTAGAAGAGGCCTTCGCTCCGGGAGAGGAGCTCCGGGGCGTGCTGGCGACGAAAAGCGACTGCCTCTCCGAGGAGGTGCCGGCGGCTTTTTATGTCGAGCACCTCGTCAAATCCGGACGCAGTCCAGAGCTCCGTGGTTTGCTACGACAGTGGTTGGATCAGAAACCCGATTGGGTCCTTCCCTTGATCAGGGGACTGAGGGGGCAGGGGCTGCCGGACGATCTCAGAAAAAGAATTAAGGCCCGGCTTGAGAAAAATCTCAAGGACCGGGCCTCATTTGAATCGAAAATGGAGCGGGACGCTCAGCGCCACTGGAGCGGATTCATCCGCTTTGATGAATTAGTGAAGGAGATGGCCAGCGTGACCGCCGCGGGTACCCGCTGATTCTTTCTCGAAAGCTTCCTGGCACTTCAGGCAGAGAGTGGCATCAGGTCTCACGCGAAGGCGCTTCACGGGAATCTCGACTCCGCAGTCCTCACAGTCACCGAAGGTTCCCGCTTCGATGCGCTGCAGGGAGATGTCGATCTGCTTCAGTTCGGTTTTGAGGTGCATGCTCATGCGCTCCTTGGCGTGCCAGGCTTCCTCGGAGTCCGAGCGATCGATGACATCCTTCATCAACGATTCGTCTTCTACTGCGGCCTGCTTGTTCAGAACCTGTAAGTTCATGAGCTGGTTCTTTTTATTGAGGAGTTCGGACTTCAGTTGCATGACAGTTTTGGGACTCATTGACACCTCCGTGGGATTTAAAGCGAAGCATTATTTATGGGTAGAGGACCCGGAAGTCAACCAAAGTGCGATGCGTCACGCCGAGAAAAAACGCCCCGCTCCCACGGACCCACTGGACAGAATGCCCCGCCCGGCCTAATTTTCCAATTCAGCCCAGGGGAGGACGGGGTCCGTGGCCAATCAAAAGATTTTCATCGCTGTCGCAGGCAATATCGGAACTGGAAAAACCACGCTCACCACGATGTTGGGCAAGCATTTCGGTTGGGATTCGCACTTTGAGTCGGTGACTGATAATCCCTATCTCGCTGATTTTTATACGGACATGAAAAGGTGGAGCTTTCCACTCCAGATTTACTTCATGACCCACCGCGTCAAGGCTCACCAGGACATCACGGACGGAACCTCCTCGGCCATTCAAGACCGGACCATTTACGAGGATGCGAATATTTTCGCCCGGAACCTGTACGAGCAGGGGCTGATGGAAGAGCGCGACTATCAGAACTATCTCCAGGTCTATCGGGTGATCACCGGGTCTCTTCAGCCCCCCGGGTTGATGATTTATCTCCGTAAGTCACTTCCGCGTTTGCGTGAGCAGATCCGAAAGCGGGGGCGGGATTACGAGCAGGACATGCCTGAGGACTACCTGGCCAATTTGAATCGCTATTATGACGAGTGGATCGCCAAGTACGACATCGGTAAGAAGTTGGTGATCGAGAGTGACGATCTCGACTTTGTCGCGAATGAAGACCACTTCAAAGTGATCTGTGACCGGGTACTCGATTCTCTGGATCAGCAAGACCTCTTTCTTTCCCGCTGAAACTTTGTTTCAATGGAACCATGAACTGGGGTCGATTCATCGCGCTTTCCGGCATCCTTTGCCCGCTCCTGGCTTGCTCGATCGATCCGCCTGTCCGGGATGACCTCGATGAGGAGCCCCCTCCGGCCCGTGGGGCCCCGAGGATGCAAGCTTCTGCTCCGATGGCGGATGATGAAGACTCGGCCCGTCCGTATTCTGCCGGGAAAACCCGCCATGCCAGTGTGTCGGAGGCTTTTGATGAGGCGAGGTTGAAGCCGGGTCTTTCGGACTTCGATCTTCTCGATGAGCCCCATCCACGGACACTTTGCTTCAGTACCAAGGCGACCGATCCCAACTTGATGAGTGAGGTGGTCATCCGGCAAATGAATGTGTCGTTCGAGGGTACCCCGGATTACGGGCCCTTGTTTCCGGGTGCAGCCGATCGTGTCGAGCAGCGCTTGGTGATCGGCAAGAACAATGGCTGGGTCAATAGCCAAAACCTCACGAACGAGAAGCGTCAAGTTTTTGAACTGAATCAGTCCGGGAATTCATTGATCATCCGGATCAACGAAAACAAATTCGGAATCTATCAGGATGTCGGCGCTCCGGCCGAGGTCTGGATTCGCAAGGATTCCCGCGGCTACCTGTTTTTCAAAGTGTTCCGGGTGGACGCAGAGCACAAGCGGACCGAGGTGTTCGTGGGCTACTGTTACAAAAAGTAGCGACCTCAAAACAGCACTGTTTTTTTTTCAAGATTTTTTCAAGCCCGGCCGATCCGATCGTTGGAGGCCATGTATGGACTATTTCAAGTTTCGTCACCTGAAAGTAACTGCGCTGTTGTTGGCATTGATTTCCATGACCGCGTGTTCTTCGTCTCAGGTGGATGAGCCCAATGGGGATACGCCCGAGACTGCGGCGGTAGGAGAGGCGGATTCCGCTCTTCCAACGGATGCTGTTCCCGAGGTTTCAGATGTTCCTCCGGCTCCAGAGGGAGAAGTCAAAGCGGCCGAGGCCACTTCACCTGTGGCAGAAGATCCGGCACTCGCATCGGCTCCTCCGGCCGAAGCGCCCACCGCTGAAGCGGTTCCGGCCGAGCCTGCCGCACCTGTGGCTGAAGCGCCCGTAGCCGAAGCGGCTCCGCCGGTCGAGGCCGCACCCGTTGAGGCGGCACCTGCCGAACCTTCGGTGGTGGCCAGCGTCGCGCCCGAGAAGGAGTCCACCCAGGTGGTCGATGGCAAGCCTTACCGCGTGAGACGTGGCGATACGTTGATGAAAATCGCCTTCGAACACTATGGTGATCTTTACCGCTGGAAAGAAATTTACGAGGCCAATCGCAAGGCCATCAAGGATCCGAACCATGTGCCTCCCGGAACCAAGATCGTTCTCAGTGATGCGGGCATGGTGACGGTGGAGCGGAACGGAGAGCGTTATCTGATCAAGCGTGGCGATACTCTCGGCACCATTTCCGGGGATGTGTATGGAACCCGTGCAAAGTGGAAGAAGCTCTGGGAGAACAACCGTCAGTTGATCAAAGATCCGAACAAGATCTATGCGGGCTTCAGCTTGTACTATGTGCCCGAAGCGCGTCTGACGCGGGATCGCCCGGCCGAGTCCGAAGTGGCTCCGGGTGGATCGGCTCAGAATCTTCCATTCAAGAATACCCCTGCCCAGCAGAATGTGGCCCAGGCCCAAGCTCCGGCCCCGGCAGAAGCTCCCGCAGCGTCAGCCGACGCGGCGCGCGCGCCGGCTTCAGCCCCTGCTCCCGCATCGGGAAAATAAATCTGCTTTCGCCGTGGAATCATGGGTGGATCCTTGTTAAATTGGGATCCACCTATGAACCATTTAAAAGACCGTAATTTTAATCCGGACTCCATTCCGGGCGAGTACAACGTTGTCGCACTCTGGACGCGCTATCGTCCCGAGCGGATCCGTGCAGGAGTGTTCGCAGGATTGTTCGCGGGAGCGATGATGCTCGTGTTCGGAATGGTTTACTCCGCCGCAAAAGGCATGGACATCACCACACCGTTCCGGATTTCCGCCCTCCCGATTCTCGGCAACTCGGCCATGGCTTACGGTTCCGGTGCGGGGATCGTCGTCGGACTGATCGTGTTTTTCGCGCTCGCTATCGTTCTCGGGACGACCTATGCCCATTTCACGGGCACCAATCACCGCGGAAACCGTTTCGGAATCGGGCTGACCTGGGGAGCTTACGGGTGGATCTTCATCACCTGTCTTTTCTGTCCGGCGTTCCGCTCCTACGATGAAGCGAACATCCCTCGCGGTCCGATGTTTTTTGCCTGGCTCGTATTCGGCTTGTCTCTGATGTCGGTGGCCTGGTTCGACAAAAACGCTCCGGAAAAATAACCGGATTGCTTCAGGAGGCGTTCAGCGCTTCAGTTGCGCTTTGTTGATGATGGAGGTCGTACTCCTGCCTTCAACAAAGGGAAGAGTTCGAACCCGTCCTCCGTTTTTACGGACCACATCATACCCGACGATTTCTTTGACCTTGTAGTCCCCGCCCTTGACGAGAACATCGGGGAGGAGTTCGCTGATGAGCTCGAGTGGGGTATCCTGGTCGAACCAGGTCACATAGCTCACCGACTCGAGTGCGGCGATCACCTTCATGCGGTCATGGAGTGCGTTGATCGGCCGGGTGGGCCCTTTCAGTCGGCGGGTCGACTCGTCGGTATTCAGGGCCACGACCAGCAACTGGCCGAGCTTTCCTGCGCGCTCAAGGTAGTCCACATGGCCGGCATGGAGGATGTCAAAGCAACCGTTTGTGAAAACGACTTTCTTCTTTCCCCTGCTCTTCAATCGTTTTCTCAGGGTCGCAGGGCTCAGGATTTTCCGCCGGATCATGGACGGGAAGGCCCCTGGCGGAGGCGCAGTTTGCCGAGCCGGTCTTGAGGCTGCAAGAACCAGCCGAAAACCAGTATCGCACCGAGAGCAAACACGGCAGACCGCAAGAGCAGCGAACGGTGCCCGCGTTCGAACTCAAGTTGGAAAAACACCTTGCCCGCCGATGTTTCAAACAACACTTCCTGGAGTGTGATGAAAAGCCACTGGGAAATGAGGAAGAACACGAGGAATCCTCCCGGATTTTGAAGCATCAATTCCGGGTCGATATGGAACTTGAAGGCGAAAAGGGCTGCAAGATTGGTCGAAATCCAGAATCCGGCATGGAGAATCGCATCGAGTAAGTACGCGAAAGCCCGGCGACGGATCAGTCCTGTCTTCATCACCGGAGTGGCGGGACGGGGGGCGATCACGGGCTGACTTTTGACTTGTGCCACTTGCTGCAGCTGGTGCAACTGGCGCGCGGTCCGAATCGGTTCAGCGAAGCGAGGAGCTCCGGCCGAAACGGCTCCGGCTCCGGTCGACGGCACGGGTTTTTTCTTGGTCTCTGGAGCATAAGGAAGGCCGTCAGAGAACGGATGAAAGCCCATTCCGTCATGCAAGGGCTTGAAGCTGATTCTATCTTTTTCCATAATGTTGTCCGACCGCGATGGCGACCGCGGCAAGTGCTGCGGTTTCAGCCCTCAGGATCAGGGATCCCAGATGTGCCCTGTTTATCTCCCTCTTTTCGCCCCCCGTCAATTGCAAAAGCCTGCTCTTTTCCTTCGGGCTGAAGCCACCCTCCGGTCCGATCAGGATCCGCACGGGACGACCCTCTTCTGCGGCCGGACAGAGGCGCCCCAGGTGAGACTCGATTCCCCCTTTGGTGGCTAGGTCCTCGTCGAGCCAGACCCAGGGTCCCGGTTTTTCCAAGGCGGTTTCGAAAGGGGCCGGCGTGTGAATGGCCATTCGGTCGAGGCGGCCGCACTGCTTGAGGGCTTGATCCGCCATTTTCTGCCAGCGCTCCTGGAAATTCTCGAGCCCCTTCTTTTTGAGCTTCACCACACTGAACTCGGTTTCCACCGGCGTCAAAGCACGAACCCCGAGCTCCACGGACTTCTCGATCACCCATTCCATGGCCTCGCCCTTCAGAACCGAGACGAACAGCTCCACCGGGGCCGAGGTCCGGCGCGAATCGGTACGGGGGGCTTCCATCAACACGGCGCCCGGTGACTTCCCTTTGAATTCGATTTGTGCCGGGGCAGAGGCACCGTTACCGTCCAAAAGCTCGATTTCATCACCCGGTCCCAATCTCAGGACAGAAAGAAGGTGGCGGGACTCGTTTTCGGAGAGTTCCACCCACATCCCGGGCTTCTGCGGAAGAAAATCGCAGAGGGCGCGTCTCATGATTTCAATCTAGCCGAAGGGTGGATAAAAAGCGAAAAGAATCCTCTGCGATGCGAGGCGGATTATTCTCGCTGCGGATCCGTTTGGATAGGATCAAGCCGTGCTTCCAGGTGAACAGGGGAATGAAGGGCAATTGTTCGAGTACGGGCTTCTCGACCTTGGCCCAAGTCAGTGATGCCTCTTTGGAGCGGGTGAGTTGCTCGGGATTCCAGGAGAAATAATTCTTATTCCTTCCCGGCAGGAGATAATCGGCGAGCGAGTCGTTCTCGGTTTCCCGCAACAGGCGCGATCCGAAAAGCTGGAAGTCTCCTCTCTTCAGTTTTTGGAAAAAGAGCGAAGACTCCAGAGGCACAATCTCAACCTCGATTCCGACCTGAGCCAGGGCTTCGCGAACCAGGAGGGCCAGCTCACTCCCTTCTCGCACGGGCGTTGTCAAAAACCGGATCCGGAGCGGTGACCCGTGATTCCGGACCCATTTTCTCGATAGATCCGGCTGGAAGGAGCCCGTCATGGCAGGCAGTGGTGAGACCCGGTCGAAGAACTTGTGGTGGATCCAGTGCTCGAGAGGCAGGGCGTGAAGGATCGCCTTCCGGATCGACAGGTCGGAAAGTACCGAGTCTTTCAGATTGAATCCGATGAATGACAAGTGGTGCCCGGGCGCCTCGATGGTTCGCGCTCCTTGCTTCTGGAACCAGCGAGCCTTGGAGAGGGAAACTGCATTGAAAAGGACGTCCGCCTCCCCCTTCTCGAACAGGATGGCGCGGGCCAATTCGTCTCTCACGGTCCGGAAGTGCAGGTGGGGCTGATCAGGAGCGGGTGGGGCAAGTGTGAACTCCTCGAGGTCCGATGAGGGGTCCAATCGATAGCCCGATTCGATCAACGGAAGGATCTTTCGGGCCATGCTGTCAGGATTTTGACCGGGATCGAGCGTGTTGGGGGGGCGATCGATGAGTACACGGATTCCCGGTTTTGCCGTATTCTGTAAGAGGATGAAAGCAGTGAGTAGACACAGAGCTATCGCAATGATGATTCGGGTCGCCGCATGTGTTCTCATCCTGATTCCGGCCTCTGCCCGGGCAAGCGAAATCCTAACCCAGGACCGTCGTTTTCAAAAGTTAGGAGTCATTCTCGACCCCTGGTCCGAGGCGCAGGTACGCTTCTGGAGGCGGATCTACACCGAGTTCGCATCCTCTGACTGGTTGGTGCATGACTCGATGAATCCTGCGCGAATCTACTCGAGGCATTTCAGCGAGTCCGAGGCGCGAGCCGGCAGGCTCGAGGTCAAAAGGGGGTTGCTGGCCCTGTCCGGGGCTCCCTCCGGTCGGGTTTCGGGCGGCGCGATCGATCCGGCACTGCGCGGGCTTTACGAGGCCATGGATGCGATCGAGGATCCAAGAGCTTACCGATTCGCCGCCGAGGACCGTCGACTGCGGATCCAGTCTGGCCGCAAGGACCGGGTCGAGCTGGCTTTCGGAGAGTCCCGTCCTTATCTGAAGCGGATGCGGGAGATGTTCCGCGAGGAGGGGGTTCCCGAGGAGTTGGTGCTCCTGCCCTTTGTGGAGAGTGCCTTCAATCACGAGGCGAAGTCCAAATCGGGCGCGGCCGGCATCTGGCAGTTCATGCCGCGAACGGCCTCGGAGGATCTGCGGGTCGGACATTCGATCGATGAGCGTTTCGACCCCCTGAAGTCGACCCGTGCCGCCGCACGTTTTTTACGACGCAACCATCAGATGCTCGGGAGCTGGGCGCTGGCGGTGATGGCTTACCATCATGGTCCCGCCCTCGTGAAAAAGGCGGTGAAAACACTGGGAACCACGGACCCCGTGAGGCTCATCCGGATCTTCAAGGCCCCTTCATTCCGTTTCGCGTCCCGCAATTACCTTTTCGAGTTCCTGGCCATGTGTGATGTGCATCGGGAGCGCGAACAGCAAGCGGATCCGGGACTGCCGCCGTATCTGAGTCTCACGTTCCCGAAGAGCCTCAAAATCGGGAGAATCGTGGAGCACTATCGCCTGGATCGAGGCACGCTCAAGCGCTTGAATCCGCACTTCCGCGAGCCGATCTGGAGCAATCAGGCGGAAATCCCGGCGCACTACCCGGTGCGGGTGGCGGGGATTACGCTTGAGGAGTTCCGAAAGCTTCAGTATCCTTGAGCCAGTCAACTATGGGCATGTACATCATCGGGATCGCCGGCGGCTCAGGCTCCGGAAAGACCACGTTCACGCAGAAGGTTTTGAGCCAGATCAGCGACCCGAAGGTGGGCGTCCTTCATCAGGACTCCTATTACCTTCCGCGCCCCCCCTCCCACCTCAAGATCAACGATGAGCCGAACTTCGATCATCCGGATGCCTTCGATTGGGAGCTCATGCGCTCGCATCTCGAGGTGCTGCGTGAGGGCAAGCGGGTCGAGAGTCCCGTGTATGATTACTCGAGCTCCCGCCGCACTCCGAAGACCACTCCGGTCGGTCCCTGCAAGATTCTCATTGTCGAGGGGATTTTCGCCCTGTGGGACGAGTCGATCCGGAACCACTTCGATCTTAAGTTTTACTTGCATGTCGAGTCCGATATCCGTTTCATTCGTCGACTGTTCCGCGATTTGAAAGACCGGAGCCGCAGTCTCGAGGACATCATCCGGCAGTACTACGACACGGTTCGACCCATGCACCAGCTCTACCTCGAGCCCACACGCCAGTACGCCGACATCATCGTTGGCGAGGAAACCGACACCGCAGCAACCATGCTGGCTGCCATGATCAAGCAGAAGCTCCTGGAGATGAAATGAGATCAGGCAAAGTCACGGTCACGCCGTACGGGGGCTTAGGCGAGATCGGGATGAACTGCATGCTGATCGAGACCGAAAGCTCGGCCGTTTTGATCGACTGCGGGCTCATGTTCTCGGAGCTTGATCATTTTGGTGTCGAGTTCGTGATCCCGAACTTCACCCATCTGCTGACGAAAAAGGACAAGATCAAGGCTATTTTCGCCACGCACGGACACGAAGACCATATCGGTGCGATTCCATTTGCACTGAAAGCGGGGCTTCGCGTCCCGATCTATGCCTCGCATTTCACCAGTCTCATGATCCGTGAAAAACTGAAAGAAGGCGGACTCGATCAGGCGGTTCCGATCCGGATCATGCACTCGGGCGGTCAGATCGAGTTAGGAGATCTGACTGTAACCACGCTTTCGGTGAACCACTCGATCATCGATGCCTTTGCGTTGTTGATCGACACGCCACTCGGGAAGATCGTCCACACCGGGGACTTCAAGCTCGACCCGTCGCCTTTCTTTGGAGATGTCCTCGAGTGGGACTCGTTCAAAAAAGCAGGTGATGAGGGGGTTTTGCTGCTTCTTTCCGATTCGACCAATGTCGAACGAGAGAGTCATGGAATCCAGGACACCCGGATCCAGGAACGGATGGAAGAGTTGTTCGAGGCATCCCGTGGTCTCATTCTGATTTCCCTGTTTTCTTCGAACGTGGGTCGAATGGCGAATATCTTCAAACTTGCCAACAAAATGGGCAAGAAGATCGCCCTTACCGGACGGAGTATGGAGCAGAATGTGCGCCTCGCTCAAGAGCGCGGCGCGATCCATCTTGATACACGGAATGTGATTCCGATTGATGATGTCTGGCAGTACGACCGCAAGAATGTGTTGATCCTCTCGACCGGATGCCAGGGGGAGCCTCGCTCGGCCTTGAACCGGATCGCCCATGGCGAACATGCCCATGTTTCGCTCACCGAGGACGACCTCGTGATCCTGAGCTCGAGCCAGATTCCGGGAAATGAAGTGGCTATCTCCAAGCTCACCAATCAGTTGTTCCGCCAAGGGGCCGAAGTTCTATACGATGCGATCGAAGACGTGCACACCAGTGGTCACGCCACCCGTCCCGAACTCAAGAAAATGATCGAGATGGTGCGACCGAAATATTTCATCCCGATCCACGGTGAGTATCGCCACCTCATCCATCATGCCAAACTCGCTTCAGAGACCGGAGTCGAAGAGGAAAATGTCTGCGTGATTCAAAACGGAGAGGTGATCGAGATTGACCGGGACGGTCTGCGGATCGTGGAGGAGATCACCGAGCTCCGGGTGCTGGTCGAGAGTCGTGAGGGTGAGGAAATCACCAGGGACTTGCTCCGGGATCGCCGTCGCCTGGCCGAGTCGGGAGTGGTGTTCTGTCTGCTCGCCCGGGAAAAAGGCTCCGGCAAGGTGCTCACCCGGCCCGAAATTCTCGCCAAGGGGCTGGTCAATGACCGCCTCGAGGCAGCCCTTTTGAGGGACGCTCAGCAGGTGGTGGCCCAGGTGATCCAGCGTTACAACAAGGAGCTCAAGCAGGGCGTCATCGACCCCGAGTTCGCCGAGAATCTACGGATCGAGCTCCGGCGCTTCTTTGATCGCAAAATCGGCAGGAAACCGACGGTCGTTCCTGTTTTGCTGGACGTTTGAGCGCGGTTTCAAATGAACGGTAAATTTGCTATTCTCGGCCCATGGCATACCAACCGAATGTGATCGAACCCAAGTGGCAGGCCCATTGGGAAAAACACCAGACCTTCAAGACCGAACAAACTTCGACGAAACCCAAGTACTACGTACTCGATATGTTCCCTTATCCATCGAGTTCCGGTCTTCATGTCGGACACCCAGAGGGGTACACTGCGACCGATATCATGGCCCGCTACATGCGCACCAAGGGATACAACGTTCTCCATCCGATGGGATGGGATGCTTTCGGGCTTCCGGCCGAGCAATATGCCATCAAGACGGGCGTCCACCCTGCGATCACCACCAACGAGGCGATCGACAACTTTCGCCGCCAGCTGAAGATGCTGGGATTCAGCTACGACTGGACGCGGGAGATCACCACCTGTGATCCGAAGTATTATCATTGGACACAGTGGATTTTCCTGAAGCTTTACGAAAAGGGTCTCGCTTATCAAAATGAAGTGCCCGTGAACTGGTGCCCGGAGCTGAAAACCGTGCTCGCCAACGAAGAGGTGGTCGATGGCAAGTCCGAGCGCGGGGGGCATCCGGTCTACCGTATCCCGATGAAGCAGTGGATGCTGAAGATCACGGACTATGCCGAAAAGCTTCTCGAAGGCCTCGATCGTGTCGATTGGCCGGAAGGAACCAAGCAGCTTCAGCGGAACTGGATCGGTAAGAGTGTCGGTCTCCAGATTCGCTTTGCGGTCGAGGGACACCAAGAGGGTTTCGAGATCTTCACGACCCGCCCCGATACTCTATGGGGGGTTTCTTACATGGCGCTCGCACCCGAGCATCCGCTGGTGAATCAGATCACCACGGCGGATCGCGCGGCTGCAGTGAAGCGGTATCAAGAAGAAGCGTCACAGAAATCCGAAGTGGCCCGTCAGGATGCCTCGAAAGAAAAAACAGGATGTTTCACCGGAGCCTATGCGATCAACCCGGCGAGCGGGGAGCGCATTCCGGTTTGGATTTCGGATTATGTGCTCATGACCTACGGGACCGGGGCCGTCATGGCCGTTCCTGCACACGACGAGCGTGATTTCGAGTTCGCTACCAAGTTCCAGCTTCCGGTCAAAACGGTCGTAGCGGGCGGCAAAGAGGGTGAGTGTTTTTCGGGTGACGGGGTTGCCGTGAATTCCGGCTTCATCAACGGGCTTCCGACTGCCGAAGCCACTGCGAGGGTGATTGCGTGGGCTGAAAAAGAAAACCTCGGTAAGAAAACTGTGAAGTACAAACTGCGCGACTGGCTCTTCTCTCGCCAGCGCTACTGGGGCGAACCCTTCCCGATTCTCAAAGATGCGGACGGCAAGATCCGCGCATTGAAAGACAATGAGCTTCCTGTCGTGCTCCCCGATGTGAAGAGTTATGAGCCGACCGGAACCGGCGAAAGTCCGCTGGCCGGCATTACGGCCTGGCGTGAAGTCCGGGACGAGAAAACCGGCCAAGTCTATTTGCGTGAGACCGATACCATGCCCGGGTCCGCGGGATCTTCCTGGTACTTTCTCCGTTACTGCGATCCCCACAATGACCAGCAGGCCTTCAGCCCTGAGTCTGAGCGCTACTTCATGCCGGTCGACCTTTACCTTGGCGGCGATGAGCACGCAGTGGGGCATTTGCTCTACTCCCGCTTCTGGATGAAGGTGCTTTACGACTGCGGCCTGGTGTCTCACGATGAGCCCTTCAAAAAGCTCGTACACCAGGGGATGATCCTCGGAATGGACGGAGAGAAAATGTCCAAGTCGCGTGGCAACGTGATCAACCCGGATGATGTGGTGAAGAAGTACGGCACCGACACCCTCAGGGTTTACGAGATGTTCATGGGACCTCTCGAGAAGGACAAGCCCTGGTCCACCCAGGCCATCGAAGGGACTTTCCGTTTTCTCAATCGTGCTTTCCGGATTGTTTTCCACGAGGACCGCGAGGGCGGGGGAAAAGACACGCTGAAGGTGGTCGACCGGGATCTCACACCCGAGGACCGGAAAATTCTTCATGTGACAATCAAAAAGGTGACCGAGGACATCGAGGGAATGCGCTTCAATACGGCGATCTCCCAGATGATGGTTTTCGTGAATCACTTCACCGCTCAGGAGACCACTCCGCGGGAGGCGATCCGCGCCTTCACTCAATTGCTGCATCCGTTTGCCCCCCACTTGGCCGAGGAGTTTTGGGAGGCGATCGGCGAGAAATCAGCACTGAGCCACACCGCTTGGCCTGTATTCGACCCGGAGTGGGTGAAGGCCGATACGGTCACCATCGCCGTCCAGGTTCTTGGCAAGCTCCGGGGCACTCTCGATGTGGAGCCCGGGATCTCGCAAGAGACCCTTGAGGCGATGGCCAAGGCGCACGAAGGGATCGCGAAGTTCCTCGACGGCAAGCAGATCGTCAAGGTGATCTACGTTCAGAACAAAATCCTGAACTTCGTCGTTCGCTGATCAATCCCCGGTCTCTTCTTGAGCAGGAGCTTCCGGCACGACTGAGGCGGGCGAACGAGGAGCCGACTCGAGCGGATTCGGAGCACCGGCCACGCTGGGCATCAGTGAGAGCCCGTATTTTGCGAATACTGAAGGCTCTTTCGCACCGGAGGCGGGGGCCACCCAGGGCTCGAGCGAGGTCCGGGTGCCGGAAGTCAGCAAGAGCGTGTTTTCTGGAGTGGGAACGACCTTCTTGAAGAAGACCCACTCCGAAACCTTCGAGTAATATTGGCTCGCCCAGCGCAAGTAGCGCGAATCATGATAGTGATCGTGGAATGCATTGGCCACAGGAGTGAGAAACTCATAGGTCTCGAGCACTCGGTTTTGCCGCTCCGTCCAAGTGGAATCGCTTTGGAGGACTTCCTGGAGCTTCAGGATTTTCGAATAGAAGCACCAATGCATGTCCTCCGGCTTTGACTCGACGAGCTCGAGGGCTCCGGTCGAGCGTTCGTACTTCAGCAGGGTCGCACCTGACAGTTGCCGGAAGTCGGCATCACAGCGGTCCGCGAAGGTTTCTTTCACACCGTTCGGAGCGGAGGGATGAAAGAAAATAGCCTTCAGGTCGGCCAGATCGAAACCGTTCGGATGGGGGACCCTTGAGTAGCGGGGGAGTTCAGGAAGTGCGGCAGGAGCCCTCACCACCTGGGTGGAGGCGCACGAAGCCACTAAAGCCGTCAAAGCTCCGGCAATAATTGGCTTCAGGACTGGTTTCAGGACCCGACTCATGCACACTCCTCCGTCAAAACCCTATCGTCAAAATTCTGTAAAACTTTAGTTTCAAGGAAAGGGGGGGGCTGTCCGAAGAGACACTGAGATGAGGAAACTCTTCATACAAATGCTTGGATCCCGAATGCTGAAGCAGTCCGCTTTAGCCTGTTTAGTCGTGCTTTTGGTTCAGGCCGCCTCTGCTCACGCCCAGTCCGCACCCGAGGCGCCGGCTGGATCGCGCAACTTCTACCAGGTGCTCGACGAAGTACTCGCGGACTTTGAATACGATCTCAAAACAGGCCAGGTCATCGGCATGAAAGATCTCTCTATCCGAAACCTCGTGACCAGCGAAAACATTCCCCCATCTTTCAAGTCCCACCTCGAGCTGCTCATCACCGAACGCATTCTCAAGACCAGCAAGACACGGGTCGTGCACTGCCTGGCGTGCCGGTCCAAAACGGCGAAGCTGAGCGGGGAGACGATGGTGATCACTTCCGCCGACTCGAATGCAGCCGAGCTTCAGAGGATTGCCCGGATGAACGGGGTTCAGAACTTCATGGACGTGGCATTCGCCTATCAGCCGACGGGAATGATCCTCTCCTTCCAGATTTCAGATGTCGAGGCGGGAACGACCTTGTGGACACGGAACTACAATTCCGAAAACACACGGGCATCCGCCCAGAGACGCGGAGTCGACTTCCAGGAGCTTGAAGAGGCCAAAACCCGAATGGAATACCAATCCACGATGCAAATCCGACCGGTGCTCTATACGGTGATGGCTCCGAAAGCCAACACCGGATACTCCACCGCCCTCGGGTTCGGCATCCGGATGATGGAGCGTTACGATAACCGCCAGAAAGAAGTGGGCTTCGAGGCCAATTACTATGCTGACGTGAACCTGCTCACTGGCCTCAGTAATGCCACTACCGATCCCACCAATCTCTACAACACCTTTAACTTCACCCTCCTTTTCCAGCACGGATGGGCATTATTCGGCCCGGAGGAGAACTTCAACAAAGCCCGCTCGATCATCATCGGGGGCATTGGCGGAACTTACGCCGCCGGATTCCTGGGGGGGCTGTTGCGAGCCACCTATGAATGGCGGATGGCAAAACATTGGACGATTTCGGCGTTTCTAGGCTACCGGCCGAAGGGAACCCTGGTGTTCAGCACTACCCAGACGGCATCGGTGTCGGGTGTGGAAGGAGGAATCGGTGTCGGCTACATCTTCTAAGCTCATGCTGTTGTGTTGGGTGGGAGTGGTATCGGGACTGTCAGCCTGTGCCACCTTCGGTGGACGCGGCACTCCGACCACGACTGGTGGTGAGCCCTTGTACATCGATAATCCTTTCTCCCAGTTCGGAGCGGTTGCCCCGGATTCATCGAAGTCGATCACCTTCCGTTCGAAGAAGGGTGACAAACAGATGGAAATCGAAATTCCTCAGGATCCCACTGCCGAGTTCCAGCTTCCCATGAATCCTAAACTGACTGAGAGCGGACCGGCCCCGGGTGAGCGCGCCGGACTCGATGAGCAGTACCTCAGACGAAAGCCCGGAATTGCGGATCGCGAGATCGCATCGACTTTCACTGACCACGAGGATCCGGTCGCTGGTGCCCGCCGGCGGGAAATCGAGAGCGGTTTGGGACTCCAGCCGTCCGACGACCTGCCTGTGATGGATGAGAGTTATCTTGGCAAGATGGATTACATCAAACAATTGTTCCACGGTGGACGCCACGAGGCCGCGTTGATGGAAATCGATGCTTTGATCAAACAGTATCCGACCAATGCAAGACTCTACGAAATGAGGGGCACTGTCCTCGATCGGATCGGCTACCCGGACCTGGCCCTCAGGTCCTGGAAACAGGCACTCGAATTCGAGCCTGGAAAGGCCGCACTCAGGAAAGTCGTGGAACGCAGGGAGGCGCAACGCAATGTCGCGTCCCAGAAGAGGTGATGTCATGATGATCTTCACATTCATCCCGTTATTGATCGGATCGTTGATCGGAACCGCAATGGCGGCCGGACCGAGCACCCTTGAGGTGAAAAAGCGCGGTGAGCAACAGGTCCGCCAGGTACTGGAGCCTCTGGTGAACCAATACTGCCGCGAACAGTGCCAGATCATCCATGTGGACACCGAAGTCGATCTCGCGATTGACGACCTGACCGCTCCCGGCTTCGAGGACGGGGGGCGGGCCACACTCGCTCCTGCGGCAGCCCGAGTGAAGATGTTGGTCGATGAGAACCTCGGCGCCCAGACCCGGAGCAAGATTCTGGCTCTTTTCAAGGAGCATCTCGATCAACTCGACTTCCCTGTTCAAGTTGAACCCAGGATCACCCGCTTTCCGCAGCCGGCAAGCTCGTCTTATCGGGTGGCCGAGCTCCGTGCCCGGGTCGTGCGCGATATCCGTGCATCCATCCAGGGAATGCTCACCCAGTTTTGCCCCGATCATTGCGTGCTCGGAGATTTCGATGTTCAGACCGAAGCGGTGAACCCAGAGGATGTCGATTATGCCGCCAGCCAGGAGTACTTCCAGGACGGGCCGGCTGCCATCCGCGTCCGCGGGGTCAAGGCCGTAGTCATGACCGATCAGTCCCTGCCACCCGAAGAGGCAGCTGGCATGGTCGAGATGGTGAAGCTCAAGGTTTCGCCCTATAAGAATTCCGAGGTGCTCGCGCAGAGCATGAGATTCCCCAAGAACAACCCCGCACTTGCTGCCGGACAGATTCCATGGGCCCAGGGTCGGAGTCCCGCCACCGCGGGTCGCGAAAACGAATCAAGGGACTCTCGCGAGACCCGCGAATCCCGTGAGCTCAAAGACTCTTCCGAAAGCCGGACCCAGAACCAGACGGTCCGGCAACAGAACGAATCCAATGACGTCCGCAAAGAGCGGATCGAGCATTACGAGAAAATCGAACGGGTCGAGAACGGTGATGCGGTCCAGGCGGTACTCGACAAGTTCAAGCTCTACGGAATCGTGCTGTCGGCGATCATCCTCGCTCTTCTTTTCACTCTCGTTGCAATCAGTTTCCGCAAGCAGGTATTCGAAGGCGGAAAAGGCCCCGAGGGGGGCAAAGAAGGCAATCGAGACGGGAAGGCCGCCCATGCGGTGCCCGACAACCTGAGTCTCACGAACGACGAGAAGGCAACCCTGATCGGCAAGCGGATCGAAGCATCGCGGCTTCACGACGAATTGACGGGGATCTACTCCGAGCAGCCCAAGGTGGCCAAGCATGTGTTCACTCACGTCCTGACTGAAGAGGGGGTGGAAACCACCGCCCAGTATCTTGAGATCTTCGGCGAGAGCGTCGTCATGGATCTTCTCCGCGATCCGGGCTTGCAGTCCGACCTGACCGAGCTGATGGACTTCTATGCACGCAACACCTTCGATATCAACGATGATGAACGTCTCGGTCTTCTGAAAAAGCTCCACCACCGGACGGTTACAGCCAAGATGCAGGTTCATGGTAGCCGTTCAGCGGTCTTATTCGATTTTCTTGCCGAAATGGACGCCCCTCAGATGTTCGAGATGATCAAGAATGAATCGAACACCGTCAAGGCGATCGTTCTCACCCAGTGTGACGCCAAGAGAAGGCAGGTGCTGTTCCAGAGTTACGATGAGCCGACCCAGCTCAAACTCATGGCGGAACTGTCGCGGATCGACCACCTTCCCAAGAACTACATCCATAATGTGGCATCGGCACTCCGCCGCAAGAAGCTCGAGAATCCGAAGCTCAATACCGAGGCACTGCCGGGAACGGATGTGTTGGTATCCTTCCTCGAGCGCTCTTCGATGGATGCCCAGCGGAATATCATTCAGCAATTGATGGCCACTTCGGGAGGCGAGGCACTCCACAGCCTCAAGTCGAAACTGGTTTCGGTGGAGACTCTTCGTTACCTCAAGGATGCCGTCCTGACCGAGATCATCACCTCCGTCAAGCACGACGAGTTGGTCCAGTTCCTCAAGGGCTGCGGTGACGAAATCCGAAATGCGGTTCTCAACAAGGTGCCCCGGGACCTCTCGGATGATCTCAGCGAGGAGTTGGTGATTGCCGAGCCGGTCAGTCGCGAAGTGTTCGCCGTGGTGGAGCGGAAGGTGTTGAACCGGATCAAGAACATGGCCAACAGTGGCCAGATCAACCTCTCGGATGTAAACGACCGGATCTTTGCGGAGCAGTTCGGATATGAACAGCGTGAAGTCACAGCGACCGATCTGAGGAGGTACGGCTGATCATGAATATCTCTTCTTTGTTCGGAGTCATCGTCGGTTTCGCAGTCATGGTCGCGGCCCTTCATGAGACCAAGATGGACCTGTCGTTCTTCCTGAACTTCCACGGGATTGTGATTGTCGGGGGCGGGACGCTCGCTGCCGCGGCAATCAGTTTTCCGCTCAGCAAGCTGTTCATGCTGTTCCAGGTGTTTTTCTTGCGATTACTCGGCAGGAACCGAATCGATTACCATGGAACCATCGAACAGATGCTCGACCTGAATAAGAAGTTGTCGCTGGGCCTGATCGGCACCCAGGATGCGGTCGCGAACCTTAAGAACGAGTTCCTGAAAGAGGCCGTCACCTTGGTTGCCGACGGTGTTCTTTCCGAGCGCGAGATTCGCAGCGTGCTCGATCAGCGGCTCGCTACGATCGAGCATCACTACATGCATGAGGCGAACATGTTCAAAGCCATCGGTAAGTATCCGCCGGCTTTCGGACTCCTGGCCACGACGCTGGGGATGATCGCCCTGCTTCAACAAATCGGCAAGCCCGGGGCTGAGAAGATGATCGGTCCGGCTATGTCGATCGGTCTGGTCGGTACGCTTTACGGGATCGCTCTGGCCAACCTCGTATTTCTTCCTATTGCAGAAGCCTTGGCGGAAAAAACCGAGGAGGAAATCGCATTGCGCAAGATGATCATCGAGGGCGCGGTCCTGCTGAAGCAGCGGGTGAATCCGGTTTATATGAGAGAAAGTCTGAACTCCTACCTTCTTCCCCGCGACCGGGTGAGACGGAAAGCGGCCTGAGGCTGGCATGGCGGTCATCAGAAAGCTCGAAAGGGCCCAGCAACA